>JBAZHT010000001.1:0-140084 GCA_041652255.1 Bacteroidales bacterium
TTAATCCTTTTGCAAAATGTGTTCAATGATTTCTTCAACTTCATTTGCAGATTCTGTCATCACTTGTTCAGCAATACCACCGAAACCTGCAGCAATCATTGATGAATTCATCCTTGAAATATACGTCTTTCCGTCTGCCTTTTCATAAATACTTACACGACAAGGCATCATTGACGAAATTATGCGTTCTGTATCTTTTTCCAGAATCCTGCTTGAATGATTTGGATGACACAGAGAAAAAACCTTCACAGGCAAGACTTCTTTACCATGTTGATTTAAGGTCTTCTGTAGATCATATACGTTTGATATCTTCCATGATTTATTCTCTATTTCCTTTGACAATCTGTCTACCGTTGAAGGAAAATCAAAGGGACTTAACGTCTCCAAAAACATCTTATTCATCAGATTTGCTAATTTATTCTCCACCATCAAACAATATTTTTATTACTTCTGGGTTCTTTGCAATTTAAACAAAAATTTCTGTGTACACAGATTGTGGCGCCACAAGCAGGGCAAGTCCAACGTTCTTTCTCTATTTGCATAAACCGTTCCAGACCGGATTCTTTAATTATTTGAAGGTTCTCAAGCATGCTTAAATTGTATTTTGTCCTGTACCGTGTATCCAATTGCTTTAACCTTCTACAAGGGTATTTTTTACAGTCGTAACAAAATTTTGATTCTGTTTTATTAAGCATTTCGCAGTTAATAATGATGCATTCCCTGCAATATTCAGGTTTGTCCTTACTCCATTCTCTGCAACCGTTGCAATGGTTTTTCTTGCGCAGGTATCCCAGGCATATTCCGCAGTTCATTCCACAGGGTGCTATCAGAGAACTATTCATCATTGGGATTCCTCCCCTCCATTTTAGAGTCGTACCGAATCTTCAGCCATCAGGGTAATCACTTCATTTTCAAAGTTGTAAAGCCTTACATGGGTTTTAGAGCAACAATCATCTTTTTGAGGTGTAATAACCACAAAATTCATGGTTGTTCTTTTGGGGTTGTCATCAATCCATGTCCCCGAGTTAACATAGATAGATTTTTGCTGTAAATGGTCAAAAGAAGATACCATTGTAGGAACGTGTGAATGACCAAAAACAACAATTCTTACGTTTGACTTAGGATTTTGAAAGTATTGGACTGCAGCCTGGTTATCGGTCTCACTGGCCAGGGCAGATCCCGAAATAGCCTGTTGGGCAGGAATAGGAACCGGCACATGATTGTGCACTTGTCTCTGTGTCCATGTGTCCTGAATTCTCTTGTAAAGATTGACATCAATAAATCCTCCCGGAGTTGTCTGGTAAGGGAGTACGTCGTTAACAGCATAGGTTCCTGTAAATCCATTAACATTTGTTACAATTATTTTTTCGTTAAATTTATTTTCAATGGTGAACATATTTAATGTCCATTCCCACATTTTCCAATAAGCAAAAAGCAGGTCTTGACTTTCATCTCCGGAAGTATTTGGCGTAACAACAGGAACAACATCACCAGCAGGCGGATATTCTTGGGACACATACAATGCAGCTATACGGGTAAAAAAGTATCCGGGAGGCAGAATGGTTCCCGGAGCAACATCCTGGTTGGAGTATGGATCAGGAGAACAAAAGAAATTGTACCGGTGTCCGTGCTCTACCACAATCTTGGGATAACCCACCGGGGAGTAAGTTCCCAGACCCAGTTCCGGATCACGTTTCTGGTTGATTCCAGGAAGAACAAGCTCAATGTTTGCCTCGGTAATGGTCAGATCGTGGTTGCCGGGCACATAAGTTACCAGGACCTTCTTTTCCCGAATGATCTTTTTTAAAACGTCAAAAACGCCTTTGTTTGTCTCGGCAATACGTTTTACAAAATCCGCCTGATCCTTTCCCTGGTAGGTATTTACCGGAGCCGGGACGAACCACTCGTCAAGCAGATCTCCGGCAATAACCAGTTCCTTAACATTGGAAGATTCCCTTATCTGTGTCAGGAATTCTTCAAGCGCCGGAAGGTTCTCTTTACACTCGGCATAAGCAAGATCTGCTCCCAAATGTATATCGCTGATAACTACAATCAGCTCCCTCTCCATTGAACACTTTCTAAACGGATTAATGATATGCGGTTTTTCACAGGACAGAAAAACACTTGCGATCAATATCACAAATGACGCACTTAATAATTTTTGAATGGTTTTCATAAAATACTTGTATAATATTTTTTATAAATATAGGCAATCAATTACGAACTGGGCAAGAAGTATGAACTCATTATTCTACAATATTATTTAATTAATTTATGTAATGCTTTCTGGAAATTTTATATATTTGTCAATGAGGGATTTAGTTAATGAAATATGTGAATTATGAAAACCGAATTTTTGGTATCTGCCTTAATAAAAACTTTTTTTGCATCTTGTAGTAATATAAATTGACAATGCCGGAGAAATTGCTGGAAATACTGATCCGGGAACCAATGAATTTGTTTACTCTTATACCCTGGACGGCACTCTAGCGGGAGCAACTATCTAAAAATAATTTTAAGGCAACTGTTATTTTGTTTATATGTAAAAAAACATTTTCTTTTATGAATAATAACCAAGGCGAAGAAATAGCATTTTTTAGCTTTTTTACCAGTTTTTTGATGTTCCAGTCTTCTTCCGGCAGAAATCAACCTAAAACTTATAGCTTGCTCAAAATTAAAACTTTGGTAAAAACAGTATTTGTATTCATTTCTTATGTATTCATTTCTTTATTGACGATAATTCACTTTTCCATTCATGGTATCACGGTGTTATACCTGGGAGTATTGTTTGCTTATTCATTCCCGTTAATTTATCTATTTATGTTTGATTTACTGCCAATGATGCCATTGATGCCTTTGAACAGTTTCAAAAAAAGAGAAGATAGGTTTAAATAAATGAAGGAAGGGTTAATCTTTTTGCGTGAAAATTTAGCTTGGTTACAGCATGTATTGATTGAGTACAAGCTGCTTTACTTCGATTTATGGTCGATAGTTCATTTCTTGACCGGGGGCTTGTTGTTTGCCATTTTATCTGCTCTGAACTGTAAACAACACTGGAAATGGTTATTTATCATTATTACAGGTTTTGAAATACTTGAAGCCACAGTCTTTATTGGTATTTTAAAGCTGTTTATGCCCGAAAAACTACCGGATGTTTTTATTGATATTCTTCTGGGAATGGCTGGCGGGTATTGGGTGTTTTTAATGTTTGGAAAAAATAATACAGGCATGCAGACCAAAAAACACGTTGTAATGCTTGTCACTGCCGGGGTAATTGCTTTTTTCTGGACGGGGTTTTATCCCTATCAGCTGAATATTTATCCTGATAATACCGGCCCCATCAGTATTACAACTTTTTTGTTCTGGTGGGTCACAGGGTATCTCCTTGTCCTGATTTTCCATAAAATTCAAACAAGGCTTAACAATAGATTGTATTCGATACTTACAATTTCTCTTTTATTCTATCTGCTTCTGATCCCATTTAATTATCTGATTTCCGAAGTTTTTAATATTCGTGAGATATCACATCAACACAACCTTGTAATCGGATCGTTTATATCTTTAAATTCATCATTAGTAAAGTTCTATCTCTTTTTGCCCCTGGTACTGGCCTCTGCTTATAGTTGCTTTTTATATCTGACTCGAAAAACATTCGTTCATAATAACCGATCATGTCAAAAAGAATAGTATATATTTTAATTATCGTGCTTCTTGTTCTGTTAGGCCTGGTTCGTTTCGATAGATACTTAGCTCAAAAAAGCAAAACTAAAATGGATGTCCCGGTTCATGCGGAAATTGGTGATTTGCTGTTTAGATCTTTTTCTTATACTGTGGCAAGCAGTAGTTTATACAGGTACAGTGGAATGCCTGGTCATGTGGCAATAATTATTACAGAAGGTGAATTTTTGCCCGACGAAGCATCATACTCTGCAATTAAAGTAATTGAAGCCAGGTATTACGACCGTTCTAAGAAAAAAAAGAAAAATAACCGGGTTGGTATCAATCCGGCTGATATAAATTTTGGTGAAAAATATAAAGGGCAACGATTTTTACTCAAGACGCACTTAAACGACAAGGAGAAAGCAAAATTGGTGGCTTATTCCAATTCTCAGATTGGTAAACCGTATAACCTTTTTGCCGATAAACATGATACTATGGAGTACAATTGTGCTACTTTTGTGCGTCATGTTTTAGATTTTACTGCCAAAATTGATGTCGACGGAGATGGAGGAAGTATGTTTTTTCCAAATGATATTTTTGATTACCCTCTTTATCTGGAAACAAATAACCGAATTCATTTTTAGATCCGCTAAATTTGTTAATATATTACACTACTGTCCCGTTAAGAACGTAACTAACGTTAATAATTAGTTAATATATAATTTATTACAAGGGATTAACTTTGTACACGATTTGAATTGAATACTTTTATACGCAGAACCAACAGGTGATGCGTGCTGAATACCGGTAAAACCGTTTTTCCTCTGATTAAGGCCCTCATCCCAAGACACAAATTCAACAAATTTGTTGCCAGATATAACAGAGACTATCGAGTCAGGAATTTCTCCTGCTACAATCAGTTCCTGGTTATGAGTCTGGCCCAGTTCGCCAATAAAAACAGTCTCCGTGATATAGAAACCAGCCTGCAGGCTGTCTCCTCCCACAAAATGTATCATCGCGGTATCAGCTACGCCGTATCAAGCAATACACTGGCAAAAGCCAACGAGACCAGAGACTGGCGAATCTACCGTGATCTGGGGATGGAGCTTGTCAAAAAAGTTCGGCCATTGTACGCTGACGATCCATTCCGGTTGGATCTGGATAATATAGTCTACGCATTCGACAGTAACACAATCAGTCTGAGCCTGAAGCTCTGATCCTTCTACGGATTCCGAAGCGTATCGGATAACGGAAGCCCACTCAGTCTGAGCCTGAAGCTCTGCCCGTGGGCAAAATTCAGGAAGACCAAAGGAGAATTCATAATACATACCCGGATGGATCTTAGAGGCAATCTTCCTGTGTAAATCAACCTCACAGATGAATAATATTTCCAGCCTTATTTCAGTTAAGTTCTTTTTTAAATAAATAGCTGAAATAAACATATTTGTTGGATGCAAAATTGTTATATGTATCAGACCCCACGGCCCCGGCAAAATTCAGCGCAAGGTTGTGAAGGAATTTGGGAGCCAGTTTATAAATAAGTTTGCGTCTGCGCGTGTCGTCCAATGCAAGGGCAGCAGTAACTTCGTGATTGATATTTCTTTCTTTAACAACAGTTAATCCGCTCTCTTCCAAATCTTTTTTTAGTCCTTCCATTTCATTATCATACCTGAAATCCGTAAATAAAAAGTAACCTCCAAGACGTAAAATGCGGACGACTTCTTTCAAAAAGGCATTCATATTGGGATACCGGTGCGACGATTCTACGTTAATGACAATATCACAGGAGTTTTTCTCCAGTTTTAAATTTTGGGCATCGCCCTTTAAAAAAGACAACCCCTTCATTTTATAATGACGGTTACAGAACAGGATTGCCCGGTTGTTCAGATCTATACCCAGGGCAGATGCAACTGGGAAGATACGGGCAATATAAGAAAGGCCTCCGCCTCTGCCACAGCCTATTTCCACAATATCTTTACTTTCAGTATCAACGCTACTCATCAGATGAAGATAGAGCTGGAGTGAATACTTGTCAGTTTCACTTTTTTCATCTATGGTAATATGCCGGTCCTGATCATGATACCCAAAATTCATGAAAAGTATTTCGTCATTCTTGTCTGCTTTATTCACATACCAATACCAAATACGAAATAAATGTTCACGGAGACTTGTTTTTAATGTCATAATATCAGGCCTGGTTTCATGTTCCTTAAATTGTATACCTGTGAACGCACATTCTGTGCCCAATCCCGGTGAGACGTTGAATTAACAAACATTTGATGTGGGATAGGTTTACCAATAATAACTTTTACAGTTCTATTCCTCTTCTTAAATATCTCACGGGGCAGGAGCATTAACTCCAGATTTACTTTTATGAGAAACAACCGCCGTAACGAGAAGATAGTATAGAATAAAATTGAATTCCTCCCGTAAAAATATATGGGGACAATGGCCCTGTTGTTTGAAATGGCTTTTTTGATAAAACTCTTTTGCCATACAGTATCCTGAATTTTTTTATCATACACTCTGGACACTTCCCCTGCCGGGAAATGTGTGATAGGAATATCCAGTGCAAAGGTATCATCCAAGGCTTTGACATAGGCTTTTGAAGACCTGTCATACACGTTAACTGCAGCAATGAACGGATTCAATTGCGGGATCAGCATAAAAGCATCGTTGGCAATGGCTTTCAGTCGACCGTATTTTTCGGATACAATATGGGTAAGAATCAATCCGTCCAATATACCGTACGGGTGGTTAGCCACAAAAAAGCATTTGCCGTTCTCAGGCAGATTCTCTTTCCCCTCAACTTCAATCGTAACGTTGAATTCTTCAATGATTTTATCCAGAAAATCTTTACCCGAATAATCGGAATACTTATTGAGGATGTGATTGATTTCGTCTTGTTTGACAATTGAAATGATGCATTTTACTGCAAATCTGGGAATTCTTGTCAGGATTTTTGACTTACTCTCCCTGATTGTTTTTTCTATATCTATATACTTAATGTTTTTGTCAAGCTCTGTCATTTACTCTCATTTTAATAATACTCTCCCAGATGCTGACAAATATCAATAAACAATTCGGATTCTCAACCATTGTATTTGTTAATTCCGTATAAATATAAGGTACAATTCCGGAAATCTATTAATCTCACAAGCCAATACACCCTTGTTATGAATTGCTAAGTGATAATGCTTATAATGCTTATTCACTTGTGTCCGGTTAAAAAAATCTCTATTCTTATAAACATTTTTATATCAATATTATACGGTCAACATTTTATTTTTTAATTAGAGATTTAAACCTTCAAAAGACCTTAAGCATAAGTTTCAAATATATTAAATATCAACTTCTTAGAAATCATTCAATAATTGAAAAATGTTTACCCGGACAGCAATGCATTTGATTTTAATACATTCCAAAGCCTTTCATCCTCATATAGCCCCCGTTTTGAGGATGAACCTGGGATTTTCTGCCTTTCATCCTCATATAGCCCCCGTTTTGAGGATGAACCTGGGATTTTCTGCCTTTCATCCTCATATAGCCCCCGTTTTGAGGATGAACCTGGGATTTTCTGCCTTTCTTCCTCATTTATGGCCGTTTATGTCAAGGGGATAGTGATTTCCTTTGATTATCTCACCTTGGGGAGGGATTACCTTCGCGCCGCAGGCGCTCGGTGTTCCCCAGGGGGGAGGCTTCAGTTCCAAAAACGCAAAGCACCTATATGTAACTTTTTTATGACAGCTGCCGGGAAAAACAAGCCATCTTGTTTTTCTGGCAAGCTGCCATAAAAAAACACGGACGTAGTCCGTGTCTTTGCATTTTTGGAACTGGCGGAGAGAGGGGGATTCGAACCCCCGGAACCCATAAGGGTTCAACGGTTTTCGAGACCGCCCCGTTCGACCGCTCCGGCATCTCTCCGTTCATTTTGAGAGCAAAACCGTATTTGAACCCAATGGCCGACAATTTGCCGTCAAAGCCCGGTTTTGATTCGTGGCCGACAATTTGCCGTCAAAGCCCGGTTTTGATTCGTGGCCGACAATTTGCCGTCAAAGCCCGGTTTTGATTCGTGGCCGACAATTTGCCGTCAAGGCCCGGTTTTGATTCGTGGCCGACAATTTGCCGTCAAAACCCGGTTTTGATTTGTGGCCGACAATTTGCCGTCACACACTAGTTGAGTTCCGTTGCGGTTTATTTGCCGGCACAAGTCAATACGCACAAGTCAATACGCACAAGTCAATACGCACAAATCAATACGTACAAGTCAATACGTACAAGTCAATACGGTGGTACATTCGCTGCTCCCTTCGGGGCTGGCAAAGGTAAGGATTCTTTTTATTTTTTGGAGAAAAATTTGTACTTGAAAATTAGCAGGTAAAGGGCGCCGCAGGTGATAGCAGAGTCGGCAATATTGAAGATGAACTGGAAGAAGACAAAGCGGCGGCCGCCCCAGATGGGGAAATTTTCGGGTAGGACTGTGTCAATCAGGGGAAAGTAGAGCATGTCTACTACTTTGCCGTGCAAAAATGTACCGTAGCCGCCTTCAGGAGGAAACATTTGGGCGACCTGGGTGACGCCGGATTCGTTGAAGATCAGTCCGTAGAAAGCGCAGTCTATTATGTTGCCAACGGCTCCTACAAAGACCAGCGAAAGACCTACCAGGACGCCCATAGGGGTTTCGGGTTTTTTCAGCAACCTGACTATGTACCACATGATAAAGATGCTCAATCCTATACGGAACAGGCTCAGAATGAGTTTGCCGGCTTCTCCGCCAAAGACCATGCCAAAGGCCATGCCTTCATTTTCCACAAAAAACAGCTGGAACCATCTGCCCAAAACAGGAACGCTTTGGTGAAGGGTAAAGTGGGTTTTTATCCAGATCTTAGAAAATTGATCCAGAATAAGAATGGTACTGATAATAATGGCTGTGATCTTACCTCTGGATATTCTGCTTTTCCCCATGGAACCTTTATTCTCTATTGTTCTTCGCTTCTACTGAAAGTGTTGCGTGAGGTACAAGGCGAAGGCGTTCTTTGGGTATGAGCTTTCCGGTTTCCCGGCAAACTCCGTACGTTTTGTTTTCAATTCGTACCAGCGCCATTTCCAGCGACTGGATGAATTTTTGCTGACGCATAGCAAGTTGACCGGCTTCTTCCTTGGAGAGGGCAGAAGCTCCTTCTTCCAAAACCTTGAATGTAGGAGATGTGTCTTCTGTATCGTTACTCTGGCTATGGGTCACGATAGCTTTCAGTTCTTCATAATCGGCACGGGCCTGTGCCAGTTTTTCATTTATCAAGGCTTTGAATTCCTGGAGTTCCTGGTCTGAATAACGAACCTTTTCTCTTACCTCTTCCGTCGCTTTTGGAGCGCTTGTAGTTTTTTTCTTAGTCATGGTTCTAATTTTTTGGGAAACACAAATGTAGTATTTAATTATGATTTGTCAATATGAATGTTCAGGGTGCCGTTTTCCCATTCTACAACATGCGCTGCAGGGGGTGAGGCAGACAGGGTGATCTCAGTGGCAAGCACCTGTTGGGCAATGTATTGGGAAAAATCTTTTAAGGCCTCGGCAACCTCACTACGGTCTTCCAAAACCACCCGTATCTTATCTGTGACTTCCAGACCTGTGTCTTTACGCAGGTTCTGTATCCGGTTGACCAATTCACGGGCAATTCCCTCCCTGCGCAGGTCTTCGGTTATGGTGACATCCAAAGCAACAGTCAAAGGTCCGTCGGTTGCTATAAGCCAGCCGGGCATATCCTGTGAGGTAATGGTGACATCGTCACGTTCCAGGAGAACGGGACCGGAGGTAAGGGCCAGGGTAAATGTACCGTTTTCAGTGGCTTTTTCAAGCTCATTGATCTCCTGCTGGGAAAAGCCGTTCAAAACAGCGGTGATCTCTTTCATTTGGGGACCGTATTTTTTCCCCAGCACTTTGAAATTGGGTTTAATGCCTTTGTGGATCAGTCCCGCTGTGTCGTGTATGAATTCCAGATCCTTGACGTTGACCTCACTCAGAATGATAGGACGCACCTGTTCCAGCTTTTCAGCCAGTGCAGGATCCAGCACGGGGATCAGGATCTTGCTCAGGGGTTGGCGTACTTTTATGTTGACTTTACGTCGCAAGGCAAGTACCAGCGAGGTACAACGCTGGGCCAGGTCCATGCGTTCTTCCAGGGCAGTATCTATATGGGTCTCATCGGCCACAGGCATCAATTCCAGATGTACGGAATCGTTGCCCGTTAAATCGGTATACAGCCGTTCCATATAAACCGGTGCCAGGGGCGCTCCCAGCAGGGCAACTGTTTTCAGGCAGGCAAACAAAGTCTGGTAAGCAGCTGCTTTCCGGCTGTCCATTTCACCTCCCCAAAAACGTTTGCGGTTCAGCCGAACATACCAGTTGCTCAACTGGTCACATACAAAGTCCTGGATCAAACGTCCGGCAGTTGTGATGTCGTAATCCTCGTAGGCATTCAAAACTTTGATGGTCAGTGTATTGAGCAGCGAAATGATCCAGCGGTCTATCTCGGGCCGTTGCTCTACGGGGACCCATCCGGTTTGATCAGGACCTGCCTGGGCAGTGGTAAAACAGTCCACATTAGCATACAGGGCAAAGAAAGAATACGTATTGTAGAGTGTCCCGAAGAATTTGCGTCGGATCTCGTCCACTCCACCCTCGTCAAAGCGCAGGTTGTCCCAGGGCTGGGCATTGGTCATCATGTACCAACGCAGTGGATCGGCTCCGTATTTGTCCAGCATCGTGAAAGGATCCACGGTGTTGCCTAGGCGTTTGCTCATCTTGTTGCCGTTCTTGTCCAGGATCAGCCCGTTGGAAAGCACGTTGCGGAAACATACGCGGTCGTTGACCATGGCGGCAATGGCATGGAGCGTGAAAAACCACCCGCGGGTCTGGTCCACCCCCTCGGCAATGAAATCGGCTACCTGCCCGAAAGCAGGGGTTCCCAGATTTTTCAGGCCTTCCTGCGAAAAGGGCATGGAGCCCGAATCAAACCAGACATCTATCAGATCGGATTCCCGTCGCATGGGTTTTCCTTTTGCCGAGGCAAGGATCCATTCGTCCACAAAAGGACGGTGCAAATCAATTTTGTCGTAATTCTGCGGTGTGAAATCTCCCGGAATAAAACCTTTGTCTTTCAGGGGGTTGGACTTCATGAATCCTTGTTTAACGGAATCTTCCAGGGCATCGTACAATTCCTGCAATGACCCTATGCAGCATTCCTCGCTGCCGTCTTCGGTGCGCCATACGGGAAGAGGCGTACCCCAGAAACGACTGCGGGAAAGGTTCCAGTCCTGTAGGTTTTCCAGCCATTTTCCAAACCGACCCGTCCCCGTAGAAGCGGGTTTCCAGTTGATGGTGTTGTTCAACTCTATCATGCGGTCCTTCACGGCTGTGGTACGGATGAACCACGAATCCAGCGGGTAATAAAGAACCGGTTTATCAGTCCGCCAGCAATGGGGGTAATTGTGGACCATTTTTTCTATACGAAAGACCAGTCCGTTCTTTTTCAGCCACATGCAAATATCCACATCCAAAGAATCAAACATTCCGTTTTGTTCTTTCTCTTCGGTCCATTGGGGATCGTAAACGTTTTTCACAAACCGCCCCGCAAAGGGTCTGTACTGATCCACATTGACGCGGGAGGCCACAAAAGCCGGATCCAGTTCTTCAGGAAGGTAGAATTTTCCGGTCTTGTCCACCATGGGGCATGATGCCCCGTTTTTGTCGGTCAAAAGTAAGGCGGGTATACCGTATTTTTTGGCAACCTTATTGTCGTCATCCCCAAATGTAGGGGCAATGTGTACGATCCCGGTTCCCTCTTCCGTGGTGACAAAGTCTCCGGTAATTACCCGAAATGCTCCTTCCCCCGGATTGATCCAGGGCAAAAGCTGGCTATAACGGATCCCTTCCAGGTCTTTTCCGGTATACGTTCCGGGTTCCTGAACATAAGGAACGGTTTTATCCCCCGGTTTGTAAGAAGCCATGGGTATTTCCGCATTTTTGGCAGGAAAAAGGGTTTCTTTCAGGCCTTCAGCCATAACCACGGAAACCGGGTCTCCCGTATAGGGGTTGAAAGTTCGCAGTTTAATATAGCGTATGCCCGGCCCTACACACAAAGCCGTATTGGAGGGCAATGTCCACGGAGTGGTAGTCCAGGCCAGGAAATACACCTGTTCGCCCTGCACGTTGAAAAGAAACCTGCTTTTCTCGTCCGGGATCACGGCAAATTGTGCAGTACAGGTTGTGTCTTTTACGTCTTTGTAACAGCCGGGCTGGTTCAGCTCGTGGGAGCTTAGTCCCGATCCGGCGGCCGGAGAATAGGGTTGTATGGAATATCCTTTGTAGAGGAATCCCTTTTTATGGATCTCCTTCAGCAGGTACCATACGGTTTCGATATAAGAATTGTGATAGGTCACGTAGGGATGACTCATATCTACCCAATAGGCCATCTTTTGTGTCAGGCTTTCCCATTCCCTGGTATATCGCATCACTTCCTTGCGGCATATGGCGTTGTATTCTTCCACGGATATGGTTTTGCCGATATCTTCCTTGGTAATGCCCAGCATCTTTTCAACGCTCAGCTCTACGGGCAACCCGTGGGTGTCCCAGCCAGCCCTTCTTTCCACCCGGAAACCCCGCTGTGTCTTGTACCTGCATACCACATCCTTAATTGTGCGTGAAATGACGTGATGGATGCCGGGTTTCCCGTTTGCCGAGGGGGGGCCTTCAAAGAAAATGAAGGCAGGTGCTTCGGGACGTTCGTCAATGCTACGGCCAAAAGTATTGCGCTTATTCCATAATTCAACAATTTCATCCTGGATGGCTGGCAGGTCAAGGTTCTTATATTCAGGGAACTTCATATTAAAACGGGGTAAAAAATAGTTTGCAAAGATACGAATCTTAGCTATCTTTGGAAACATGTTAGCGAAACTTTCACTCAATTACATAGATATCATACTTTTAATAGTATGGATACTGGCTATTATTGAAGGACTGAGCAAGGGGCTCATCAAACAGGTTTTTGGTATTCTGGCACTGATACTGGCTTGCTATTTTTCGTTTCATTTCTCGGGATTTGCCGCTGACCGCATTGTGGAATGGTTCGGATGGAACGGAGACGGCCTGAAGATCGTGGCCTTTGTGGTGACATTCGTTATCGTACTTATTGTTGTCTCGTTATTGGGACGTCTTCTGGACCGACTTTTGAAAATTGTCCTTCTGGGATGGCTCAACCGTCTGACGGGAGCTATATTCGGGTGGATAAAATGGAATATTCTGCTTGTCATTTTATCCTATGTTTTGACCCTGATCAACGACTATGCACCGTTCCTGCCGACAGAAGCTTTTGAGGCTTCCCGCCTGTATCCGGTAGTAGAGAAATTTTCTTCCATCTTGATGCCGTACCTGCCCTTCCCGGGATCATAATTGTCCCACTTCCTTTTTTTTGTTTGATCCTTTTATTTTTATTGTCCCGGAATTTTTATTCCCACGGGTTAGGTTTGCAACATGAAGGCAATCCAAAAACCGTCCTATCCCGCTCTTGCGGGCACGTCAATCAACGAGGAGATCTTTGACAGGAAAGATAAGAAGGGGTTTTTCATTTTTTTCATAGCGATTATCGTAGCTACCGTGACAGGGATGGTTGCCTTTCTGTTGTTCGTATCCACGGAGTTGTCCGGTGTGAAGGGTTCGGGAAGTGTCGTAAACGGGGACGTGCGGGCTCTGTTTTCGGCATGCGAACCGGTGCGGGAAGAAGGGACAGCTCCGTTTTTAAAAGAAGGTGGGGATGGGAAAAATAAAATTCAGGCAACACCATGTGAGTGATTGCGGAGCGGCATGCCTGGCGTCTGCTGCTGCCTGGTTCGGTTTACGCTTTCCTCTGGAGCAGATCCGGCAAATGAGCGGTACGCAGACGCACGGCATTTCCGTCCAGGGAATCCGGGAAGGGGCACAGGCATTGCATCTGATAGCAGAAGCCTACGGACGCCCGGGACAGGCTAACCCGGCAGATGAAACAACATTGATGAACATTCCCGTCCCGTCTGTTTTTCATTTTCTGAAACCAAACGGATACACACATTTTGTGGTTTTTTACGGCCTGACTTCCGGCCGTTTTGGCAGAAAAAGAAAATGCCGTATCATGGATCCGGAAGACGGCAGGATGCACCGGCAACCGGTAAGGTATGTGCTTTCCCTCTGGACTGGTGTGATTGTGACCCTCCGGCCCGGTCCGGATTTTAAAAAAGGGAACTTTATACCCGGGTTCATTCACCGCGTAAAGGTTTTGATGAAAGGACAAAAGCGACTGTTCTTTAACGGACTGGCTGCTTCTTTTCTATACACTTTTACAGGCATAGCCTCTGCCCTGTTCCTGCAGCAGATAGCAGACAAGGTTATCCCCGGGGGACAGGAAAACGTGCTGCGGATTTTGGGATTTTCCATGTTATATATTGCCGTTTGTGCCATGGCCCTTAATATATTCAGGGTACGTTTTCTTTTACGTACCGGATTTAGGACCGCCATGCGTCTGGCTACCGGGTTTTACCGGCACCTGATGTACCTGCCTCAACGGTTCTTTGATCAAAGGCCCTCGGGGGAGCTGGTAGCCCGAATGAATGATACTTTCAAGGTAAGCAATTTTCTGAGTAACGGTTTGATGAATATTGCGCTGAGCGTTTTTACGTTGTTTTTCTCTTTTGGGATCATGTGGCTGTTCAACCGGAAACTCACCCTCATATGCCTGGCATGCCTCCCCCTTTACGCAGTCATATATTACCTGTTTGACCGGAGGAATAAAAACACACAACGCCTGATCATGACTTCACAGGCTGCTCTGGAATCGGAACTGGTGGACTCTCTGCACGGAACGGCCCAGATAAAATACAGTGCGGCCCAGGAACATATTATTCGTAAAATCCGGGAACACTTTGGCCTGTACATACGACATGCCTATCGTGGAGGGATGAATCAGCTGGGTGCCGCAACAGGAGGTGATGTAATCAACCGCGGATCGGGGCTTGCAATTTTGTGGCTGGGAACAACCTTTGTCACACAGGATATAATGAGTTTTGGGGAATTGTTGTCTTTTTATGCCCTGACTGCATATTTTTCAGCTCCAATAAGCGAGATCATCGGGTTCAGCCAAAAATACCGGGACGCCCGGATCGCGGGAGAGCGTCTTTTCGAGATCATGGAACTGGAAACGGAGCAGGATCCATCGGGAAATGAACCGGAACGCCGGGAAAATCCGTTACCGGATACTCATGAAGAGAACCTGGTCATCGAACAAATTTACTTCCATTACCCGGGCAGAATGGTCCTGTTCCGGGACTTCAGTTATGTTTTTCCTGCAGGGAGCATCACAGGAATTGCCGGCGAAAGCGGCTCGGGTAAGAGCACCCTGGGGCAGCTGTTGCTCAGGATGTATAAACCGGAAAGGGGTACCATCCGGCTGGGAAATATACCCGCCTGTGAGATACCGTTGAATACGTGGCGTAAATTAGTAGGCATCGTGCCTCAGAAAGCCGATCTGTTCCGGGGAAACATCCTGGAAAATATAACCCTGGGGGATCAGGATCCTGATATGGACCGGGTACTTACGCTTTGCAGGCAGCTGGGATTGGATTCTTTTCTGGATGCCCTGCCAAGGGGGATATTGACTCCGGTTGGAGAACAGGGTATACAGCTATCCGGGGGACAGCGTCAGCGCATAGCCCTGGCACGTGCCGCTTACCGCAGGCCCCGCTGGCTCATACTTGACGAGGCAACATCCTCCCTGGACAGTACCTCGGAGACGTATGTGATGGAAGCGTTGCTATGCTGGAAAAGAGAGGGAACCGGGATTATAATTATCGGGCACAGGATGTCTACATTGTCTGTCGCCGGAACGGTTTTGTTGTTGGAAAACGGCCGTATAGCGGAACGGGGCGATCACAGGGAACTGATGGATAAAAACGGGAAATACGCTGTTTGGTGCAAACAGCAGGGATTATAAAAGCAAACGCGCGATTGCCGGCGGAATCTCACGCGCCTGAACGGTGAGAACTAATTTATTAAAACCTAAAAGTATGAGTGATTATGTGATGCGGAATTTTGGGTTCACTCCACTGGACCAAACGGCCCGGTGCGTGGTTACCGGAGGAGAATCCGAGTATGGTGCCCTGGGAGATATCCTGGAGGACCTGCTCAACGGACTGGCGGGAAAAATGGGTAAAGCAGGGATACTGGTTACCACTCTTGCCAAAAACATTGACAGTTTTATTGACGGATTCAGAGCGGGATGGAACAAATGAAAACGTCAGACTGCCCTCAATACATGCCGGGCTTTGTGTCGCTGAGCGACAACGCCTGCTGTGCCGTCACAGGAGGAATGTCCGATTTTGATGCCGACCTGGCATACAAATTCGGAGAGATCCTGGGACAGGCATTCCGTACTCTGTACGATATGGGATGCATCCTGTTCGGTAAACTTACAAAAGCGGCCGTACCGGCCTGATGCGTAAGTACTTGTTTTTAGCCTATCCCGTCGGGCTCTATGTCATTTTTTCGTTACCGGTACTGTTTCTGTCTGCCACTCTTAAAGCAGTATTCGGAACCGACCCCCTCTTAACACACGCTGTTGGTGCCATGGGGATGGTTCTGAGCCACATACAGGTCAAACGCAAACAAATGACAGACGTGCCTGCGGTGCCCTGGAAACGGATATTTTCTCTTGCGGGTATTATGCTGATTCCAGTGGCAACGCTGACACTGATCCTTACGGGAAAGGCTTTTTTTAATACAGTGACAGGATCCTTTCCCGCCATTGTTCTGGGAACGTTCTTCTGGGCGTCGCTAAGCGAAGAATTGCTGTTCCGTGAATTTCTTACCTGCCGTATGCAAAAGATCGGCATGCCCTTCTGGATCATCCTGTTGCTGCCGGCCTTGTTGTTTTCACTATGTCACCGTCCGGAATCCGTTTCTTTGCTTGCCCAGCGTTTTATTCTGGGAACCGTACTGGGATTCTTGTTTTTGAAAACAAAAGACCTGGCTCTGTGTACGGCAACCCACTGGATTTACAACATTGTGATCTATACCTTTCATTATACTTTTCAGGAAGTTAGCGTTGTGTATTCGCCAGCGCGGGCTGCTCTGAACGTATTCCTGTGCCTGCTTTCTCTTTTGGGCATCGTTGTTGCATATTCTATAAATAAAAGTAAATTTGCAGGATATACTTAGTTATCATTATGAAATACCGTCCCTTTTATTTGTTGCTATTGGTTTTGATTCTTCCGTTATCCGTGAAGGGCCAACAGACATGGTCCCTGGAAGAATGCATCCGTTATGCCTGGGAGAACAACCTGACCATCAAACAGCAGGAACTGGGTGTGAATCAGACCGAGAACACCCTTTTCCAATCAAAAATGGCCTTTGGGCCCTCCGTTAGCGCACGAATTAGTGAAAATGTCAACTGGGGACAGTCCGTAGATTTGTCTACCCTTACCATCTTGAATCATGTGCGGAGTAGCAATACCGGCATGGGCATATATGCCGATATGGATTTATTTACCGGGCTCCAAAAACTCAATACCGTCAAACAGGAAAAATCCAAGCTCAGTATTGCCATCCAGGAAGTTCAGAAGTTGCGTAACGAGATCTCCATTGAGATCACCCGCAGTTACCTGAACGTATTGCTGGCCGGAGAGATCCTTGAGGCTGCCCGTCAAAGCCGTGAAAGTGTTGCCGAACAATGTAACAGAACACGCAAACTGGTAGATGCCGGCAGCCAACCGCTGAGTGCCTTGCTGGAAGTGGAATCGCAACTGGCAACTGAAGAATTGCAGGTGGTGGAAGCACAGAACAACCTGCGTACGTATTACCTGAATCTGCAGCAATTGCTGGATCTTCCCGCGAATGGCGATTTCCGGATAGTAACACCGCAAATCGGAGACCTTCATGAAATGGAACCCGTATCGGTAGAAGAACTTTTTTATGCCTCACAGGAACTGCCCCAGATCAAAAAATCCGGGTTCAGCCTGGAACAGCGACAACATGAACTGTCTATAGCACAGGGAGGTCGTTACCCACGTCTGTCTCTTTCATTAGGATATTCTTCATTTTATTCAGATGCAAACAAGAAGAAAGATGACGATACCACAGATGAGACAGGAGGAACAGGATCCATAGACGATCTTTTGGGTGGATCTTCCGCAGGGTTCTGGGATCAGATGAAAAACAATAACAACCCGTCCATAGGATTGTCGCTTACCATTCCCATCTATAATAAATGGCAGGTTAACACCAATGTGAAAAATGCCAGTCTGGGTGTTGAAATGGCAGAGCTGGAGATGAGAAATGCGCAGCAATTGCTCATGAAAGAAGTGCAGCAGGCCGCCAACGACGCCACATCTACTTACCTCAGGGTACAGGCGACCGAAAGGAACGTAAAGGCTATGGAAGAATCCTTCCGTTACGTGCAGCAAAAATTTGACATTGGAATGCTCAACGGAACGGATTACATTGTATCCAAAACGAATTTGTTCAAAGCAGAAAGCAATTATTTGCAAGCCAAATACGAGCACGTCTTCAAACTCAAGATACTGGATTTTTATAAAGGCATTCCCATAACGTTATAATAATTATCACCATCCCATGAAGAAATCAATATTGTGGATCATCATAAGTGCCGTTGTACTTATTGTCATTCTGATCATTGCAGGAAGAAACCGCTCGGGCAAAGGGATCCCCGTTACCTGGGAAAACCCCATTGTTAAAAACATTACCGAGATCATTCCTGCCAACGGTAAGATCCAGCCGGTTACCGAGGTGAAGATCAGTCCGGATGTATCGGGAGAAATCATCACTCTTAACATAAAGGAAGGAGACCCGGTACAAGCCGGTCAGGTTTTGCTGCAAATCAAGCAGGATCAGTACTTATCGGCACGTGACAGAATGAAAGCAGCCCTGAACCAGGCCAAGGCACAGCTGGCCCAGCAGGAAGCACAATACGAACAGATAAAATTGTCCTATCACAGAAATCTTTCATTGCATCAGCAGGGGGCCATATCCGAAGCCGAGTTCGAGGCCTCTTCCTCTGAATACGCCATAGCGGAAGAACAGCTGAACGCAGCGCGTTTCCACGTGGAGAGCTCCCAGGCAGGACTTGCCGAGGCGGAAGAAAGCCTGACCAAAACCACTATATTGTCACCCATGAACGGGATCGTATCCAAACTAAATGTGGAACGCGGGGAACGCGTTGTGGGAACAAGCCAGATGGCCGGAACGGAAATGCTTCGCATCGCCAACTTTCGGGAAATGGAAGTATTGGTGGACGTGAACGAAAACGACATTGTCCGCATCAGGCAGCGGGACACTGCCCTGGTGGAGGTGGACGCCTATCCGGGCCGTCAGTTCACCGGAGTGGTGACACAAATCGCCAACTCGGCAAAAAACATCGGGTCTGCCCTGGAACAGGTAACCAATTTTGAAGTGAAAGTCTATATTCTTCCTGAATCTTACAGCGATCTGGTGAGCGAAGGGTTCAGCACCCCGTTCAGACCGGGCATGTCGGCTTCGGTATCCATTCAGACGGAAACCCGCCGCAACGTGGTGGCCATCCCCATTCAATGCATAACCACACGGGCAGAATTGCTGCCTGACAGCATCCGTGTTCAGTTAGGGCCCAATGAACTGGTAGAACAGGTCTTTGTACTGCGTCCCGATAACACCGTGGAAGCGGTGAGGGTAAAATCCGGTTTGCAGGATCACATGCATATTGAGATCAGGGAAGGTCTGACTGTCGAAGATCAGGTGATTAACGGCCCTTATACAGCCATTTCAAGGACTCTGAACAACGGAGATAAAGTGGAACCGGAAAGTGAATAACCGATCCGTGCAACCTTTATTACTTTTACTGGAAACAAGCACTGTGGTGTGTTCTGTATCACTGGTACGGGGTACGGAAATCATTGCCCGCCGGGAGTCATCCACTCCGAAGGCCCATGCTTCGCTGCTTGCCGTTTTCATAGATGAGGTCTTAAAAGAACATCACCTGACTTTACGGGATTGCCAGGCGGTAGCCGTCAGTGGCGGACCGGGCTCATACACCGGGTTACGGGTAGGGGTATCTACAGCAAAAGGATTGTGTTTTGCTTCTTCATTGCCTTTAATAGCGGTCAGTTCCCTGGACCTGATCGCACAACTGACCGTTGACAACAATCCCGCTGAGCGGCCTTACCGCCTTTTTCCCATGATAGATGCCCGCAGAATGGAGGTCTATACTGCTCCTTATTCCATAACAGATAGTGAAAATATGGGCAGGCTGGTACATAGGGAAGGACCCGTGGTAGCCACAGAGGTAACCGGGGAGAGTTTCAGGGAACCCCTGGATATGGGTCCGGTAGTGTTTTCGGGGGACGGAGCATTCAAATGCCGGGATCTGATTGTACACCGGAACGCGCGGTTTATACCCGTTTCCTCCCATGCAGACGGGATGGCAAAAGCAGCTCTGAAAGCTTTCCGGGAACAAAAATTTGAAGACGTAGCTTATTACACTCCTTTTTACCTGAAAGAATTCCGGGCCATTCGTCCTAAAACAGGTTTCTGATCTCCCTGATTACTTCCTGTACATTGTTCAGTCTTTGACGGATATTGCCTTCCCTGTCAATGATAAAGAACGTGGGTATTTCCACTACATTGTACGTTGTCACGGCAGATGAATAGATCCCCGAACCATCGCAAACACTTATCCAGGGCAATGACTGGTCTCTGACAGCTGTCGCCCAGGCGGTTTTGTCTGTATCCAGGCCGACCTGATAGATCTCCAAGCCATGCGGGGCATACCTGTCATATATTTCATGCAATTCCCGGTTATCCAGTCTCATGTCAACATTCCCGGAATGCCAGAACGAAAGTATAATGGTTTTTCCCTTCAATGAAGATAAACAAACGTTCTGCCCGTTGAGTCCCGGCAAACAAATATTCGGAAAATCAGCGACATCTGCATTCGAAAAAACATCTTCCATCTGCATCACCTTCTGCATGCTCTCATAACGGTCCCTGACCGCGTTGACATATGGGGAGAGCGGGTAATCCACGGACAAAGAATCGTAAACTCGTTGCAATAACGCAGCGTCCCGCGTATCGGAAAAAACATATACCTGACGCGGCAAGGACTGAAATACAACGGAAGTATTAACAAATGCACGCGGATGTTCGTACAGAAACCGGATGGTTTCCTGTTTGTATTTCACAAAAAGACGTCCCAGTTCCAGGCTTAGTGCTTCCTGTTCCTTTTCGGGGGCGTTTTCGTATATCGTATAGAGAGAATCGAATTTTACGGCAGCAACTTCCAGTTTTTCATTCACTTCCTTGAGTAGGAGCGATTCCGGGGATCCTTCCAGTTTCAGGATTTTTCCGTCAGGGGTAACTTCCAGATCAACTTCTCCGCCATTTTGAAGTATAAGTCCAGCAATTCTTTTATTGCCGGCATAGAGGTAATAGTAACCGGGCATGTCGTTGCCCGCGTCAAAACGATGACTGAAACTGCCGTCTTCCTGAACAACAAGGGTATCCAATACAGTTTCCGAGGTAAAGTCCAGGCGTTTCAGAACCAGGGTCCCCTCCTGCGGAAAATCATTAATAATTCCTTTAAGGCTTGTAATATCGCTTTTGTTGCACGATGAAAGCATCACCGCTCCTAAAATAGTGGCGGCTGAAATAATTTTTAAATATTTCATAGTAATATTATTCGAATTTTGATGCAATGGAACGGCAGATACGTTGCATTTCTTCTTCGGGAATAGAACATACCGGGTTGCTCAGATTCATGTCTTTTTCTGATTGCATGGGGATCAAATGCATATGGGCATGAGGTACTTCCAGTCCCAACACACCAACTCCCACCCTTTTACATGGAATGGCCTTTGCGATTGCTAGGGCAACCCGCTGGGCAAAACGGAACAGGTCTCCCAGCTGGTCAGGATCCAGGTCGAATATGTAATCTATTTCCTGTTTGGGAATGACCAGTGTGTGTCCCGGCTGTTTGGGATTAACATCCAGGAATGCGTAGAACCGGTCATCTTCAGCTACCTTGTAGGAAGGAATTTCCCCGGCTATTATCCGTGTAAATATACTTGCCATATCAGAGGGATATTTCAAGAATTTCAAAATTAATAATCCCGGAGGGAGTCTGTACCTGCGCAATTTCTCCTTTCTTTTTACCCAGTAAACCTTTACCTATGGGAGATGAGACGGCCAGTTTGCGCTCTTCCAGGTTGGCTTCGCTTTCCCCTACCAACGTAATCTCCATGATTGATTTGTCTTTCATGTTGCGGATCTTAACCTTGTTCATGATCTGCACGGTATGCGTATTGAGCCGGGACTCATCCACCACCCTGGCGTTAGCTATCAGATTTTGCAGTTTGGATATCTTCAGCTCCAGCAATCCCTGTGCATCCTTGGCCGCATCATACTCGGCATTCTCGGACAAGTCTCCCTTGTCCCGCGCTTCGGCAATGGCACGAGCAGCGGCTTCACGTTCCACGGAAGTCAGAAGGTGCAATTCTTTTTTTAATTTCTCCAGACCTTCGGCTGTGAGATAATGAGTCTTGGTCATAACGTTCTCTTTAATTAAAGCAGAAGAAGAATCCTGCATGTGCAGGACTCTTCTTAATGACAAATATAATACTTCTTTATGAATCAACCAAATTCATCGAATTTAGGTTTCAGTATCTCCGAATAAAGGACGGCTTCTTTGGCATTGAATCCGAATTTTTTTTGATTCGTCCCGGGTTTTTTATCCATCTGAGGATCCGTTATTGCGTTCGGAGAGGTAGCAAGAGGGGCTTCATCGGGTAATTCGTTGCTTTCAATGGTAGGTCTGGAGGCCTGGAACGTATATTCCCGGCGGGATTCGGATTCATCCGAATAATTCTGATCACGACGTACGGGAGGAGCAGCGGCAATTTTCCGCTTTTTTTGCCGGGCGTTGATGATCCCGAAAGTTATAGCCAGTACGCTCAACAACAGGGTTACCAGGGTTTCGGAATTCATAGCAATGCTTGTTTGTCTTTGTTAAGTTGTTCTTTCAGAGCATCCAGAGAAGGAAACGCAATTTCCTGCCTGTGGTGTTTCAGTATCCGGACAGTAATATCCAGTCCGTAAATGTCATCATCAAATCCAAAGATATGTGTTTCAATGGTATGTTCCAAATTATTGGCTACTGTGGGACGGAATCCGATGTTCATCATGCCGTGGTACCATTGACCATTGACCTGGGCTTCTACCTTATACACGCCGTTGGCAGGTATCTGTTTTAATGGTTCATATAGTTGCATGTTGGCTGTGGGAAAACCCAGTGTTCTTCCAATTCGGTTGCCTTCCACAACAACGCCGTGCAGGGTAAACGGATAGCCCAGCCATCTGTTGGCAGATTCCATGTTCCCGGCAGAAATGGCAGCCCGGATCTTTGTGGAGCTGATATGTTCCCTTTCCGGGGTAACAAATTCGGTAACCCTGATGACCTGAAGCCCCATTTGCCCGGCCTGAAGATCCATTTTTGAGGGATCGTACATCCCGTCACAACCCAGTCTGTGGTTGTATCCGGCAACAAGTATCTTCACGCCGTAATGATCCAACAAGTAATCCCTGAAAAAAGAGCTTGCCGGCAAAGCAGAAAAATTCCTTGTAAAAGGGATGATCTGAAAGTCATCCACCCCCATTTCCAGGATCATTTTCTTTTTTTCTTCCAGGGTGGTCAACAAACGGAACCGCTGGGCATCCTGTTGCAGAACGGCCCTGGGATGGGGCCAGAAAGTAACCACCAGGCTCTTGCCGCCCCGTTGCCGCGCTGTTTCAACAAGCGCAGACAGAACGGCTTGGTGTCCCAGATGGACTCCGTCAAAAAAACCTGTAGCAGCTACAACCATTTTACCAAAGCAAAATCCTGCCTGTGTGGCATTTTGGGGTTATTGGCATAGATCCGGGAAGCTAAGTAATAGGAACCTGCCGATTGCGGTACCAGTTTGCATACGTAAACAGCCTCTCCGTTATTGACTTCTTCCAGTGTGTATGGAATGATGTCGTCTATAATGACTTCTCCGTCTTTACCCCGGGTGGTGATGACCATCTCAACACCAATGTCATCTGCAGAGAGCGCTCCCAGGTAAATTTTCACGCGGGATTCGCTTTCACTTCCCAAAGTAAGGATGTCTTTGCTGTCGTTGGGATGCGTGTAGGACAATACTTCCAGGGATCCCCATTCCCGTTCCAGTTTGCGTTTCCAGTAAGCCATTTCCCTTGCCTGGGTATAATTGTCTTTGACCATTTGGGCAAATCTTTTCTGGAGCGGTTTGTAGAACTTAACCTCATAATCTTCCATCATGCGGTTGGTCGTATAATTACCAGCAACGTATGCCACGGTATTTTTTATATGCCGGACCCATTCCACCGGAACTCCTTCTTTGTTCCGTTTGTAGAACAATGGCACGATCTCATTTTCAAGCATATTATAGATCACTGCCGCATCCATTTCGTCCTGGTATTCCTGGTTTTCATAGGTTCTTGCCTCGGACAATGCCCAGCCGGCTCCAGGTTGGTATCCTTCCACCCACCATCCGTCCAGGACACTGAAATGCATTACGCCGTTCAATGAAGCTTTTTCCCCGCTGGTACCGGAAGCTTCCAGGGGACGTGTAGGTGTGTTCATCCAGACATCCACTCCCTGAACCAGGCGCTTGGCCATTTCCATATTGTAATTGGGCAGGAAAAGGACCTTGCCCATAAAACGCGGCATACGCGATACCTCTACAATGCGTTTAATCAGATCCTGACCGGCTTTGTCATGAGGATGAGCTTTCCCGGCAAAGAGGAACTGTACCGGATGTTTGGGATTATTAACCAGGGCATCCAGACGGTCCAGGTTTGTGAACAACAGGTGTGCCCGTTTATAGGTAGCAAAACGCCGTGCAAAACCGATGGTTAGAATGTCCTTGCTCAAAGCGGCCCGGATGGATACGACGTCCTTGGGAGAATAAAATTCAGGAGCTTTTTCCGTACTGGACAATGCAGTCACAATCCTATCCATAAGCTTGGCCCTCAAGTTATTGCGAACATTCCATATCTCTTTGTCTTCAACGTTTAAAAATGCTTTAAAACAGTCTCTGTCATAATGATGGGAACCAAAATCAGGACCGAAAACGCGGGAATGTATCTTTTTCCATTCAGAGGCCGTCCAGGTATGGTAATGCACCCCGTTGGTAACATAATCCACGTGCGATTCCTGGGGCAGGTATCCCGGCCAGAGGGGATTGAGTATCTCACGGCTTACCTGCCCGTGAAGCTTGCTCACTCCGTTGATCTCCTGGGACAGGTTCGCTGCCAGGAAACTCATGGAGAATTTTTCATACGCATTACAGGTAACGGATTTACCCAGTGCCATAAGGGTTTCCCAGGAAGTTTTAAGACGGTCCGGGTAATGCGAAAAATAGGGACGCAACATGTCTTCGGTAAAGGCATCGTGGCCAGCGGGGACAGGTGTGTGTGTTGTAAAGAGCGATGATGCCCTTACTACTTCTCTGGCCTCTTCAAAAGACAGGTTTTCTTCAATCACGTATTCCCTTATGCGTTCCAATCCGGTAAAGGCTGCGTGTCCCTCGTTGCAGTGATAAGTATCGGCATCAATGCCTAGGGCGCGCAATGCCCTGATACCTCCCACTCCCAGGAGCAATTCCTGCTTAAGCCTGTTTTCCCAGTCTCCACCGTAGAGTTGGTGGGTGATGGGACGGTCTTCGGGCAGGTTATCTTCAAAATCGGTGTCCAGCAGGTATAAGGCCGTTTTACCAATATCAACCCTCCATATCCTGGCATATACATTCCTTCCGGGGAATGCGATGCTTATGGTAGTCCAGTTGTCCTGGCTGTCCCTGACCGGCATTACAGGTATTTTCTGGAAATCAATCACTTCCCTGTCGCTAACCTGATCTCCCTGTGCCGAAAGAAACTGACGAAAATAACCGTACCTGTATAACAGACCGACACCCGTCATGGGAACTCCCTTGTCTGAGGATTCTTTCAAATAATCCCCTGCCAGGACTCCCAAGCCTCCTGAGTAGATCTTCAGGGTCCAGTCCAAACCGTATTCCATACTGAAATATGCAATCCGTGGCCCTTTCATTTCCTGACGGGCGTTCATGTAGTCCCGGAAACGGGCTTCCACGCTGTCCAGCTGTTCCAGGAAAGCCTTGCTTTTTTCCAAAGCCTTGTATTTCTTATAGGGTATTTTATCCAGCAACACAATGGGATTTTTTTCCACCCTGCGCCACAGGTCCGGATCTATGCCTGAAAAAATCTTTCTGGCATCCTGGTTCCAGGACCACCATAAATTTCTTGACAACACCTCCAGAAAAAGCAATCTTTGGGGCAATTGTTTTTGTATGGTAATAGGAGACCATGTGGGTGTGGAAACGAGTATATCCCGGCGAAGTGTAGTGCATTCATCCCTTTTTACAGGAAAGGCACCCATGTTTTCCACTATTTTTTCCAAGGCTATGGCATAGGCTTTCCGGTAATATTTCAATTGGTTGTCCCATAAAGCAATTGTAGAAACATCCCGTGCATTTTCTTTCACCTTTTCCGCTTCCTCTTGTGTCAAAAGACTCATTTTCCTTACCACGGCAGCCACATCTTTGACAACGGATTCGTAGTTGTTGTCGTCGCGATGAATGACCTCAATGGCAGGATGGTCCTTCTTGTACATTTTGTCAACCCACAGGCCGAATCCGGCCAGTGAAGTGGTAACAGTGGGTACGCGAAAGGCAAGGCTTTCCAGCGGGGTATATCCCCAGGGTTCGTAATAAGACGGGAATATGGTAAGATCCAGGCCAATGAGTAATTCATAATATGTCTTGCCTATAAGTCCGTCATCCCCGTTCAGATAACTGGGAATAAAAAACACTTTTACATG
The DNA here is from genome assembly GCA_041652255.1 of Bacteroidales bacterium. Lineage (GTDB taxonomy): Bacteria > Bacteroidota > Bacteroidia > Bacteroidales > UBA932 > DMER64. The sequence continues at coordinate 26,625 of JBAZHT010000001.1, forward strand.
GTTTTTTTCTGAGTTCCACAAATTTTGCTCCCGCAAAACATTTAGAACCGGATCGTACTCCGGTTCATTGAGAATATGGGTGGTAAAGAGATCGTCGTAGTTCTTCCTGGGGCCTTTATGATAAGCCGGGATCATGAGGAAGGCCAGGATTTCGCGGTCAGCGGATCCCCTTTCCCTGTCCAACAAGGCCATGGCCTCCAGAAAAACATCTATCCCTTTGTTTTTGTATTCATAGCGACCGCTTATTCCGACCAAAAATGCGTTGGGGTCCACTTCCCTATGAAGCATGCGTGAGGCAGTTTCCAGCAATTTTTGCCTTCCCTGTTGACGAAGTTCTTCAAATTGTTCCTCTTTAGGCGTTATGCTGTTTTCAAAACCGTTGGGAGTCACAATATCCACTTTCTTTTCCAGGAAATGACTGCACTCCCGGGACGTGATGTCGCTTACAGTAGTAAATGCATCTGCATTGAAAGCAGCTGTCTTTTCCAGGGACTGTTTTGCTATGATATGGTATTCACGGGCTTTTTCAGCCGGATTGTACATTTCCATATTATCGTACAGGGGAAGCATGTTTCCGGCAATGGAACGTCCCACAACCGTGGCATGGGTGGTAAAAGTGGTGGCAACCGGGATTTTCACGGATTTCAGGTACAACAGTCCCATACCAGTCATCCATTCGTGGAACTGGGCCACACTCTTGTGATGCGGGGCCAGGTTAAAGCGCACAAAACTCTCTATGACGATCCCGGAAGCATACCCAAACAGGGCGGGTTCTATATAATCCCATTGTCCGCTGATGGAATCCAGTTTGTATTTTTTCCAGAACTCGGTAAAAATTTCGTCCTTTCTTGATATATAGGATGAGAAATCCACCAGCACGGCTATGGGATTTCCCGGGACATTCCAGCGTCCTACCCGTATTCTGAGCCCTTCCTGTGCGGCACGGTCCCTCCAGGAACGTAACAGCCGGGGGTCTTCCAGAAACTCGGGGTTCTGTTTTGTTTCTCTCCATACATCAGGGCCTATGAGAATATGCCTGTTTTCCATTTCTTTTGACATATTCAAAGCCTTTGTCGCAATTACGGTATGGATCCCTCCTACCTTATTGCAGACTTCCCAACTCACTTCAAACAAATAATCGGGACTAAGATTCATTTCACTCTTCATACTTTCTTTTTAGTGGTGCGGAGCGTGATATCACTCAGCACGTTCATATAATTAATAAATGCCTCGTACGGGGTATCGTAGGGATTGAAATATTTATGTACGTCCCCGTCTGAAAAGAATTTGGTACACATATAATAAAAATGGTCACTGGCCTGCAACCTGCGAAAATCACGCTGCAACCGGGCATCGTTGCTTTCCCTGACCTGGTTTTCTATCTTGTATAGATTTTCAAACGCTTCTTTTTGCAATTCATTCCCCAGCCAGGCGCTGATATCCCTTTCTTCATCCGCCCAGGAAATGGCGTAGGGAACGTTCAAAGGAGCTATCGGTTGGTGTTTTGCGGCAGCCTGAGAGGGAGTTAGCATCTCAATACCCGAATGATTAAGGATCATACCGGGTAACGCCTTCAGAAAATCAAATATCCCGGAAGAAGCATTTTGGTGCTCACCAAAACTTTCGTAATCCATAAATATGTTTAGAATATCGTCTTTTTCCAGCGCCGCAGCAACCCAGGATGCGTATTTTTCGGCAGTCAGGGGCCAGTCTCCCCATTTCCTGTCCGAAAAACGGAAAGCGATGTCGTCACTGAGTCTGAAATTTCTCAGAAGCAATTTCAATTTAGGGTTCAGAGCATTGACATAAAGGTAATTCGGGCTTTTCCACCCCATTATGTGTCTGGCGCCTTCAGTCAACATGGTGCCAAAACCCATTCCGGAGACCATTTCACCAATGGTGTCCGAATAGATCAGTTCGGTATTCCTGAAAGCGGTCGGTTTTTGTCCAAAATATTTCTCTACGGCCTTGACGTGCATGGTAGTCTGATCCCTGAATTTTTTGGGTGAGATCAACGAGGACAGGGAATGCGAATACGTCTCGGCAAGAAATTCCACACACCCGGTTTTAGCCAACATCCGGAAAGAATCCAGAGCCTGTGGAGCGAATTGCTCCATTTGTTCCAGGGCTATCCCGCTCACAGAAAATGCGATCCGGAACGCACCGTCGTATTTTTTGATCAGTTCCAGCATCAGCCGGTTGGCGGGTATGTAACATCTGTCAGCCACCCGTGACATGATGGTCTTGTTGGCAAATTCATCAAAATAATCGTGGTTTTTACCTATGTCAAAGAACCGGTATTGACGTAACCTGTAAGGTTGATGCACCTGAAAGTACAAACAGAGTGTCTTTTTCATATTATTGGATTTTTGATTTTCCCGGGGTAACAGATTCGTAGATATCCCTGACTTTGAGTGCGGCATTGTCCCACTTAAGGGCATTAACCTCTTCCAGTCCGCACCGGACAGACATGGCTGACAAGGCAGGATAGGTCAGTAGTCCGTATATGGCATCGGCAAGGGCATTGACATCCCAGAAATCTACTTTAATGGCATGGTGCAGTACTTCGGCTACTCCCGATTGTTTGGATATGATGGTCGGTACGTTGGCCCGCATGGCCTCCAGGGGCGATATCCCAAACGGCTCAGATACCGAAGGCATTACGTAAACATCCGAATAAGCAAACATGTTTTTTACGTCATCTCCCTTTAAAAAACCTGTAAAATGAAAGTTAGGTGAAATTCCCAGTTTGGCCACCCGCCGGACTGCACGGTTGAACATGTCTCCGCTGCCTGCCATGACAAACCGGACATTTTGGGTTTTCTGAAGTACCTTGTAGGCCGCTTCTATAAAATATTCAGGGCCTTTCTGGAACGTGATCCTTCCCAGGAATGTGACTATCTTTTCCGGCACACCACGAATGATCTCGCGGTGTTCGCTTGAACTGAAATCCACGGCATTGTGAACAGTTATGACTTTCTCCGGATCAATATGGTAACGGTTGATGATGGTGTTGCGGGTCAGGTGGCTTACGGCTATCACTTTGTCTGCGGTTTCCATTCCCCTTTTTTCCAGGTCGTATACCTGGGTATTGATATTTTCTCCGGAGCGGTCAAATTCAGTGGCGTGGACGTGTATGACCAAAGGTTTTCCCGATACACGTTTGGCAGCAATGCCGGCCATATAAGTAAGCCAGTCGTGGGCATGGATCACGTCAAATTGATTTTGACGGGCGATGGCCGCTGCTACCAGGGAATACCGCATGACCTCTTCCATCAGGTTTTTCCCGTATTTGCCTGAAAATTTATATTTCTGTCCGAACGAGATCCTGAATTCATTCCATTCCTTTTCCCGTTCCAGATCAATTTTTTCTTCAAACTCATCGGGACCCAGGTAAGGGATCAGATTGGATGTTACTTTCAGGAATTGTACTTTGTCAAAGATGTGACGTGCTTCCTGTTTTGAATGAAAGGCAGCTACATCACTGGCATTGATGATGTGTACGGCTGTCTGATCCTCATCTCCCGAGGCAGAGGGCATCACAAAGAGTACTTCAACCTCTTGTTTGGCCAGTCCCCGGGTAAGACCGTCACAGGCAGTACCCAGTCCGCCGGCTATATGGGGCGGGAACTCCCATCCGAACATTAATACTTTCATAGCTTTCTGTGTTTTTCTATGAGTTTGATTATTCGTAACAATTCGGCAACACTGCGGGCATTGGATATGCATCCGTGGGGTAGGTGAGGCGGATTTCCGTCGTACAACTCGGCAATTGATCCCACCCCGTGCTCGGCAATGTCTTCTTCAAAAACACGAATGATATCCTGGGCACAGGAGGTGAAGGATTTTCCGTGAATACGAAATTGTGCATCTATGTAATGGCCAAGCAGCCATGGAAATACGGATCCCTGGTGGTAAGCCGTGTTCCTTTTTTGCGAATCTCCTTCATAATGACCTTCAAATAACGGATTCTTGGGAGACAAGGTCCTTAGACCGCGTGTGGTAAGCAATTCTTTGGTGCAGATCTCCAGTACGGTATTGATCTTTTCGTCATTAAGTGGTGTATACGGTAAGGAACAGGCAAACAATTGATTGGGCCTTGTATAAATATTCTGGCCTTCCCGGTCCACATAATCTGCCAGTTGGGAATGCGATTCACACCAGAATGTGGGCAAAAAGTTTTCTTTGATCAGTTCGGGAATATAGCTGAATTCATTTTCAAATTCCTTATCCCCGCTTTCCCGCGCAAGTTCTAAAGCAAAACATACGGCATTGTACCACAGAGCACACACTTCCACATCGTAGCCGACCCTGGGGGTAACCGGTTTGCCGTCTATATCGGCATCCATCCAGGTAAGCGGGGTTCCTTCTTTTTCAGCCCAGATCAATCCGTTGGGATGCATTTGCACTATTTGCGTACCGTTTTTATAGTTTCGCAACACTTCTTTCAGAAAGGTTCCGTATGATCGCCACAGAGACTGGCTGTCGCCTGTTACATGAAGGTATTGCTGCAATGACCAGAACACCCATAAAGAGGCATCGGCAGACAAGTAAAGATTGTTTTTGTCGGTTATCAGAGTGTCCAGGGCAGATGTAAACAGACTGTTATCCAGGCTTTCTGCGGCAAGAGTCAGCCCCGGCAGTGCCATTGCCGTGTCCCGGGGACATTTACCGAGCCAGGGATAGCCTGCTATCACCTGGGTTTTTCCGTTTCTGTTTATCAGGAACTGGGAGGCCGATAATTTCAGGCAATTCTTAAAGGAATCCCGTGAAGGCCTTTTTGCCAGTTCATTGGTAAATATGGTTTTCAGCCGGGAAGGATTGGCAGGCACGAGCGAAGCGGAAAAAACAATGCTTTGTCCTTTGCGTATAGGACATTCAAAATACCCGGGAACAAAAAGGTCTTCGTGATGTTCATAGCCACGGGCACTTTCCTGCAGGTATTCAATGTTTTTATACCAGTCGGGATACCTTATAAATTCATTCTGGACATTCAACTGCATATACAGACGCGGAAATCCTTCGTACAAACGGTACCCCACTCCTTTTTCCACATTGGCGTGAAATATATCAGCTGACAGATTGGCATGTGTTAACTGGTGAATACTGCGAAAAGCCAAAAATGGCTTTAACCTTAAGGTTGTCGGGGAATGTGCATCCAGGAGCGTATACCTGATGAGTAATTGTTCCTTGTTATGCAGAAAAACAATTTCTTTGCGAAAGATCATACCTCCGATCCTGTATGTTAGCGTTATGCTTTTATCTATCTCAAAATCAATAATATACTTATGTCCACGCGGTTCGTATATCCCGGGATAGCGGTGTATGCCCATATTAAAAGCCTGGTTGTGCTGAATGAGCGTTTCATCCAAAGTAGACAAGAGAACATAACTGCCGCCTCCCAATTCGTCTACGGGAACGACAAACAATCCGTGATATTTCCGGGTATTGCATCCCACCAGCGTGGTATTGAGGTATCCTCCGGCACGGTTTGTTGCCAGGATCTCCCGGGGCAGGGAATATTCCAGGTTCCCCAATTCGTGTTTGTTGAACTGTAAATATGCCATAGTTTTTTTGTTATTGCATAACCTTGCAAGATACTAATTTATTCTCTATTAAATACCATTGCACTGCGTGCCGGAAGGTACAATAAAAGGACGTTGGAACCTCCCCCGGGAAGTGTAAAATGAACCGTTTCTTTGTCGTTCCTTCCAAAGCCGCCATACAACGGATCATCGGTATCCAGAATGCTATGGTATTTACCTGGATAGACCTCCATGCCGTAATCCTTGTAAGACTTTGCAGGACTCAGATTAAAAACAAAGAGCAACCTTCCCCGTTCAAAAGCCAGGACCTGTGAACCAATATCCTGTACTACAGGACGCGGGGCATTTTTATACAAATTTTGTGCCCCGGCCAGGGTGATCATATCACGGTCAAAAAGTTCTAGTTGTCCATATCGTAATAATCCGTTGTCGGCAAGCGACCATTGCCTGCGGGCATAATAGTAGCTCCACCCGTTACCTTCCCTTGGAAAATCTATCCATTCGGGATGTCCGAATTCGTTACCCATAAAATTGAGGTATCCGTCACCGGCTGTAGCCATGGATAGCAGGCGGATGATCTTGTGCAATGCCATTCCCCTGTCTACAACCAGAGATTGAATGTCTTTGCTCATAGAAGTATACATCTCCTTATCTATTAGCCTGAATATTAAGGTTTTGTCGCCCACTAAAGCCTGGTCATGGCATTCGGCATAGGAAATGGTATGCTCATCCCGGCGTTTGTTGGTCAATTCATAAAAAATATCTCCTACATGCCAGTCTTCATCTTTGACTTCCTTGATCCATTTGATCCAGTTATCGGCGACACCCATGCTCATGCGAAAGTCAAACCCTATGCCTCCTTTGTCAAAAGGATAAGCAAGGGTAGGCATACCGCTTACATCTTCGGCTACGGTAATGGCATTGGGGTTGCAGTCGTGTATAAGCTTATTGGCCAGACCCAGGTATGTTATGGCATCTTCGTCCTGGTTCCCGTCAAAGTAGTGTCCGTATTCGGTAAATGCCCTGCCCAGTCCGTGGTCGTAATACATCATGGAGGTAACCCCGTCAAAACGGAAACCGTCCAGGTGGTATTCTTCCAGCCAGTATTTCACATTGGAAAGCAGAAAATGCATGACCGCTCCTTTTCCGTAATCAAAACAGCGGGAAGACCATAACGTGTGTTCTCCGCGCGGACCGGCATGAAAATACAGATCGGACGTACCGTCAAACCGGCTGAGTCCTTCAATTTCATTTTTAACTGCATGCGAATGTACAAGGTCCAGTATAACCGCAATGCCTAAAGCATGAGCTTTGTCTATTAGTTTTTTTAGCCCTTCCGGGGTGCCAAAGCGGGAACTGACCGCATAAAAATTGGAAACCTGATATCCGAAAGAGCCGTAATAGGGATGTTCCTGAATGGCCATAAGCTGCAGGGTATTGTATCCCAGCCTGGCAATACGAGGCAAGACTTTCTCCCGGAACCAGTCAAAATCTGCTACTGTGGGTTCTTCACCACTCATGCCAATGTGGGCTTCGTATATGAGCGGGTTTTTTACCCGGGAAGGATTTACATGTTTCCATTTATAAGGAACGGGAGGATTCCACACCTGGGCACTGAAGATCTTGGTCTGCGGATCCTGAACACAACGCCTTGCATAAGCAGGGAGTCTTTCTCCCGACCCGCCGGGCCATTCAATAAGCCATTTATACAGTTGTCCATGCTGCAAGGTTCCCCCGGACAGTTCCAGTTCCCAGTTTCCCATGCCAACGGGTCTGAAGGCATAGGCCGGATCCTTTTTCCACCCGTTACATTCTCCAATCAGGTATATTGCCCCCGCGTTGGGAGCCCATTCCCGACAGATCCATTTCCCGCGTGTCTTGTGGAGCCCGTAATAGAGGTGATTGTTAAAAACATCGCGAAACTTCTCTTGTGAACCCTGCAATTCCATGGCTTTTTCCAGACGCATCTGATGCCGCCGCCATATTACGGGTTTAAAGGGTTTCAGGTATGGGTCCTGTTCCCATATTTCCAGATTTTCCATCGTTAAAAATTATAACGCAACATACAGTTCAGTCGCCATGTATATCCTTTCCTGCCGTCATGATCTTTCCGGTCACCGTAAATGGCTTCAATTCCCAGCATCCCGTGCTGGTAAACTGTCCAGAAAGTATTTATGGCAGCATAATTGGTTTTCTTGTAAAAATAATCCGGTGCATTCTCATAAGGTTGTACGTGAACAGCCGAATAGACCAGTCCCGTAAAGCATTTTTCATTCCAGTGGTGTTCCCAGGCAGCGTAATAACCTAAAGCACGGATTTTATCCAGATCACCCCGGCTGTTGATAAACACATCATAACCCAAGCCTCCCAGGTCCTGGATATAATGCCCTATACCGGCTCCTCCTGTGGCCTGGAACATAAGAACATCACGGCGGGTCAGGTCAAGATGGCCTGACAGGGCGAGTCCGTACCCCCTTTGTTTCTCCATGAATCGCAAAACCCCGGCCAGTTGCATATGCCACTTCTGCCTGTCGTAACCCGTGGAAACGATCAGGTCGGGAAAACGCTGTCCCATAATCTGCACGTCTTCGGGCATCATATTTTCAGGTATGTCCAGCATGGTCACGTCCGGATCCTCAAGGGATGCAAAAAACCTGAACCCGTTGGTCCACATCCAGCCGTACCTTATCTGGGGCTGTCGCAAACCGTTCAGACCGGACGGGCCTTCCCCGTCCACGGTAGCCGGAGAAGCTTTCAGGTCCATTATATTGCTCCAGGTCTGTCCTATCAAAAAATGCTTTACAGACAGGTAAGCATGTTTCATGGCAAATGTGTTACCCTGGGCTGAAAAACCTCCTTCTATATAAGCTTGAACTTTTCCCAAACGGGTATTTCCTATCAGTTGAAAAAAAATACGTGAATTGCTTGCATCCAGGCTAAACCGGCCACTTCGCAGGGAAGAATGATCTATAGGGATCAAAGCGGTAATCATATCTCTGGACAGGAAGCCTGTTCCGTCGTAATAAGCATAACAGGAAACATACCCTCCCATTCCAAATAAAAAATTTCCGGTACTGTCAACCATCACAAAACGAGGAGGCGAAGGATCGTGAAACACCTGGGATGCAGATTCTTTAAGCAGGTCTATGAGTGGATGGAACAGCGTATCGGTTTTCGATAGTTGCAGACGTGTTTGGCCAGCCATTGGATGAAGTGCTGTAACAAGCAGCAGTAATGTTGCAGGGATCAGCAAACCTATGTTATTCTTTCTCATAAGAATCGAGCGTTTTTTCAGCATCTTCCTGAACTTTATGTAAATAATCCTTGCAAAAGGCAACCAGTTCCAAAGCCCTTTTTACTTTTGCCGAGATCACACCCAGATCCGCATCGGGTTGCTCCAGCGATGCTACCAGTATATCCAATTCTTCCCTTGCCTGTTCGTAAGTCATCTCTGTTTTCTTTTTCATATAGAATTATTGTTCAACGTTTTCCACCACTGCATCAAAAGCCCCTTTTCTTACCACCGTATGGACTTTGTCCCCGGTTTTAAGCGTGGCAGCATCCCTTACGGTTTTGCCATCACACAATGTCAGGGAATAGCCTTTCTCAAGCAATGTCAGCGGATTGTTCTTGCGGATTCGCTGCTCCAAAATGTCCAGTGTGTGGGCATGTTGCTGAACAAGCCACCTGACGGCACCTTTAAAGTCTTTTAATATATGCCCCAGATCTTGTTTGTCCCGGCTGATCCGGTTGTATACAGCTCGTTCCAGCCGGTGAGACAATTGAACCAGACTGTCTTCTTCCTGTTCCAGCAAACCCGCCAGAAAATCAGCCACGGCTGTAGGTGTTTTCAGTGACATGGCTGCCACCCTGTCGGCTATGTGTGTATCCCTTTGGTGACCAATACCGGTTATTACCGGCAGGGGGAACTGGGCAATGTTTGCAGCCAGGTCGTAATTGTCGTAACAATGCAGGTCTGCAACGGCACCTCCTCCGCGTATCATGATGAGCAGATCAAAAGGAATTGCGGCATTAGCTACCTGTTCCATGGCTTTAATGATACTTTCGGGAGCTTCGCTTCCCTGCATGAGTGCCGGAAACAATTTTACCCGGAAACCATATCGAGAAGACCCAAGATGATTGGTAAAGTCCTGGTATCCGGCAGCTGTCGGAGAAGAGATTACAGCCAGACGCAAGGGTATTCGGGGAAAGGGCAACTCCCTGTTCATGTGCAGGATCCCTTCACGTTCCAGCCGTTCCAGGGTTTTTCTTCTTTCCAGCTCCAACCCTCCCAGTGTGAAGGAAGGATCAATATCACTCACTACCAGGCTGAGTCCGTAGAGGGCATGAAACCGGGGCTCTACGCACAGCAATACCTGTAACCCGGCACGAAGTTCCATGCCGGCAGTAGTTTTGAAAAAGGGTCCCAGCAATGAAAAGACTCCGGCCCAGACAATAGCCTGGGCTTTAGCCAGCAGCCTGTCTGTTTGGGGTTCTTTCTGTACCAGTTCCAAATGGCAGTGACCGTTACGTACATCCAACCGGTTTATTTCGGCCCTCACCCAGCAAGGCTCTTTAAAAGCTTCATTAACAGCGCATTCCAGTCTTTTTTGTAAATCTATCAGATCCAGCCTCTCCATGTTACAAATTTACGTTAAAATCTCAGAAAAACGTTACCTTCGCTTCATGGAAATAAATCAGGCCATATTCCAGGGAAGCTACATAAAAACCGAAGTAACTGTAGGAAACGCACCGGTTGAATTTGCTTTTATAGGAAGGTCCAACGTGGGAAAGTCTTCCCTTATTAACATGCTCTGCAGAACAAAAGGACTGGCACATACGTCCTCTACACCGGGCAAAACGCAATGCATCAACAAATTCCTTATTAACGGAAAATGGATCATAACCGACCTTCCCGGATACGGATTCGCCAAAATTTCCAAAACGCTCAGAGCCCGTCTGGAAATCATGGTCCGGGATTACATAATCCGTACACCGCAAATGGTTCTGTTGTTCGTACTTTTGGATTGCAGGCATCCGTTACAGAAAATTGATCTGGAATTTCTTTTAAAACTGGGGTCCTGGCAAATTCCTTTTGCTGTGGCACTTACCAAAGCGGACAAATTGTCCAAAACAGCTCTGCAAAAGCAAACCGATAGTTTTAATGAAGCACTTTCCCTTTACTGGGAGCCACTTCCCCCAATATTTGCCGTGTCTTCAAAGACTATATCGGGCAGAAAAGAACTTCTGGAATATATGGGATCTGTACTGGAGGAAAACGGGTGATTGTCCATTTTCTTATTATCTTTGCCCCATCTAACCTAAGGGACAATGGATCATCTGCATTTATTTAAAATATTCTCCTGCCGCGGATCCCGATATCTTGCCGAACGTATTGCTTCTCACCTGAGTATGCCCCTGGGCCTGTCATCGGTCACGGTGTTCAGCGACGGAGAATTTCAACCGGCATTTGATGAAAGCGTCAGAGGTTCTACCATTTTTATCATTCAATCCACTTTTCCCCCGGTTGATAACCTCTTTGAATTACTGCTGACCATAGATGCAGCAAAAAGGGCCTCGGCTTATAAAGTAATTGCCGTAATACCTTATTTCGGCTGGGCAAGGCAGGACCGCAAAGACAGACCAAGGGTCTCGATCGGGGCCAAAATGGTAGCTAATCTTCTGGAAGCCGCAGGCTGCGACAGGGTTATGACCATGGACCTGCATGCAGACCAGATCCAGGGATTCTTTGATTTCCCTGTGGATCATGTGTATTCAAGCTCTGTTTTTGTACCCTATATCAAAAACCTGAATCTGGAAAATTTGTCTGTGGCTGCTCCCGATATGGGAGGTGCCAAAAGAGCCAATGCCTATTCCCGGAAACTGGAATGCCCGCTGATCATTTGTCATAAATCCAGGGAAAAAGCCAACGTAGTGGGCAGCATGACCGCCATAGGGGATGTGAAGGACCGGAATATCATCATCCTGGACGATATGATAGATACGGCCGGAACAATCGCACGGGCTTCGGAAATGATGATGTCAAAAGGGGCAAGAAGCGTAAGGGCCATGGCCACCCACCCGGTTTTGTCCGGACTGGCATACAATACGATAGCCAATTCATCCCTGGAAGAGGTGATAGTAACCGACACCATTCCCTTATGTTCGGATCCTAACGTAGACAAGAGCAAAATCAAAGTGTTATCAATAGCACGCGAATTTGCGGATATTATCAACAAGGTATACAATTACCAGTCTATCAGCAGTAAATTCACTCTGTAATGAAAACGTCAGAAGAGATCTACAGGATACTGACCCACGGCATCAGGCAGTTTTTTAGTGAAGCCGGTAAAGAACGTGCCGTAGTGGGCATATCCGGGGGCATTGATTCTGCCGTTGTGGCCTGCCTGGCCCAGGATGCCCTGGGCAAACAGAACGTTCACGGACTGATGATGCCCGGACCATATTCAACCGTTCATTCCCTTACGGATGCGCTGAAATTGTGCACCCTCAACGAGATTGCTTATAACATCATACCAATAGACTCCATTTTTCACAAATTTGTACGTGAACTGGCTCCGGTCTTTGAACACGCACCGCACGATGTCACCGAAGAAAATATTCAGGCCCGGATCCGGGCCGTACTCCTGATGGCCTATTCCAATAAAAAGGATCATCTGGTACTCAACACAAGCAATAAAAGCGAACTTGCCACGGGATACGGGACATTGTACGGGGATCTGGTTGGAGCCCTTATGGTCATTGGTGATATATACAAAACGGATGTCTACGATCTTGCGGCATACCTGAACAGGAACGGGGAACGCATACCTGCCCACACCATAAAGAAAGAACCGTCTGCAGAGTTACATATAGACCAGAAAGACAGTGACAGCCTGCCCGAATACGAAGAACTGGACCCCATTCTCTACGGACTTATTGAAGAAGGCAGGTCTGCCGATGATACCGCACTGGGTGGCGGGGGAACAGAAAAAGCAGCGTGGGTTGCCCAAAAGATAAAACAAACCTCTTTCAAAGGACATCAGTTACCTCCGCTTCTGGCCGTGACCGATCATCCATTGCTCCCGGAATACAAGTGTTTAAGGTATAACTCATGACCGTTTTCCTGCTAACTCTTATTTTACTGACCCTTGGGATCACGGGCATGAGTATTGCCCTGATTATTAGCAAAAACGGAAAATTCCCCGATTCTTCCATCGGCAGGAATAAAAACATGAAGGACCGGGGAATCACGTGTCCCAACCAGGAAGAACGAACCCTTTTGAAAAAAAACAAAAATGAGCATTGTTGCAATTGTAGGCAGGCCTAATGTGGGAAAATCCACTTTATTTAACAGACTGGTGGGAAAACGCCAGGCGATCGTGGATCAGACTGCGGGCGTAACCCGTGACCGCCATTACGGCAAAACAGACTGGAACGGCAGGGAATTTTCTGTAATTGATACGGGCGGTTATGCTGATAATACTGAGGATATATTTGAAGAACAGATCCGTAAACAGGTAATGATCGCCATAGAAGAATCGGATGCCGTGATCTTTGTGGTTGATGTTCAGACCGGCATTACCGATTACGACCAGAGCATAGCCCGGATACTCAGGAGATCGGACAAACCGGTAATTGTGGCTGTGAACAAGGTGGATCACGGGGGAAGAATTTTCGACTCCTATGAATTTCATGCCCTGGGTCTGGGCGATCCAATCTCCATAGCTGCAGTTAGCGGAAGCGGAACGGGAGACCTTTTGGACAAAGTTCTGGAAATGCTTCCTCAGAATCAATCCTCAGAGGAAGAACACGAAATACCGCATATTGCCATTGTAGGAAGGCCTAATGTGGGAAAATCATCCCTCACCAACGCTTTTCTGGGAGAAGAAAGAAATATTGTAACACCGCTGGCCGGTACCACCAGGGATGCCATAACAACCCGGTATAATAAATACGGGCATGATTTTATGCTGGTTGACACGGCCGGATTGAGAAAGAAAACAAAGACGAAGGAAGATCTGGAATTTTATTCTTCCATGAGAGCGGTTAGAGCCATTGAGTATTCAGACGTATGCATCCTGATGCTGGATGCAACCCTGGGGGTGGAATCCCAGGATATGAATATTTTTCAGCTTATCATCCGGAACAAGAAAGGATGTGTCCTTGTTATCAACAAATGGGATTTGGTTGAAAAAGAGACCAATACATTGAAGGAATATGAAAAAAATGTACGGGAACGCCTGGCTCCCTTCAATGATGTACCCATTATTTTTTCGTCGGTAGTAAAAAAACAACGGATCATGAACGTGCTGGATGCTGCCGCAAAAGTATTTGAAAACCGATCCAGACGCATTCCCACCTCCCGCCTTAACGAAGTGATGCTTCCCGAGATTGAAAATTATCCCCCGCCTGCATACAAGGGCAAATTCGTCAAGATCAAATACGTGACGCAATTGCCAACAGCATGCCCGTCTTTTGCTTTTTTCTGCAATTTGCCTCAATACGTACGTGAGAATTACAAGCGATTTCTGGAAAACAAACTCAGGTCTCATTTTGATTTATCCGGGACACCGGTACAAGTCTTCATGAGACAGAAATAGATCAGTCTTTTTCTATGCGAATTTGCTGGAGTTGATGGGTTTCTCTTTGGGATTTAACAAAAAGGGTCACCCGAAAACGTTCGCCTCCGGCTATAAGATTGCCTATGCAATAGCGCATAGGGAGGGAACCGCTCATGTGAACGATTGAAAATGATTTGGGAGTATACTTTTCGTAAAAATTTTTCATAAGCTGCCGGGCCTGGCTGCGACTGCATACACCCGCATTACCCATCACATCCACTTCCATATCCTCGGCAAACCACCGGGCAAACACAACTGCATCCCCACTCTTGAGATCATCTCCTATGGAAGTAAACAGGACTTTAGACTCATCTTCCTGGGAGTAAGCAGTAGAGGGAATGAGCGCGTAAAAACATGCCAGCAACAGGGATAAGATCGTCTTCCTTATCATAACAATAACTTAAATCAACGGCAAGTTACACATAATTTCTTACTTTTGCCCAATGAATATGGTGTTGCTTTGCATAGGCAAAACGCAGGAAAAGTACCTGCTTGAAGGCATCCGGGATTATGAAAAACGATTGGTTCACTACGTTCGTTTTACACGTCAGGAATTGCCCGATGTTAAGAACACTTCTTCATTGTCCTGCCATCAGATCAAAGAGAAAGAAGGCCGTTTGCTGTTGAAAAACATCAAACCTGGAGACCATCTGGTCCTTTTTGATGAGAAGGGCAGCACCTATACATCCAAGCAAATGTCGTTCCAAATTGAACAACATATCCAAAAAGGGACACGTACACTTGTTTTTGTCCTGGGAGGGCCTTACGGTTTTTCTGATCAGGTAAGGGACCGGGCACAGGAAACCTGGTCGTTATCCTCTTTAACTTTTTCGCACCAACTGGTACGTTTATTGTGCATGGAACAAATTTACAGATGTTTTACCATCATTAAGGGAGAAGCCTACCACCACGAATGAAAATACCGACATTACCGGAAAAATTACGGAAGAAAAAATTCCTTATACCGCTTATCATTGCAGTGATATGCCTGGTTCTGTCTTTTTTTGAACTAACCTCCCACAACCGCCGCATGATGCGATTGGTTAATGTGGAAAAAGTCATTCACCGCAAACAAAACGCGGTTGAGGAAGTGGCTTTGAGGGAACTGGAAAATGAACCAACCGCCAATCTTTCCGGCAAAGATGTGGCTCAGGACATGGTCATTTACAAGTATTACCGGGACAGTCTCATCTCATGGATCAACACCTTCCCCATTATAAACGACAGTTACAGTCCCGGGGCCATGTTTCCCGATTTTTCATTTTTTTCCCGGAATACAAGTATGCACCAACCGCTGTCGGGAGTGGATCAGACAGAGCAGTATCTGAATCTGGGAAGTGCCTGGTACGTGGTAAAAGCTTACACCAAAGAAGATGTGACCATTATTACGGGGATCCTGATCCGGACCGATTTCCCTTTCAGTAACAATTTTGTGGAATCCAGGGTTAACAGGGCCCTGGGATTACCCGCTCATTGTTCCATAGTCCCGTTGAATCTGGACGAAGGTTTTATTGTTTTCGGAAAGGACGATGGGGTTTTGTTTACCATCCTAAGTGACACTTCCATGCAATCCTATTCAGAAGGGGTTGTCCTCCGATGGTTTGCCATAGCACTGCTTTTACTTGCCATGCTCATGTTTTATATCCGGAACAGGCAGGTGGTTTTTGCCATAGCCCTTATTGCCGGTCTTTGCATGCTGCGTTTTCTGACCTATGTGTATTCATCTTACCTGCAATTGGATATTCTTTTCTTTTCACCCCTGCTTTTTGCCGGCGGCCCCATGGAAAATTCCCTGGCGGCCATGATCCTGAATACCATTTGCGTATTTATTGGAGTCTGGGCCATTTACCTTGCCCGTTCGGATCTGGATACCATAAGACATAATTTGAAAAAACCGTTCCGTGTTCTGACAGACGGACTTATTGTGTTGCTTGCTTCGGGTGTTTTATTGCTGATCCATCATACCCTGCAAGCCCTTACCATGGATTCCAACATCGTTCTGGAACTTTTCAAACTGGACGAGATCTCCGGATACACTATTGTTGCCTATGTGATAGTGGTTTTCCTATTTCTTTCATTATTCCTGTTGATCCGTACATTGTTGTCCGTTAACAGGATTTCAGAAAGATCCTTTTTTGCAGGGAACCGTTTTACGTACCTGTTCGTTTTTATTGCTGCTTTGTACAGCCTTTTGACTGTCAGCCTTTACGGGAAAGAAAAAGAGCTGAACCTCTACAAAGTATGGACGCAGAAAATGTCAATTGAAAGGGATCTGGAATTGGAGATGCAACTGAGGCGGGTGGAAGAACGCATTGCGATAGATCCCATTCTATCGGTTATGATACAGATGGAGCAGGATCACGATCTGATCTTGTCCCGGATAAGGGAGACGTATTTCCAGGATTTTCTTCAGAAGTACCAGATCCAGATCACTATCTGTGAACCCGGTGATGTACTTATTGTGGCCGGATTACCACGTCCCGTTTCCTGTTACCAGTTTTTTCACAGTGAATTGTTACGTAAAGGAACACCCCTGGCGGATAATTCCAGATTCTACAACATAGACAACAAACTGGGTAATATCAGCTATATAGGTGTTTTCACCTATTATAGTTACAGCGGATCCCAGGATCTCTACATTGAACTGGATTCACGTTATATAAAAGACGCTCTGGGATACCCTTCGTTGTTATCTGACCGATCGCAACTTGATCGTTTCAAATTGCCTTATGATCATTCCTATGCCAAATATATTGATAACAGACTGGTTTCAAACAGCGGTAAATACGTTTACGCCAGCAAACTTTCCGAACCGCCCCGGGAAGGATTCAGTTCCCGTAAGGAAGGCCGGAGTTTTCATTTTATGTACAGAACAGGGAATAAAGTGCTTGCCATATCAAGGCCATTACGGACTCCCGTTCCTTACCTGGTATCCCTGTCCTACCTGTTCCTTTTTTACGGACTGATCTTTGCCCTGGCCCTGGGTTTGATGAAAGAAAACGATCTTAGCATCAATCTGCCCAGGAATTCATTCCGTCGCAAGATCACGTTCCTGCTGGTAGGGTTGCTGGTTGTTGCTCTTGTACTCATGGCCCTTGGCAGCATTGGATTCGGGCTGAAACTGTACGAAGAAACAAACAATCGGCAAATGCAGGATCAGATGGATGCGGCCAGGGCATCTCTGGAAGAATATATCCGTTTTGCCGACAGGACTCCCAATCCAATGGAAAATATGGTTGAACTGATGAATACGATCAACCGCCTTTCTTCCAACGTACAAATCCATGTGAACCTCTATGATCCTCATGGAAGACTTATGCGTTCTTCCCAGCCCGATATCTTTGAGCGGCACCTTGTAGGTGCACGGATGAACTGGGAAGCTTTTCGGGAGATGCATCTGGAAGAAAAGCCACAATTCATTCAAAAGGAACGGATCGGCTCCCTGACCTATTTTTCTATGTACGCCCCGTTGTACAATACACACGGAGATCTGGTGGCATATATCAACATTCCTTACCTTTCGGGACAGACAGACGTTACCAAGGACACCTCTTCCATTGTCGCGGCCGTTGTAAACCTGTACCTGCTTTTACTGCTGGGTGCTGTTTTTGTCAGTTTCACATTTTCAAACCAGATAACCAGACCCCTGGCAGAACTGGAAGAAAAGATCAGTCGCCTGGATGTTACCCGCCAACCCGAACACATCCATTACAATTCCGACGACGAATTGGGGGTATTGGTCAACGCCTACAACAAAATGGCAGACGATCTGAATGAAAGCACCAAACGACTGGCACAATCGGAACGTGAACAGGCCTGGAGGGAAATGGCACGGCAGATAGCACATGAGATCAAGAATCCGCTTACTCCCATGCGCTTAAGCATTCAACACCTGATCAGGCTGAAACAGGAAGGTTCTCCAAAATGGCTGGAACATTTTGATAAGATCGTTGCTTCCCTGCTGGAACAGATAGACATATTATCCAATGCGGCTTCCGAATTTTCCAATTTTTCACGTTTCAATACAGAAGATCCTGTAGAAGTGGATCTCAATGTATTGATAAGAGAACAGATGGTTCTGTTTTCGACTTTTGAGAATATTCGTCTCCATTTTGAGTCAAACGTCCGTCAGGCCCCTGTAAAAATACGCCGTACACAATGGGTCAGTGTACTGGTGAACTTATTATCCAATGCTGTTCAATCCGTTCAGGAACAAACTATTGGGGTGATCAGCATACAATTGAAAGACGAAGGGGGAACCTATCTGATAAGCGTTGCCGACAACGGGTCCGGAGTATCTCCGGAAAACCATCACAAACTCTTTAAGCCGAATTTTACCACCAAGAGTAAAGGCACCGGACTGGGTCTGGCTATTTGCCGTGGCATTGTGGAACAATACAGGGGGGAGATATTCTATACTTCATCCGAATGGGGAGGGGCCTGTTTTAATGTGAGGATCCCTAAACAGCCTGTTATTTAAACAAAGGGTCTGCGTAAGCCTTTACATCTTCTTCTTCTATCCTTTCAGGGGAAAGGATGATCAGACGTTCAATGACGTTTCTCAGTTCACGTACATTTCCGGTCCAGCTGAGTTTTTGCAATTCTTCCACGGCCCGTGAGGTAATTGTCCTTTTTGACATGCCGTACTCGGCACATATTTGCTCCATAAAATATTCAGACAACAGGGGAATGTCTTCTTTACGCTCAGCCAGCGGAGGTACATGGATAATAATAACACTCAGCCTGTGGTAAAGGTCTTCACGGAATGTCCCTTTACCGATCTCTTCCACCAGATCTTTATTGGTGGCTGCAATTACCCTTACACTTACATTGATATCTTTATCCGAACCCACTCTTGTGATCTTGTTTTCCTGTAATACGCGCAACACTTTAGCCTGGGCGGCTAACGACATATCCCCGATCTCGTCAAGGAACAAGGTCCCGCCGTCTGCTTGTTCAAACTTTCCTTTGTGTTGCCTGATGGCAGATGTAAAAGACCCTTTTTCGTGTCCGAACAGCTCACTTTCAATGAGTTCACCGGGTATGGCCGCACAATTGACTTCAACAAAGGACATTTTGGCTCGCATACTTTTTTCATGCAGCCAGCGTGCCACCAGTTCCTTTCCCGTCCCGTTTGAACCGGTAATAAGCACACGGGCATCGGTAGCTGCCACCTTGTCTATAATGTCCCATATACGCTTGATAACAGGAGACTGACCGATGAGTGGCGGAACTTTGGAGTCTTTCTTTTTAAGTTTTTTGTTTTCCTGGACCAACGAAGTCTTATCGTTGGCATTTCGTAAAGTTATCAGGATACGGTTCAGGTCCAGGGGTTTTTCAATAAAATCGTAAGCGCCCTTCTTAATGCACTCCACTGCGGTATCAATATTGCCGTGACCGGAAATCATTATAACCGGTACATCCAGGTCCATTTCCTGGATTTTCTCCAGAACTTCAATGCCGTCAATACCCGGCATCTTTATATCACAAAAAACCGTATCTATCTGTACTTTGCCCTGTTCAAGTACAGAAAGTGCCTGTTCTCCGTTTTCGGCAAGCACAACCTCGTGATTTTCGTACTCCAGGATCTCTTTTAGGGTATTCCTTATACTTTTCTCATCATCAACGATCAAAATTCTCATACATCCCTCTTTTACCGGCTACAAAGATAGTGGGAATTTCACAAATAGGAGATTTTCATTTACATTTGGATCACATTATGAAGAAGATCATCATTGCTATAGACGGCCATTCTTCAACGGGAAAAAGTACCTTTGCCAAAGCCATTGCCAGGGTTCTGGATTATACTTACCTGGACTCAGGAGCGTTGTACCGGGCAGTAACACTTTACGCCCTGGATAACGGATGGACAGATCCGGAAGGAAAACCAAATATACAGGCCATCATTGACCATCTTAAAGATATCCGGCTAACCTTTAAAAAAGACCCTGTTACAGGTCAGAACCGGACCTACATGAACGGGGAAGACGTGGAAGAACGTATCCGCAGCATGGAAGTTTCGCGCCACGTAAGTCCCGTATCTGAAATACCGCATGTCAGGGATTTTGTGGACTTGCAGCTTAGAAAATGGGGAGAGAAAAAAGGGATCGTCATGGACGGCAGGGATATTGGCACGGCCGTATTCCCACAAGCCGAGTTAAAGATCTTTATGACCGCTCCGGCAGAGATCCGTGCCGACCGCAGACTTCGGGAACTGCAGGCAAAAGGAATGGAGGCCACCTTTGCCGAGGTTCTGGCCAATGTGCGTCAGCGGGATTACCTGGACTCCCACCGGGAAACCCACCCCCTGATTAAAGCCCCGGATGCCTTTTTGCTGGACAACGGCCGTATGAGTGTTGAAGAACAAATGGATTGGTTCAGAAAAATCATGGAGGAGAAATGGGATATCAGGTTGAAATAGACAAACAGTCCGGTTTTTGTTCCGGAGTTATACGTGCCATCAAATGTGCCGAAGAAGCCCTTGATGAAAATAAAACCGTTTATTCTCTGGGAGCCATAGTGCATAACAATGAAGAATTACAACGCCTGGAAACCAAAGGATTACAAGTTGTCAGGCAGGAAGATATGAACCGTCTCCCGGAGGGCTCTACCGTATTGATCAGGGCACACGGAGAACCGCCGCTTACTTATGAGATTGCCCGTTCCAATAAGATTGCCCTGCTGGAATGTACCTGTCCTGTGGTATTGCAATTGCAGAAAAAAATATTGAAAGAATACGACAGTATCAAACCTCTGGGCGGGCAGATCCTGATATTCGGAAAAAAAGGACATGCAGAAGTAGTGGGATTGCTGGGACAGGTTTCCGGAGATGCCGTTGTAATTGAGACACTGAAAGATCTTGACCATTTTTGTTTTTCATGTGGCCCCGTTTCCCTGTTTTCACAAACCACAAAGAACCCGGGAGAATATAAAAAAACAGCAGAAAAATTACGCCAATTGATGGTGGAAAAAGGAATTGATCCGCTATTGCTTAAAGTATTCAACACCATTTGTTCCCAGGTTGACGGCAGGCAGGAAAAACTCACACGTTTTGCCGCAGGGAAATCCCTGATACTCTTTGTGGCCGGGAAAGAAAGTTCTAACGGGAAAGTCCTTTTCCGGACATGTAAAGAGGCCAATCCCCGCAGTTATTCCATAGAAAACCCGGGAAATATTGATCCCGGATGGTTCCAGCCGGGAGATACAGTGGGAATTTGCGGTGCAACTTCTACACCCTATTGGCTTATGTTACAGGTTGCAGAAAAAGTAAAGAGCCTGTAATGGAAACGTATGCCGATATACTGTTTCCCCTGGCCCTGGGAAGTCCTCTTACTTACAGAATACCCGGACATCTTGCAGATGAGGTTATAACCGGAATGCAGATAAAGGCTCCCGTAGGTCAAAAAATTTACCCGGGTATAGTATGGCACATACACAAAGATATCCTTAAACCTGTCTCCGGGGAAGCATACAAAGAAATTGACCGGGTGGAAAAGTCGCTGCCGGTCATTCCGGAGGAATCTTTAAGATTCTGGGAATGGATCGCCCGTTATTATATGTGTCCTTTGGGAACCGTTGTAAAAACAGCATTAAGTCTGTGGAAATTTAAAAGACGCAACGCATTTACCGGAGAAGAAACTTTCCGGCTGCCTGAAGCCGGTAAACCTATATACATCAACGGTATCGAAAGGACAAATCTGTACAGGGAACACATTCATCACATTATAGGAGCAGGTGGACAATGCCTGGTGCTGGGACCGGACAGAGTGGCCTGTGAACAATTGTATGAAGCGTTGTTGCCTTCATTTAAAGAAAAAATACTCTGTTTTCATTCAAAAAGGCCTCAGAAAGAACAGAGCCGTGCCCAAAAGGAACTTTTCGCCGGCAACCCGTGTATCGTCTGCGGAATGCATCATGCCCTTTTTCTTCCCTTTACCCGGTTGGGAATGATCCTGGTGGATATGGAAGAACATCCGGGTCACAAAAAACAAGATGCAACACCGCACATTCACGCAAGGGATACGGCCCTGATGATGGGACAGATGTACCGGGCACAGGTTGTTTTGGGATCTGTCGTGCCGTCGCTTGAAACGTATTATAACCTGGAAAAAGGGAAATTTCAACACATACAGGCCGTTCCCAAAACGCATTTATCCCGGGAACACCTGATCATTACTGACACGTTCAAATCCCTAAAAGGCAATGCAATGAAAGGGATTCTGGATGTAAAAAGCGTACATGCGGCAGGGAAGGTAATTGCCGGCGGAAAAGAAGTTCTACTGGTAGAATCCGATTCCGATTACCTGGAAGATGCTCCACAGGATCCCGGAATAAAACTATGCAAGCCATACCGGATGCATCATTTTCTGGATGAGAAAACCGGAATGATTTGTTTTCTGCATACCGAAAAGCTTCTATCCAAAAAGAATTTCCGGGCTACCGAACAGGCACTTCAATTCACCTTTCATGCATTGACCTGGGCCGGAGCACAAAAACCCGAAATCCCCGTATTTCTGCAGACTTCAGACACAGATCACCCGTTTTACCTATGGCTGCAAGAAAGAACTCTTTTTGACATTTTATCACAACTAATGGATGAAAGGATCCGTTACGGCTACCCGCCGCATACGCGTATGATCGCTGTTACGGTCTCTCATCACAGACAAAACACGGCCCGTTACAAAGCATCAGTGCTCAGTGAACTCCTTATAAAAGAAAATTTACCGGCTCGTACGGAGGGACCTGTTTCAGAGGCAGGAAAACGAAAGATCCTTTTTACTTACCGGATACAGATCATTATCCCGCGAAGGATTAAGGTGCAGGAGGTTAAAGACAAACTTTCACGGGTGCTTTCACAGAACCCCTGTTCTCCCGCACAATTCAGAATTGATGTGGATCCTGTTTAGATCACATTTTCCGTACTTTCAGCTTTTGCCCGGGATAGATCCTTGACCGGTCTCCCAGTCCATTTAGGGAACGGATGTTTTGTACGGTGATTCCGAGTTTATTTGCGATATCCCAGAGACTATCCCCTGATTTTACGGTATAGTATTCAAAGTCACCGTCATGAGAGGTTGCAAGAGTAGCCGAAGTATATATCTTAAGCACCCCTCCGGCATATATCGTGCTGTTTCTCATATTGTTCCAGGAACGGATATTTGCCGCACTTACCCCGTACTTTTCTGCTATTCCGCCTAATGTCTCCCCCTTTTTAACTTTGTGGGTAATCAGGTTTCCCTGTGCAGCCGAAGTCCCTGTATTTTGAGATGAGGCACGGGGTGCCGCATTTCTGTCTGTATAAATAATCAGCCGTTGATTGGGCATGATCTTGTCTGAACGGAGCCCGTTCCAGTATTTAATGTCTGCAATCCTCACTCCATAGCGGTAAGCAATATGGCTTAGCGTCTGTCCGCTGCGTACCCTGTGGGTGATCTGTGTATCGGTAGATTTAGCTTGCGTATTTAATATAAGCGGGTTGAAATACACACTGTCCTTATATGAAAAAATGGAATCCTGCAGCGCGGCAAATGCGCCGCTGTATTCAAACGGGACCCGCAGAATATAGGGACGTTCCACTCCGGGAACTATGTCTTTTACGTATTGTGGATTCAGATCCCGCAGCTGGTCAACGGAAATATCCAGAAATGAAGTTACCTGTTCAAAATGCAACATTTTGTTCACTTCAAAAGTATCTACATGTGCAGGCATTTCAACGGGAAGGGGCTTGATGTTGTGTTCATTATAATAGCGCATGGTATATAGGGCAGCGACGAAAGCCGGCACATAACCGCGGGTTTCACGTGGCAGGAAGGGGTAAATATCCCAGAATTCACGTGATCCGCCGGCCCTGCGGATGGCTTTGTTGACATTCCCTATTCCGCAATTGTATGATGCAATGGCCAAAACCCAGTCTTCGTAGATCCTGTAGGAATCCAGTAAATAGCGTGCCGCCGCATCTCCGGATACAATAGGATCCAGGCGCTCGTCCACATAGGAGTTAATGGTCAGGTTGTAATTCAGGGCGGTCCTGTACATGAACTGCCACATTCCTTTCGCACGGGCCCTTGAAACGGCCCTTGGATTCAATGCAGATTCAATCACTGCCATGGCTTTGAGTTCCAGAGGCATTTCATAGGAATCGAATATCTCTTCGAATAAAGGCATATAATACTGGGCCAGTCCCAGGATGGTGGGAATACGGTCCGGCATTTTCTGTGTGTAGTGTATAATATGGTTCTTGACAATGTTGTTGTAGGGTAATTTTATGAAACAATTCATCCGGGTCAGTCTGTCTATATATACAGAATCGGGAATATCGGATCGTAACGAGGCGGTATCCAGGTTCTCCAGAGTCATGGGATCGGGCATCTGGTTTAAAACATTCTGATGATAATACAGACTCAGCCTTTGTTCTGTAGTCAGTGAATCGAATTCAAAAGTCAGATCCACGGGGGGGTTGTCAAACCCGCCCTCATTGATCTCATTGTCCGTCAACAGGGCCTCGGTTGCCGGCATTTCCATGGTCAAAATGACCTGTTGCAGGGAATCGGTCAGTCTTAACAGGGAATCCACCTGTTGGGTCAACTGTTTTTTAGTAGGTTTACGGAATACCTGCGCTTGTGCACTTTGGGAAAACAAAGTCATGGAAATAATCAATAGAATGAAGCATTTGGATCTCATAAAAGGTTCATTTTTTAAAAGGTAAGTCTCATTTGTATTCCTGCCCCCGGGTATGAGGCATATGCATACATACCCTGGGGAATGATCCCGGGTTCAATACGTAAAGTAAGATCATCACTAATGTCAAAATCCTGGAAATGGGCAAAAACATTTGCGTCTATGATGTTAAGCGCGTATACCAGAACAGTGGCAATAATGGAATAATCCCGGTACCGCCTGAACGAGTCGCGGTACCATTTGATGTTTTCCGGGGTCATCCATCCGTCATACCTGGAAGGACTGGCCGTTGCATGGTTATACATGGTTTTGTAACGTTGGTACTGCATCCCGTTGTATTGCCAGAAATATCCGCAAGCGATAAGGCCTCCGTATATGACAGGAATTTTCCAATAATCTCTGTTATAGATCTGTCCCAACCCGGGTAACAAAGCCGAATACAGAGTGGCTCTGGCCGGCAACACTTCTTTGTCCTGCCGGAATTGTGCCACACCGTCCAGCAAACTGCCCCAGTAGAACAGCCCGGCTCCCACGTAACACAGATTCCTGTATATAGCATACGTGTCATTTTCCGTATCCAGGTATTTCATATTGTATCTATACCCCATATAAATACCTGCACCCATTCCGGCATATACTACCGGAATCTTCCAGTACTGGCGGTTATAGGCCTGGGAGTAACCCGGGAGGACCATTGCCCCTGAAAAAACCCTGCTAAGTTTGATAGTATCTTTGCCGGCCAGGGCGGTAAAATATGTTTTCAGTTTAAATGGCTCTTTTGCCTGCACGGTAGTGTCACTTTGTGACTGTGCATTCTGATCTCCCATGTCCACGGCAAACTGGCCGTAGACAAAAGTCACGGATACAAATAAGTATAGAAGTATGAACAGGCAACGTTTCACAAATTCGGGATCGGCTATATATTGTTCTTTTCTAGTGCATCCAGGAAAGCTTCCATTTCCGAGTCACTGGAGCAATGAATAGACAAGACCCCTTCCCCTTTCGGATTTCTTTTCACGCTGATATTGTGATTGAAATACCTGCCTATTTTTTCCAGAACCCGGTAATAGATATCGGGTAATTCCGTTTCATTGGGTTCGGATCTGGCCGGGACAGGATCCTTAGGGCGTACCATCTCTTCCACTTTCCTGACCGATAAATCTTTATCAACTATTATACGAGCCAGTGCCAAACGGGGTTCATCATCATCCAGTGAAAGCAAAGCACGGGCATGTCCCATGGTCAAAGCCCCGGCCCTGATTAGCAACTGTATCTCTGCAGGTAATTGTATCAATCTCAAATAATTGGCGACAGTAGCACGCTTTTTTCCTACACGATCGGCCAATTTTTCCTGGGTCAGGCTGCATTCTTCTATCAACCGCTGGAATCCGAAAGCAATTTCCATCGCATCCAGATTCTCGCGTTGTATGTTTTCCACCAAGGCCATTTCCAGCAATTCCCCGTCCTCAACCTGACGTATATAGGCAGGAATTTTAATCAAACCCGCCATCGCGGCGGCCCTGAGCCTTCGTTCTCCGCTTACTACCTGGTATCGGTTTGCAGCAAGCTTCCGGAGAGTGACGGGCTGGATCAGACCGAGGGTCTTGATGGAAGCAGCCAACTCGGCAAGGGATTCTTCATTAAAATCTTTTCTGGGCTGTTCCGGATTTACTTCAATCTGCGTGATCTCTACCATGGAAGTTCCTTCCATTTGAGGAAGCACCACGGGGTTCCTTGGTTTCCAGTCTCCCGGCGAAGTTGATTCCGAGATCAAAGCTCCCAAACCTTTTCCTAAAGCCGGCTTCTTAGTCATGCTTGTTTTTCTTTAAAAATTCCCTGGCCAGATTCAAATAATTATTGCTGCCAACCGATGCGGCATCGTATAATATCACAGGTTTTCCGTGCGAAGGTGATTCACTCAGCCGGACATTCCGCTGTATCACTGTTTGAAAGACCATATCCTGAAAATGGTGCCTGACCTCTTCAACAATCTGGTTGTGGGAACGAAGACGGACATCGTACATGGTCAATAAAAACCCTTCTATGGCCAGATTGGTATTCAGACGGCTTTGTACGATCTTGATGGTATTTAGTAATTTTCCAAGACCTTCAAGGGAAAAGAACTCACACTGCACCGGTATGATCACCGAATCAGCAGCCGTTAGTGCATTGACCGTGATCAGGCCCAGTGACGGAGAACAGTCAATAAAAATATAATCAAAATGTTGCCTGATGGAATCCAGATTCTGTTTCATGACCTGTTCACGTTCAGGGACAGAAAGTAATTCAATTTCCGCTCCCACAAGGTCTATGTGCGAAGGGATCAGTTTAAGGCCTTCAATTTCCGTCTGTATAATGGTCTTTTCAACAGGAACTTTGCCTATCAGACATTCATAAAGCGTGTCACCGCTGCCGGCATTCGGGTCAAAACAAAGCCCGGAAGTGGTATTCGCCTGCGGATCTGCATCTACCAATAAAATATTTTTTTCCATAACGGCCAGTGAGGCAGCCAGATTAATGGCCGTGGTCGTTTTTCCTACTCCTCCTTTCTGGTTTGCAATGGCGATTACTTTACCCATGAGTCTTGCTGATATGATTTCAATTTGACAAATATACTACAAATACCACAAATATTCTTATTTTTGAACTTTCAATTCAATGTCTGTATTATGTCTTCTACTCCCTGGATGATCATACTTAACCCCATAGCCGGCGGGGGAAAAACAGCGGTAATGTGGCCGCGTATCTCTAACTTTTTCATAGCGCACAACCTGAATTTTGAATGCGTTTTCACAAAGCACAAGTATCATGCCGTTACCATTACCATAGAAGCCATACGTGAAGGGATCCGGCATTTCATTGTCATAGGCGGAGACGGTACTTTTCACGAAGCGATAAACGGTATTTTCTACCAGCAGGACGTCCCCACGGATACCATAACCATGGGGATCATTCCCATAGGAACCGGCAATGACCTGGTTAGCTCTTACCATATTCCTATCGATTACGAGAAAGCCATAGAAACGATCATCAAGGGGAATAGCATTCTGACTGATGTAGGCTGGGTATCTTTCCAGGATTTCGGGATCGAAAGAACGCGCTATTTTGCCAATGCCGCCGGTATGGGGCTTGATGCAGCCGTGGTCAGGCATTACGAAAAGAAAGTTGAACAGGAATACAAACGGGGAAAAGCGCAATATTTGAACAGCCTGCTCCACCAGTTTCTGTTTTACAGGTGCAAAGACCTTCGCATATTAATTGACGGACAAATGTTTTACGAAGGACCCGTGCTAACCTGCAGTGTCGGGATAGGTAAATTCATTGGGAGTGGCATGAAAGCGCTACCGCTGGCGATCCCCGATGACGGTTTGTTTGACATTACACTGGTAGGGCCCATGAACAAAGTTTCCCTGGGATTGAGAATCAAACATTTCATAGCCGGTGAGGTATACTCGTTTAAAGAAGCATTTCACGGCCGCGGAAAAACGGTGGAGATCCTGCCTAATAACAAAAATACCGGGTTTCTGGAAACCGACGGCGAACCCATGGGAACACCTCCCTACCGGTTCAGGATCATTCCTTCTTCCCTCCGTCTGCTGGCAGGTGAAGATTTTGTGCCTTTTGTCAAAAACGAACCCGAACCTGTAACTTAGCATCCAGATCCGGTTTGTCCTTATAAGTACAGGACACCCTGAACCACAAATCCATATAAGGCAGCGGGGTATACCTGATATTCAGGTAACTCCTGATCCCTTTACCGTATAGTGCCGGGACGGAAAAACCGTAAAGCACGTCCGACTCATAAACGTATATCCGGCTGTCCCAGGAACGGGTATTAAATACACCCACACGGAATGACCCGATAAATTTTTCTTTTTTATCCCGGCAGGCCAATTGAATATAAGCAGCCGCTCCCCATTCACTTTTTGTTCCCCGCAAGATACTGTTTAGCGCGTCTGCACGCAATCCCAGGGAAAGATTCCCCGTCAGGGACCATGTCGTTTGCAAACGCAGGGATTGTTTATCCGTGATTCCTTTGTCTGAGAGGGATCTTTGCTGACGGAGCGAAAACAGGTGGTCGTCATGTTGGAGTTGTACACGGTAATCCCATCCGTACGACTTGTCACGACACAGGTATCTGGAAACAGGAAAGAAATAAAACCAGGCATTCCCGGTCAGGTTCCATTTACCAAACACATCCCTGCAAGCGGAAAATTGTACGCTGTATTCATTGGAGGAGGAAGAATTCCGGCCGGCATCCGTTCCGTAAGCCGAGGTAAAAGACGGCGTGAAGTAACGGATAACAAGTGCCTCCCTGGCACCGTCCCTGCCATAATGGATGGCCCCGCCCAAAAAGGCAGGAGACAGTCCCGCATCTGTTGCAAGTTCTGAAAACACCAGCCAGGAACCATGCCTTCCCGAGTAATCCACCGCCAACCCTCCAAATGGCAACGCCCTGTTCTTAAATTGATTATAATAGGTAATCCTGGCTGAATCCGGTTTATCGTAACCATATCCCAAAACTGTTGTGCCGACTTTCCATCCTTTTCCCTTATAGGAAACATTCACCCCTGTCGCCCAAGCCGTGAGGGTATTCTTCTTTTCCGTTTCCAGGGGCGTACGGTGGTACCCGGTTTCCACCAGCGAAGTGAATCCTTCCCGGATTATTCGTGCATCCAATTTGCGATAAGATCCAAATACCGAGATGTCAAAATCCTTTACGGAGAATGTGGCCCCTGCGCCCCTGAAGGATCTGTTCTCGTCCCGGGAGGTGTATCCGGTGAGCCCCATTTCTTTCATAAATAAGGAAGCCGGGGTTAACGAAGCTCCAAAATGAGTTCCGTTCCATATCAACAGCCCCTGTCCAAAACGTGCCCTGAAATCCCCCACCACTAAAGATTTCAGGGAGCCCCTGTTTTGTAAGTTCATATGGCATGATACGAAGTCTGCCAATGCCCGTTCTCCCGGATCGCTTTCAAGGGTAAAGCCCCATTGCAGTTTCCCGTAATAATTGAATTTGTAACGGGCATAACGGTACCAAGGCACGCCCAGGTAACGGGAATTGGGACGCTGTTGGTATTCCTGTTCGGTAACCGGGCTGTAGGGCTCTCCCCGTGGGAAAAAGGTGCGTGTCTGGAGCATAAGAGAACGCCGGCCGTTCTTCACAAGCGATCGCTTGTTTAAAGGCAGGGTTCGCGGTTTTGGTTCCAACGTGAAAAACAAAGCGAGCCATTGCGCCTCTTTTTTTGTAAAACCCGGAATCAGGTGTATCTCGGCCCAGGTGAGAAAATCCCCGTAACGTTCTCTGTAATCCAACAGAGACCGGACCTGGTACAAAGAAAGAAAACCGATCATTTGCAGATCTTCTTCGGTGGCTGCATTCAGACTTTTGCGTGAACCAAGAATCTCTTCACAGTCATCCGGATTAAACCTGCCGGACTGAGCCAGTTCTTCCATTAAGAATTCCGGGTTCTGCCCGAAGGCAAAACCCCAAACGGTGCTACAAAAGAGCACACAACAAACTTTTCTCATAATGCTTTCCCTTCTTTCGCTCCCCTCTGATGAGCTTTGTTGTTATGTTAATATTCAGATCTTATACTTATATTGGATTTTTCTGATGGACTCGTTCGCATCTTCCACTTTACGTGAGAGCGAATGGCGAAACGCTTTCATCCTTCCTGCCAGTTCTTCATTTCCCAGTGCCAGTATGCCTGCGGCAAAAATGGCTGCATTGCGGGCTCCGTCCAATGCCATGGTCGCTACCGGAATACCCGAAGGCATTTGCAGAATGGATAAGATGGAATCAAGTCCGGCAAGTGAATTCGAAGACTTGACAGGAACCCCTATTACGGGAATGTCTGCATAGGCCGCTATGACTCCGGGAAGGTGAGCTGCCCCGCCTGCCCCGGCAATGATCACACGAATGCCTCTTTTGGATGCATTTCGGGCAAAATCCGCCACCTTATCCGGGGTTCTGTGTGCAGACAAGGCATTGATCTCAAAAGGGATTTCCATTTGCTCCAGGAAACGGGCGGCATCTTCCATTACCGGCATATCCGATAAACTGCCCATTACGATACTGACTTGAGGATTCATCATCTGTTGCTGTTAAAAGTTCAAATTTAATCATTATTTTTGTTCCATGGAACGCATAACCCTTCAAGATAAAACTTTCCGCACATACATCCCGTACACGGAAATAGACGAAGCTATCTCCCGGGTAGCAGTACAATTAAACCGGGATCTAAAAGAAGAAGACCCCGTATTCGTGAGTATTCTTAACGGATCTTTCATGTTTACCGCAGATCTGATGAAGAAAATAACGCTCAATTGCGAGGTCACGTTTGTGAAGCTTGCTTCTTACAGCGGAACCCGCAGTACCGGAACTGTCCGGGAGGTGTTGGGCTTATGCACCAATATAACCGGCCGGACGGTCGTAGTGCTGGAAGATATTGTAGATAGCGGCACAACCATTGCCAACCTGCTGGACAATCTGAAAAAAAGAAATCCCAAACAAATAAAAATATGCACCCTTCTGTTCAAACCTGCCGCCTATAAGGCCGATATTCCCATAGATTATGCGTGCATAAAGATCCCCAACGACTATGTTGTAGGATACGGACTGGATTACAACGATCTGGGAAGACAATACAAAGACCTTTACGTAATAGATTGAATCATGGTAAACATTATTATTGCAGGCCCCCCCGGATCGGGTAAAGGGACACTGGCTAAATTGATGGTGGAAGCATTCGGATTTGTGCATCTTTCAACGGGAGATATGCTAAGAAACGAAATTGAACGGGGCACACCTTTGGGGAAGGAAGTTGAATCCATCCTGTCCAGAGGCGACCTGGTCTCTGACAAGATTGTTATATCCCTGATATCAAGTAACCTGGAAGCACATCCCAACGCACGCGGTTTCCTTTTTGACGGGTTCCCCAGAACATTGCCCCAGGCCCGAGCGCTGGATAATTTCCTGGAAGCTAAGGGCCATCCCCTGAAATTGCTCATATTGCTGGACATTGACGATTCCATATGCGAAGCAAGACTTTTACGGCGTGCTTCCATTGAAAACAGACCGGATGACACGGATGTCGAAAGGGTACGTCACCGTTTAACCACTTACCATGCCCAGACCGAACCCATTATTGATCATTATAAAAAACAGGATAAATTTGTTTCCGTTGACAGTTCAAAAACTCCGGAATACACTTTCAACCAGGTAAGTCAATGTCTGAAACCAATTTTGTAGACT
Organism: Bacteroidales bacterium; assembly: GCA_041652255.1. GTDB lineage: Bacteria > Bacteroidota > Bacteroidia > Bacteroidales > UBA932 > DMER64. The sequence goes on from JBAZHT010000001.1 coordinate 58,730, forward strand.
ATGTAAAACTCTTTTGTGCTTCCGGCAACGGAGGTGCAGGTTCGGTGCATTTGCTGCGGGCCAAATACGTTCCCAAAGGAGGCCCCGACGGGGGAGACGGGGGACGGGGAGGCCATATTATCCTAAAAGTCAATCCGCAGTTCTGGACACTGATACACCTCAAATACCGAAAACACATCCGTGCCGATAAAGGAGAAGCCGGACGGGGTAACATGGCTCACGGAGCGGACGGAAAAGACATCTATGTTGACGTACCGCAGGGTACTGTCATTAAACGGGCCGATACGGAAGAAATCCTGGCTGAACTTACAACCCCTGGAGAAGAATTCATCTTATGCAAAGGAGGGAAAGGCGGCCTGGGGAACACCCATTTCAAATCGTCCACCCGTCAGACTCCACGCTACGCCCAGCCGGGACAACCGGGTGAGGAGAACTGGTTCGTCCTGGAACTGAAACTGCTGGCAGATGTGGGACTGGTAGGATTTCCCAATGCCGGCAAATCCACGCTTTTGACAGCTGTCTCGGCAGCCAGGCCTAAGATTGCGGATTATCCCTTTACCACACTTGTTCCTCAACTGGGAATTGTATCCCTGTCCGATAACCGTTCTTTTGTAATGGCAGACATACCCGGTATTATTGAGGGAGCCCACGAAGGCAGGGGTCTGGGTCTCCGCTTCCTGCGTCACATTGAACGAAATTCCATACTGTTGTTCATGGTTCCTGCAGACAGTCCCGACATTACAGCCGAATACAAAATATTGCTCCGGGAATTGAGGCAATACAAAGCCGAACTTATGGACAAACAAAAGATACTTGCCGTAACCAAGGCGGACCTTCTGGACGGACCACAGGAAAAGGCTCTCAGAAGACGTGTTCCGCGTTCTCTCCCTGTATTGTTGATCTCATCTGTTACCGGCAAAAACATTGACCAACTCAAGGAGCAGGTATGGAACATGTTGTGGAATCAATAATCCGGCTGGATCACGGTCTTTTTTTCATCATAAACGGAGCGCATTGCCCCTTATTGGACCCGGTGATGAAAATCCTGTCTGATATTCCCGTATGGATACCGCTGTACCTGCTGATAGCCGGAGGTTTTTTCATGGTCCTTCCGTGGAAAAAGGCCCTGGTCGCCATCGGAGGCATTTTGCTTACTTTTTTACTGACAGACCAGATTTCCTCTTCCCTGATCAAGGAATGGGTTCAACGGATAAGACCCTGTCACGTTCCCGAATGGGAAGGCAAGATCCATTTACTTGAGGGTAAAGGAGGACTTTACTCTTTCGTCTCATCCCATGCAGCAAATGTTTTTGGATTAACGGCTTTCACAAGTCTGGTGTACCGAAAAAAATGGTACACAATAATTCTATTTCTGTGGGCTGTTCTGGTTTCTTACAGCCGGATCTACGTTGGCAAACATTTTCCGGCGGATGTCATATGCGGAGCTCTGATCGGAATGCTGCTGGGATGGATTGTATACAAGATCTATTCCTTTGTCATTACAAAAATGGAAAAACATGCGCTGCCTGATAGATAATACAACAGATCCTTACTGGAACCTGGCTGTAGAAGAATATTTACTGACCCGTTTGCAAGTACCCGTTTTCCGGCTGTGGAGAAATGCGCCTGCTATCATCGTTGGACGCAACCAACATACCCGGTCAGAGATCAACAGCGAGTATGTTCGGGAAAACAATATTGCCGTAGTTCGCAGGCTCAGCGGAGGAGGTGCGGTATTTCATGACCTGGGCAATATCAATTATACCTTCGTAGACCGCTATTCTCCCGGGACGGATACATCGGAAATCTTTGCGCGGTTTACCCAACCCATCCTGGATGTACTGCATACACTGGGAGTTAATGCCCGCCTGGAGGGGAGAAACGATCTGGTAATAGATGGCCGTAAGTTTTCCGGTAATGCCATCGCACTCCATAAAAACCGTATTCTGATGCACGGGACCCTGCTGTTCAGTGCATCTATGAAAGACCTGTCTCTTGCCCTGAAAACAAAAGTACGTGAAAAAGCACGCGGTGTACCCAGTAATCCCCGTGCAGTATGTAACATTTCTGAATACCTGACGCAAAAAACGGACGCCGCAGGATTCCTGGACATTCTAAAAAAACATATTACCGGGAATCCCGGAAATACTTACAAAGATGAACCGTTAAGCGAACCGGAACAGAAGGTCATTCGTGAATTGTGTGACAGTAAATACAAGACAGATTCCTGGAATTACGGAAAAGACGCGGAATACAGTACTGTACGTAAAAACCGGTTTTCTGGAGGCAATATGGAAATACTCCTGAATGTACGCAAAGGATTTATAGAAGAAGTAAAAATATACGGGGATTATTTTTTCCTGGCTCCCACCCGGGATATTGAAGAAGCCCTGACAGGATGTCCCTATACAAAAGAAGCCATTCTGGAAAAACTAAAAAACTTCCGGATGGAAGATTACTTTCGCAACATCCCTCCGGAAAATTTTATAGAATTACTGCTCTGATTGCTGTTCCAGCAGTTCCAACATTCTTACCGCACATACTGAGACCGGGGTTCCGGGACCGAAAACGGCCACTGCTCCCGAATCATACAACTCCCGGTAATCCTGAGCCGGGATAACGCCGCCTACTATTACCAGAATGTCTTCGCGTCCCAGTTCTTTCAGTGCATGAACCACTTGGGGAACCAACGTTTTATGTCCTGCTGCCAATGAAGACACGCCCAGGATGTGGACGTCGTTTTCCACGGCCTGTCGGGCTGCTTCTTCCGGAGTCTGGAACAAAGGCCCCATGTCTACGTCAAAACCGATGTCGGCGTAACCGGTAGCCACTACTTTGGCCCCGCGGTCGTGTCCGTCCTGTCCCAGTTTGGCTATCATGATGCGCGGTTGGCGACCTTCACGTTCAGCAAAACGAGTTGCCATTTCCCTGGCTTTTGTAAATTGGGCATCGTCTTTTACTTCAGATAAATAAACTCCCTTGTTCATACGTATTACTGCTTTATATCGTCCTGTCACTTTTTCGCAGGCGTCGGATATTTCGCCTAAAGTGGCCCTGTTACGGGCTGCCTCAACAGCCAGTTCCAACAAATTCCCTGACTTATTACGGGCAGCACGGGTGAGTGCTTCCAGGGAAGCATCCACTTTTGAGGAATCCCTGTTTTTTCGCAATGTTTCCAGCCGGGCTATCTGTGAAAGACGCACTTTGGTATTGTCCACATCCAGTATTTCAATGGGGTCTTCTTTCTCCAGCCGGTATTTGTTAACACCCACCAAAACATCCATACCGGAATCAATACGAGCCTGTGTACGGGCTGCCGCCTCTTCTATCCTCAGTTTTGGAATACCTGTTTCTATGGCTTTGGCCATACCGCCCAGTTCTTCGATCTCCTGTATGAGTTCCCATGCATCGTGAGCGATCTTGTGGGTCAAAGATTCCACGTAATACGATCCTGCCCAGGGATCTATGCTGCGGCATATTTCCGTCTCGTCCTGCAGGTACAACTGGGTATTCCGGGCGATCCTTGCCGAGAAGTCCGTGGGAAGGGCGATGGCCTCGTCCAATGCGTTGGTATGCAGACTCTGCGTGTGTCCCAGAGCTGCAGCCATAGCTTCGATGCAGGTCCTGGAGACGTTGTTGAACGGATCCTGCTCGGTCAGGGACCACCCCGAGGTCTGGCAATGCGTTCTCAAAGACAATGATTTGGGATTTTTTGGATTGAACCCTTTGACGATCTTGGCCCAGAGCATCCGGGCAGCGCGCATTTTGGCAATTTCCTTAAAGTGGTCCATTCCAATGGCCCAAAAGAAAGATATCCTGGGTGCAAATGCGTCAATATCCATACCTGCTTTCACTCCTGTACGCAGGTATTCCAACCCGTCGGCAAGCGTGTAGGCCATTTCAATTTCACTGGTAGCCCCCGCTTCCTGCATATGGTACCCCGATATGGAAATGGAATTGAAACGGGGCATGTTGTGTGAAGTATACGCAAAAATATCGCCTATGATACGCATGGAAAAATCGGGCGGATATATATACGTGTTACGGACCATAAATTCTTTGAGAATATCATTCTGTATGGTACCCGTTAACTCGGTAAGACCGGCGCCCTGTTCCTGCCCGGCAACAATATAAAAAGCCAGTATGGGCAACACCGCTCCGTTCATGGTCATGGACACGGACATTTTGTTCAGGGGGATCTGGTCAAACAGCACCTTCATGTCCTCAACGGAACAGATACTTACACCTGCCTTACCCACATCTCCCACTACACGGGGATGATCGGCATCATACCCGCGGTGTGTGGCCAGGTCAAAAGCCACGGAAAGCCCTTTTTGTCCGGCAGCCAGGTTTCTGCGATAGAATGCATTTGATTCTTCAGCCGTGGAAAAGCCGGCATATTGCCTTATTGTCCAGGGTTTTTGCACATACATGGTACTGTAAGGTCCCCTGAGATATGGAGGGATCCCTGCAGCATATTGCAGGTGTTCCATGTTTTCAAGATCTGCGGCTGTATAATATTTTTTCATAATTCCATCTCTTTATGGTATTGAAGAAGTGTTTCAAGCACATTGCTTCTCAAACTGATGAAATGTGTGACCCCTTCTTTGATGAGTTCTTCTTTACAGGCCGGGTCTCCGGCAACGGTCAGTATGATGTTGTCTCCCAGAGTACGGGCTATGAGCGGCACCGCCCCGCAGTATTCTTCATCGGACGAGCAGGCCACCACAATACGGGCACCGGAGCGGACAGCTGCCTGTATGCCTTCCTCCAGCGAGGCAAAATGGTTGTTATCAATGATCCTGTAACCGGCAACACCAAAGAAATTGGCAGAAAACTGTGCCCTTGCCCGGCACATGGCCAGGTTACCAAACGTGAGCAGGAAAACTTGAGGGGTTTTAAAGGCTTTGTCAGTTTGTAACCGTAGTTTTTCAAATGGGGCTGCTGCGCGCATCCATTGTTCTGCTGTTGCTTCTGACAGTTCTTTAGGAGCTTTAACACCGGAATCCGAATACTGGTTAATTCCTACCAGGATCTCTTTGCGGGAAGCCAGGCTTTTCAGGGAACGTTCCCGGGCATCGCGTATCGTTTCAGACACCCATTCCCTGCCGGTTTTAGAAGAAAAACCTCCTTTTTCCATCAGTTGGTGATAGATTTTTTCCGATTCTGCCAGAATAGATTTTGTCAGGTTTTCAACATAATACGATCCGGCAGCGGGATCTGTAACCCGCTCAAAATGTGCCTCTTCTTTTAAAATGATCTGTATATTCCTGGCCAGGCGATCGCTGAAATCATTGCCTTCCCTGATCACACGGTCAAACGGGGTCACTTCCAGGGAATCTACCCCGGCAATGGCTGCCGACATAGCTTGTGTAGTACCCCTGAGCAGATTTACATACATATCGTAAGCCGTCTGGTTCCAGAAATTGGTGGTGGCATGCAGCCGGATCTTCTGATCTTCCGGTTCTTTGATCCCCTGTTCTTCCGCAATCCTGCTCCAGAAGACCCTGGCAGCACGGAATTTTGCTATCTCCAGAAAATAATGGGATCCAATGCCTGTGTGAAAATGAATGGAACGTATAGCCATTGACTGATCCATGCCTTTTTCCTTTAGTATCCGGATATACTCATTGCCCATTGCCATGGAAAAGGCCAGCTCCTGGACAATACCGGAACCGTTGTTCCTGTAATCATATCCCCTGATGCATGTTACACGGATATGCGGATATTCGCTGCAATTTTCTATAAGTGTTTTTAATACATCCAGTGATTCCCCGGACGGGTTCTGACCGCAGGAATAAGCCTCGCCCAGCGGATTGAATTCAAAACGCGCCCTGACCTGAAAAGGATCAATACATTTTGTTTTTATGTAGTTTAAAAAAGCATTCAGTACCTGCGGTTTTTCACAGGAAACGCCTTCAAAGGAGATTTCCACGGCCGGCAGAAATACACCTTTCAGAATCACCTCCAGGTCTTTCTCTGCATAATCCTTCTTTTTGTCCAGGCGAAATCCTATGGATTCCACGCCCCTGTCCAAAGCATTGAGGACCCGTTCATTGAGTCGCTCAAGGGATCCCTTTACCGTAAAACCCTGACGAATGAGCCAGTTATTGTCAGGTCGGGTCCCACGAAGAAACGGGTGCTGTCCGGGAACCGTATCCAGATATGGAATCTCTTTCAGGTCCTCATCCCTGAAATACGGCCGTACGGAAAATCCCTCGGAAGTTCTCCAGACCAGTTTTCTGTCGTAATCGGCGCCTTTTAGATCTTTATGGATCTGTTCTTCCCACTGCCGGGTAGAGACCGGTGGAAAATCATTGAACAATTTTTCTGTCATATTATGTGTTTTGGATAAATATCAGTCAAATGCATTCAAGGTACCGGGATCAGCCAGAGAAGGCACGGTAACCTTCAGTAACGGTTCTTCCTGCATAGCCCGTTCCAGGGCTGCCAGTGCTCCCGGGTTTCTGGCCCATGCCCTTCTGGCGATCCCGTTGTGCACGTCCCAGTATAACATGTTTTTAATACGTCTGTCGGCATCCTGACTACCGTCAATGACCAGTCCAAAGCCACCGTTAATGACTTCTCCCCAGCCGACGCCTCCCCCGTTATGCAAAGAAACCCAGGTAGCTCCGCGGAATGCGTCTCCTATTACATTGTGCACGGCCATATCAGCCGTGAGATTAGACCCGTCGTAAATATTGGAAGTTTCCCGGAACGGGGAATCGGTGCCGGAAACGTCGTGGTGGTCGCGGCCCAGTACAATGGGGGCTTTTATACGACCCTCCCGGATGGCCCGGTTTATTTCCAGGGCTATTCGAATCCGGCCCTGTGCATCGGCGTAGAGGATCCGCGCCAGGGATCCTACCACCAGGTTATTCCCTTCCGCCTGTTGTATCCAATGCAGGTTGTCCAGCATCTGGTTTCGTATATTGTCCGGTGCCTTACGGGCCAAATCCTCCAGAACCTCAGCGGCTATGGTATCGGTCACACGTAGATCTTCCGGTAACGAAGACGTACATACCCAGCGAAAAGGTCCGAACCCGTAGTCAAAAAACAACGGACCCATTATATCCTGTACATAAGAAGGGTATCTGAATTTGCCGCCTTCATCCAGGATATCGGCTCCCGCCCGGGAAGCTTCCAAGAGGAAGGCATTGCCGTAATCAAAGAAATACATACCTCTTAGGGCCAGTTTGTTTATGGCAGAGACCTGGCGTATGAGACTTTTTTGCACGGCTTCTTCAAAACGTTCCGGATCGTTGGCTATCATATCTGCGGATTCTTCCAGTGTATAACCCACAGGATAATACCCGCCCGAGTAAGGATTGTGCAAACTGGTCTGGTCCGATCCCAGTTCTACAGATATACCGGATCTCTCCAGGTGTTCCCACAGATCTACCACGTTGCCCTGGTAAGCCAGGGAAACCGCCTCCCCGTTTTCCTTCGCTTTGCGGATACGGGCGATTAGTGTTTCCAGGTTGTCGTACACTTCATCTACCCATCCCTGCCGGTATCTCTTTTGCGTAGCCTTTGGATCGATCTCGGCAACAACACCCACGACACCGGCAATCCGCGCCGCTTTTGGCTGGGCACCCGACATTCCTCCCAGACCGCTGGATACAAAAAGAAGGGATCCTTTGTGGCCGGGATGGCGCATTCTGGCGGCATTCATGATGGTTATGGTAGTTCCGTGGACAATTCCCTGTGGGCCTATGTACATAAAAGAACCGGCCGTCATTTGTCCGTACTGGGAAACTCCCAGTGCGTTGAGTTTTTCCCAGTCATCCCTGGAAGAATAATTGGGAATGACCATACCGTTTGTGATCACCAGCCTGGGAGCGTCCTTTGAAGAAGGGAACAGACCCAGGGGGTGGCCCGAATAAAGAACAAGCGTTTGTTCTTCTGTCATCTCTGACAAATACTTCATGGTAAGGCGGTATTGCGCCCAGTTCTGGAATACGGCCCCGTTTCCCCCGTAAGTAATAAGCTCGTGGGGATGCTGGGCCACCGCCACATCCAAATTGTTGTTGATCATCAACATAATGGCTGCAGCCTGATGACATTTTGCCGGATAATCGTTTATGCTTCCGGCCGAGAGGGATTCATCGGGCCTGTAGCGATACATATATATACGTCCGTACTGTTTCAGTTCCCGGGCAAATTCGGGAGCCAGTTCAGCATGCTGCCCTTCCGGAAAATAGCGAAGGGCATTGGCCAGCGCCAGTTTTTTCTCTTCTGTGGTAAGAATGTCTTTCCTTACCGGAGCATGACTGACACCCTTATCCAAAGGTTTTTCCGGCGGGATCCGGGAAGGGATACCTTCAAGTCTCATGATTTGAAAGAAATATTTAATATTTGCTCACAAATATACAGGTTACGCTTTGATTTTCCATTTTTTTATCTACTTTTGCACCCCGTAACAAAAGGAGGTGTCTGTAAATATGATCATTGTACCGATTAAGGAAGGCGAAAACATAGAACGTGCTTTAAAGAAATTCAAACGCAAATTTGAAAAAACCGGGATCGTACGCGAGCTCAGGGGCCGTCAGTCTTTCACCAAACCTTCTGTTACCAGGAGAGAGCAAAAGAAGAAAGCGATATACAAAGAACACTTACAAAATAACGAGGAGTAATCCTCGTTTTTTTTGTATATTTGCGTATGATGGAAAGGAGTGAATTCATAGACTTCCTGAGGGTACAAAAACGTTATTCCGAACGCACCCAATCCATTTATGATCAAGCAATTAAAGACTTTTATAAATTCATGGATTTTCAGGCGGAAGAGAATCCCATGGAATTGGTGACACTGACTTCCCTGAGGGCCTACACGGGGTCACTGCTGGAGCAGGGTCTGAGTACTTCCACCGTATACCAGCGGTTGTCTGCATTAAGCTCTTTTTGCAACTACCTGGTCAAAAAAGAAAAACTCAGGGACAATCCCCTGAAATTGCTGATCCGCCCCAAAAAAGGACGCAGGATTCCGGAATTTTATTCCCAGACAAGTATCAATGCATGGATAGATCATAAAGAAAATTCACCTACTCCTGTATCGGTTATGATCCATTTGCTGTATGCCACAGGTATCCGACGTGCTGAACTGGCCGGAATACGTGTTCGGGACATGGATTTTGAACGTTCCCTGCTCCGGGTGCGGGGAAAAGGAAATAAAGAAAGGGATGTTCCGCTTAGTGAAGAAATGGTCCGGGATTTGCAACGCTTCCTGGAAGAAAGAGAGGTGCCGTCTCCGTGGCTTTTCAGCCGGAAAAACGGAGATCAACTGGCACTGACAACAATTAGTAAAATGGTACACAAAGAATTAGCGCGTGAACCTGCATTCACAGGGAAAAAAAGCCCGCACGTGCTGCGTCATTCGCTGGCAACCCATTTGCTCAACAGAGGGGCGGATCTGAACAGCATTAAGGAATTGCTGGGTCACACATCCCTTGCCGCTACACAGGTGTACACACATAATTCTTTTGAAGTATTGAAAAAAGCATACAAAAAGGCTCATCCAAGGGCATAAAGCCCGGTAAGCCAATTTATTAACAATATAAAATGGAGGTATATCATGGACATTAAGGTTGAATCCGTCAAATTTGATGCAGACAGGAAATTGCTTGATTTTATACATGAAAAAGTAGGGAAGCTGGATAGATTCTTTGATGCCATTATAGGAACAGAGGTGACACTCTCCCTGGTACCCGGCCACGATAATAAAAAAGCCACCATTCGTGTAAAAGTACCCGGTAACGATCTGATCGCGGAACGCACTTGTCCGACTTTTGAAGAAGCCGTAGCTACAAGTGTGGATATATTAAAAGAAAACCTTGTTAAAACGAAAGAGAGAATGCGGGGAGTCTAGTTCCTACCTGATAGACCCGGACAAAATATCAAGTATTTCTGAAGTAATGGCCTGCTGGCGGCTTTTATTGTACTGAAGTGTCAGATCGCTTATCAGATCCTTTGCATTTTCAGAAGCAGCTTTCATGGCCATGGTTCTGGCAGCGTGCTCAGAAGCATTGGCATCCAGTACGGAACGGTATATCTGGAATCGGAGTACCTTGGGTAACAGATTGTCTATGAGCTCCTGGCGGGAAGGTTCTATGATATAATTCTCGAAATACTCCGGATTCAATTCCTCAATAGGGTATTCCTGTGGTATGATCAATCCCTGCTTACCTCTTAACTCACGACCGAAGGAAGGATTGGAGCTTTTTACCAGTTCAGACTGAAAAGGCAGAAAAGTGTCTCTTTGAAGGATCTGTACCGCCATGCTTTTGAAATGGTAAAAGATCAACTCGGCCTTATCTACCCTTCCCCGCATGTATCCGATTCCTAATCTTTTGGAAAGACGCTCGCACGACAAATAATCGGGGCGTGATATCAGGTCAGTAAAATTGTCACAGACAACACATCCCGTTTTTCCGGCGGCTTCCAGCATCTTTATCCCTACCGGGTACAGGGTAATGTTTTCACGCGGCAGATGTGCGTATTCATCCAACACCTCGTGAAGCTTTTTCTCCATGTTGGCATTGTATGCCCCACAGAGTCCCGTATCTGAAGCCATGAAGATAATGGATACGTAATTTATGGGCCGGGCAATGGCAAAAGGCGTCTGGCGCAAGCTATGCATTCCTCTGGGATAACCGTGTTCATACATGTAACGTTCCTCATGTATGAAAGTAAGCAGCATAAAATGCAACCGTTCTTCATAGGGAAGCATATAGCCCAGGGCTGTCTGTGCCTTATGGAGTTTTGCGGAAGATACCCGTTGCATCGCTTCGGTGATCTTCTGCGTTTTTTTGATGGAGTTGATCCTTCTTTTTATTTCCCTTAAAGACGGCATGGTTATCCGGCAATTTGTTCTGCCACGCTTTCTATTAACGAGGCAATTTCTTCGTTTATTTCGCCCCTGTTCAGGGGTTCAAGCACCGTTTTGCGGTGGCTGCTTTCCAAAACATGAAGGAATTTTTCTTCAAACACAACGATCTTATCCAAAGGAACTCTGCTTAAAAGACCATGTGTTCCGCAATAAAGCAATGCTATCTGTTTTCCGACTTCCAACGGACTGTATTGTTTCTGTATAAGAAGTTGCGAATTTTTCTGTCCTTTATCCAAGATGCGTGCGGTATAGGTATCCATTTCGCCCCCAAAACGGGAGAAAGATTCCAGTTCCCTGTACTGTGCCTGGTCTATCTTAAGGGTCCCGGCTACTTTTTTCATGGCTTTTAACTGTGCATTGCCACCCACACGGGATACGGAAATGCCCACATTCACCGCGGGGCGGTTTCCCTGGTTAAAAAGGTCGGTATCCAGGAATATCTGTCCGTCTGTAATAGATATTACGTTAGTGGGAATGTATGCCGAGACATCGCCCGCCTGGGTTTCAATGATGGGAAGGGCCGTCAGCGAACCGCCTCCTTTGACTTTGTCCTTCAGGGATTCGGGCAAGTCGTTCATGCGCGAGGCCACTTCATCCTGTGTAATGATCTTGGCTGCCCGTTCCAAAAGACGTGAATGGAGGTAGAAGATATCCCCCGGATAGGCTTCCCGTCCCGAGGGTCTGCGCAGGATCAGGGATACTTCCCGGTAAGAAACTGCCTGCTTGGACAGATCATCGTATACAACAAGGGCATGGCGTCCGGTATCGCGGAAGTATTCACCTACGGCAGCTCCGGCAAAAGGTGCAAAATACTGCAAGGCAGCAGGATCTCCTGCTGTAGCCGAGATAATAGTGGTATACTCCATGGCACCGTGTTTTTCCAGCGTGTTGACAATGGATGCCACTGTGGATCCTTTCTGGCCAATGGCCACATAGATGCAATATACGGGATCTCCGGCCAGGAAGTTGGATTTCTGGTTGATGATCGTATCAATGGCAATGGCGGTCTTACCGGTTTGCCTGTCACCTATGATCAGTTCCCGCTGACCCCTGCCAATGGGGATCATGGCATCTATAGACTTTATACCTGTCTGAAGCGGTTCGGATACCGGTTCGCGAAATATCACGCCGGGGGCTTTTCTTTCCAAAGGCATGGAAGTGAAAGGTCCGGGGATATCTCCCCTTCCGTCCAAAGGATTTCCCAGGGGATCCACCACCCTGCCCAGCAACTTATCGCTGACGGGGATCGATGCTATGCGCCCCGTTCGCCTGACCATGTCTCCTTCCCTTATCCGGTCCGTGGAACCCAGCAACACAGCACCCACGTTGTCTTCTTCCAGGTTCATCACAATGGCCATCATGCGGTTGTCGAATTCCAGCAATTCATTGGACTCAGCCTGGTACAGACCGTATATACGGACCACGCCGTCGCTTACCTGAAGCACCGTACCCTTTTCTTCATATAGGGGCCGGTTGTCAAGTCCCTCCAATTGCATACGCAATATCTCGGTAACTTCAGCAGGTTTTATCACATCTGACATAACACGTCTACTGTTTATCGTTTATTCCAAAGGCTTTTCTCACTTCTCTCATACGGCCCGCCAGGGATGCGTCCCAAACCTTCATGCCGACCCGGAGTGAGAACCCTCCGATCAATTGTTTGTCCTGTTTCAATTCCAGCTCAACCTTTTGAGGATGTTCCGGATCCAGGACTTTCTTAATTTTTTCCACTGTCTTTTCGTCAACCGGAACAACAGTGGTCAGTACTCCGTAGGTAAGGCCCTGTTCTTTCCTGTATTTATCCAGATACTGCAGGCTGACCGACCTGATCACATATTCTCTGCGGTGTTGTATCAACAGGTTCAGAAATCCAGACAACACCTTTATGGAATGCGGCGAATTAGTCCGGAAAAGACTCAGGAACATATCTTTTCGCTTACTGGCAGGTACCATCCTGTCACAGAACATTTTTTCCAGGTCGGGAACTTCCGTGAAATATTCTGATAACCGTTTCATCATGCGATACACGTCGTGTTCTGCCCCGGTATCGGTAGCGTAACACAACAAAGCTGCAGCATAACGGGAAACTATCAGTCCTGTGTTCATGGGATCATGCTTCGGGTTTTGCGGATTCCTCCAGCAGGCTGTTTATAAGCTCCATTTGCCTGACACCGGGATCCAATTGTTTTTTTAGTAATTTTTCGGCTACCTCAACCGACAATGTGGCTACGTACGCCCTGACTTCGCGTATGGCCACATCCCTTTCTTTCTCAATTTGCGATCTTGCCCTGTCCAGCATAAGCCGGCTTTCGTGACGTGCTGCTTCCCGGGCTTCATCCAGGAGTTGCTGACGCAGCAGAGACGTCTGTTCTATGACTTTTGCCTGCTCGTCGCGGGATTGCTGCAGTATTTTTTCTTCCTGCTGTTTCAGGGTGGCAAGCAATTTCCGGGCAGAGGCTGCATCGGCAAGTGCTCTTTCAATTTTTTCGTTTCGACGTTCCACAACACCGGTGATCAGAGGCCAGCCGAAACGGGCCAGCACCAGAAACAGGATGCCAAAAGCAATGAACATCCAGAACAACAATCCGGAATCGGGGATCATCAAATCCATAACACAAAAATTTTATAAGGCAACCAGCAGGCATACAATGATGGCAAAAAGGGAAACGCCTTCCACCAGTGCCCCAATAATGATCATGGACATTCTGATCCCGTCAGCCGCTTCCGGCTGACGTGCAATGGCCTCCATAGCGGCACTCCCGATTTTTCCGATACCGAAAGAGGCCCCCAGAACAACAACGGCAGCAGCCAGAACAGCTCCTAACTTGGCAATTTCGCCAGATGCTACGGCGGCTTGTAATACAGTAAAAAGTAACATAACAATATGGTTTAAAATAAATTTTTCATTTTTTATTCGTTTCTACGGCACGGGCAGGTCTGATCTTATGCGTCTCCTGACGGGAAAGTCCTATGAATATGGATGAGAGCATTGTAAATACATACGCCTGTATATAAGCCACCAACAGTTCCAGGGCCAGCATAAAAACCGAAAAGAGCACAGATACCGCACTCATGGAAACATTTATTACAGGTCCCATAGCCACGGTAAGAAACACCAGTGAAGTTAGTGCCAGTATGATAATATGCCCGGCAAAGATATTGGCAAACAAACGGATCATCAGGGCCATGGGTTTGGTCAGTATCCCAAAAAATTCAATGACCTGCATAATGGGAAAAGGAACTTTCATAAATACCGGGACATCAGGCCACAGGATCTCTTTCCAGTATTCCTTGTTCCCGAACAGATTGACGGCTACCATGGTAAAGAAGGCCAGACCGAATGTAATGGTAATGTTGCCTGTCAGGTTGGCTCCACCCGGGAAAAGCGGAATGAGTCCCAACACGTTGTTCAGAAAAATGAAGAAGAAAGCAGTCAGTAAATAAGGCGCGTAACGTTTGTAATCCTTTCCCACGCATTTTTTGATCATTCCGTCGTGAATGCTCATGATGAACCATTCCATAACGCCCATTACCCCGGGAGGAACAGCATCTGTTTTCCCTCGCATTTCCTGTTTTTTATACCATTTTGCCAGGCGAAGCACCAGGAACATAAGCAATCCGCAGGAAAAAAACAGGGCCAGCACGTCTTTGGTAATGGACAAGTCAAAAGGCCTGACCTCCTGACCCCGCACATCTGTTTCTACAAGTTTTCCTTCGTACCTTCCTTCCTGGGCTACATAAAAGCCTTCGTATTCCTCCTTTTCTATCAGATGAGAAGAAAGAAATAAAAACCAACCCCTTTCCCGACTGTGAACTATTACTGGTAAAGGAATCCCAATATCTTTGTTCTCCGTGGAAAAAAGATGCCAGTGATAGGAATCATTTAAATGCTCCAGGATCAAATGTTTAACATCTACCGGAGGTCTCTCCTGACGGGGAACTGCAAACAAAGCAGGGCTTCCAGCCATCATAAAGAAAGCAAACGACAAAACGATCAATATGGACCTGCGGGCTACCGGCATGATTAATTACGATTCTTTCTCTTTGATTTTTTTTTGTTCTTTACAATCAACCAAAAGGAACCAGATAGATAAAAAACTATATATAATGAACATCCCCATAAAACTAATAATAAAGGAGGCTTTGGGAGGATGAGCCACCCCTATTAACACGATCAGTATCACCAGAACAATACCCCAACGTACAATACGCTGCATCAATATGCTGTTGAGCATTTTGGCGTTCTGGGTCTTGCTTTTTTTCATCATGAGGATCTCCAATAAACCAACCAGCAAAAACGTGGCAGGAATGACGGGATACACAGGGAACCACCACTCAGGCATAAAAAGGTACATGATCAGTCCCCATATACCTCCCGCCAGGAGTATGGTCACTGTATGTACCGTGATCATTCTTTTTATCATAAAAGTTTCTGTATAATACAGGCATACACCTTGTTGTTTCTGACCTGAACGAATCCGCTGCTAACCGGGATCCTTCCATCTCCCATTTCTCCTTCGTAAGAGATAAATCCCCTTTCGAGTAATGACATAATGGGAGCATGATCCTTCATGACTGTAAAAGAGGCGCTTTTGCCGGGAAATCTGACCAAACAGACGTTCCCTTCAAAAAGGACCTCCTCCGGAGACATGACCTGAAGATATACCGGTGCTCTCATGGCGGTTATTGCATAATTCGTTTTCCTTTTTCTATCGCATCTTCTATAGTACCCACATTCAAAAAAGCATTTTCGGTTATTTGGTCTACCTCTCCGTCAATGATCATATTAAACCCTTTAATACACTCTTCAATGGGAACCATCACACCTTTAAGCCCCGTAAATTTCTGGGCAACGGTAAAAGGTTGTGAGAGAAATCGTTGCACTTTCCTGGCCCTGTTTACTGTCAATTGATCTTCACGGGAAAGCTCCTCCATACCCAGGATCGAAATAATATCCTGCAATTCCTTGTTGCGTTGCAGGATCTGTTTTACTTTCTGGGCAGTGTTGTAGTGTTCCTGTCCCACAATCGCGGGATCCAGGATCCGGGATGTGGATTCCAGCGGATCCACCGCGGGGTATATTCCCATCTCGGTGATCTTGCGGGATAAAACCGTTGTTGCATCCAGGTGGGAGAATGTAGTGGCCGGGGCAGGGTCGGTCAGGTCATCTGCCGGAACATATACGGCTTGTATTGAAGTGATAGATCCGTTACGCGTAGAGGCGATCCGTTCCTGCATGATCCCCATTTCCGTAGCCAGCGTCGGTTGGTAACCAACGGCGGACGGCATCCGTCCCAACAATGCAGAAACCTCAGAGCCGGCCTGGGTAAAGCGGAAAATATTATCTATGAACAACAAAATATCTTTAATGCTCCCGTCATCATCCCGAATGGACTCGGCAATAGTCAGTCCGCTCAGGGCAACGGATGCACGGGCCCCGGGAGGTTCGTTCATCTGACCGAACACCAGGGTGGCCTGGGATTTTGCCAGTTCATTGTAATCTACTTTTGTCAGGTCCCATTCCCCTTTTTCCATACTTTCACGAAAGGCTTCCCCATAACGGATCACACCGGACTGTATCATTTCGCGCAACAGGTCGTTCCCTTCCCGGGTACGTTCTCCCACACCGGCAAAAACCGAAAACCCGCTGTGTTTTTTGGCGATATTATTGATCAGCTCCATAATGATCACGGTCTTGCCAACACCCGCCCCTCCGAAAAGTCCGATTTTTCCTCCTTTCAAATAAGGTTCCAGCAGGTCAATGACTTTAATACCCGTAAACAGCACTTCACTTGATGTGGTCAGATCTTCAAATTTCGGAGGTCTTTTGTGAATGGGAGAAGATCCTATGTTTTTATCCAACGGAGAAAGCCCGTCTATGGTTTCCCCTGTGACATTCATCAGCCTTCCTTTTACAGCTTCCCCCACAGGCATGGTAATGGGACCGCCGGTAACCTTAATTACCGTCCCGCGTGAAAGACCGTCGGTAGAATCCATGGCCACGGTACGCACGGTAAAATCACCAATATGTTGCTGGACTTCCAGCACGATCTCTTTTCCGTCGTTTCGTTTTACTTCAAGGGCATGGTGTATGGAAGGTAACCGCACTTTTCCGGTTGCTTCAGGTGTAAAGACCACGTCTACTACCGGCCCGATTATTTGTGATATGCAACCCTTCAGATCTGGCATAATGAATTATTTCGTTATTAGAACCAGCGGCAAATGTAATCATTAATTAAACTACTTCTACCAGTTTTTTTTATCTTTGTGCCCCGTATGTCGAATCCATTATCATCTTACACAGAAGCGAATTTCCAGACCCTGGAATGGAACGAACATATCCGTCTCAGACCGGGCATGTACATTGGAAAATCGGGTGACGGAAGTACCCCCGATGACGGGCTTTATGTGCTTATCAAAGAAGTTATTGACAACTCGGTAGACGAGTATGCCATGGGGCACGGTAAAGTTATTTCAGTTACCATTCGTGAGAACGAGATCTCGGTCCGTGATTACGGAAGGGGTATTCCTTTCGGAAAAGTAATTGACGCCGCCAACAAAATGAATACCGGCGCAAAATACGACAACAAATCCTTTCAAAAAGCCGTAGGACTTAACGGGGTGGGACTGAAAGCAGTAAATGCGACATCCACCATGTTCTACATTGAATCCTTCCGGGAAGGAAATAGTCGTTTCGGCAGGTTTTCAAAAGGCGTTTTGCTGGATGAAGGGACCACCCGGACTGACGAGAAAGACGGGACGCTGGTCACATTCACCCCCGACCCTGCATTGTTTCCCAATTACACCATCAATACGGAATTCGTACAGGAAATGATGCGGCATTATGCTTACCTGAACAAAGGGTTGAAAATGCAGCTCAACGGAAATGAATACGTTTCCAAAAACGGATTGCTGGACCTTGTCCTGGAAAGCATGGCCGAAGAAACGCTTTACCCCCCCATTCATCTGACAGGTCAGGATATAGAAATGGTCATTACCCATGCCAACGAAACCGGAGAAAGCATCATGTCGTTTGCCAACGGGCAGAACACTTCTCAGGGAGGCACCCACCTGTCGGTGTTCCGGGAGGCAGTGGCTCGCACTATAAAAGAATTTTATAAAAAGGATTTTGAACCCTCCGATATCAGGCAATCCATAGTAGGGGCTATCAGCATTCGCCTGATAGAACCCAAGTTCGCAAACCAGACGAAAACCATTCTTGATTCCAGGGACATGGGTCCCGACGGCCCTACCCTGCGCAGTTTCATTAGTGATTTCGTGAAAGAACACCTGGATAACTACCTGCACAAGAATCCGGAAACGGCAGATATCCTGCTGAAAAAGATCATTGAAAACGAAAAAGAAAGAAAAGCCGTTGGTGCAGTCCGTAAAAAAGCCAAGGAAAATGCCCGAAAGATCAGCCTGCACAACCGCAAGCTTCGTGACTGCCGTATCCATTTTACCGACAAGAGCGACAAGGCCGAACAAACCATGCTGTTCATAACGGAAGGAGACTCTGCCAGCGGATCCATAACAAAAAGCAGAAATCCAAACATCCAGGCGGTTTTCAGCCTTAGGGGAAAACCCGAGAATACATACGGCATGAACAAGCAGGTAGTCTATACAAATGAAGAGTTCAACCTGTTGCAGGCTGCCCTGAATATTGAAGAAGACCTGGACAACCTGCGTTACAATAAAATCATCATAGCTACCGATGCAGACCCGGACGGGATGCATATCCGCATGTTGTTGTTAAGCTTTTTCCTGCAATTCTTCCCGGAACTGGTACGGCACGGACACATATACATATTGCAAACACCTCTGTTCCGTGTCAGGAATAAGAAAGAAACCCGGTATTGTTATTCGGAACCGGAAAGAGAGAAAGCCGTGCTGGATCTGGGACCGGATCCCGAGATCACTCGTTTTAAAGGCCTGGGTGAGATCTCTCCCGACGAATTTAAAGAATTTATAGGAGAGAACATCCGCCTTGATATGGTCCGGCTGGATAAGGACGACAGGCTCCCGGAACTTCTGAGGTTTTATATGGGCGAGAACTCTCCACAGCGCAGAGAATTCATAGTCAGTAACTTAAGGATAGTGGGGGATTAAGCCATGATGAGTGAAGAGCAATTAAAGTATTTACATATCCTGAGTGAAGAAGGGGATAAAAAATACCGCTTAACCGGTATGTTCAAAGACTGGTTCCTGGAATACTCTTCCTATGTAATCCTGGAACGGGCCGTACCCCACATCACCGACGGGCTGAAACCCGTTCAGCGCCGTATCCTGCACTCCATGAAAAGAATGGAAGACGGGCGTTACAATAAAGTAGCCAATATCATAGGACACACCATGCAATTCCACCCCCATGGAGATGCCTCCATTGGGGATGCACTGGTACAACTGGGACAAAAAGATCTTTTAGTAGATACACAGGGGAACTGGGGGAATGTCCTTACGGGGGATTCCGCTGCAGCTCCGCGATACATAGAAGCCCGACTGAGCAAATTTGCCCAGGAAGTGGTATTCAATCCCAAAACAACGGTCTGGGTACCTTCCTACGACGGCAGGAACCAGGAGCCCGAATCGTTGCCGGTTAAATTCCCCCTTTTACTGGCCCAGGGAGCCGAAGGCATAGCCGTTGGACTGGCCACGCGCATACTCCCTCACAATTTCAATGAATTACTGGATGCTTCAGTAGCACATCTTAAAGGTGAATCATTTACCTTGTATCCCGATTTCCTTACAGGCGGTCTTATAGATTGCAGTAACTACAACGGAGGTATTGGCGGTAAAATAAGCCGTGTGAAGGTGAGGGCCCGGATCATCAAAATTGACAAGAAAACCCTGGCTATCACGGAAATTCCTTACGGACAAACGACCGAAAGTCTTATCCGTTCCATAATAACGGCCAATGACAAGGGGAAGATCCGTATCCGTAAAATTGATGACAATACGGCAGCACAGGTAGAGATTCTGATCCACCTGGCCAACGATGTCTCCCCCGATAAAACCATTGACGCCCTGTACGCTTTCACAAAATGCGAAGTGTCGGTGTCTCCGGACGCCTGCGTCATCATGGACGGAAAACCGTTCGTCATAAGTGTGGAAGATATGCTGCGTTACAGCACGGACCGTTCCCGGAATCTTTTAAAAGCCGAGTTGGAGATACGCATGGCCGAGTTGGAGGAAGACTGGCATTTCTCTTCCCTGGAAAAAATATTCTTCCAGGAAAAAGTCTACCGGGTTTTGGAAAACGATGCCCGCACGTGGGAAAAGCAATTGCAGGATGTGGAAACCGAAATGCTCCTTTACAAGGACCGTTTGCGCAGGCCCGTCACATCTGCAGAAATACGGAAACTGGTAGAAAAGCCTGTGCGAAAAATATCCCGTTTTGACATAAAAAAAGCCGAAGAACATATCAAATCCCTGGACCTGGAAATGGCCCGGGTACGACACAACCTGGAACACCTGACCCAATACGCAATAGATTATTTTGAAAGCCTTAAGAAAAAATACGGCAGCCGTTTCCCCCGCAAGACAGAGATCTGTGATTTTGAAACCATAGAAGCTTCCAAGGTGATCCTGGCCAACTGCAAGCTTTATGTCAACAGTGAATCCGGGTTTGTGGGAACCGACATGAAAAAGGACGAAAAAGCCGTGTATGTTTGTGATTGTTCGAACCTGGACGAAGTCATCGTGTTTTTGAAAGACGGTACATATTCGGTAAGAAAAGTTGCTGAAAAGGTCTACTTCGGGAAAGACATTATCTACACGGGGATATTCAGGAAAAAAGACACGCGCACGGTGTACAACGTAGCCTACCGGGACGGCAAGAACGGGAAAGTGTTCGTAAAACGCTTTTCCGTAAACAGCATTACCCGGGACAAAGAATACGACCTGACCCAGGGGAAACCCGGATCGCAGGTCCTATGGTTCTCTGCCAATCCCAACGGTGAGGTCGAAACCATAAAGCTATATCTGAAAGCACGACCCAAACTCAAGAAACTTATATTTGAATACTCATTTCTGGATCTGGCTGTTAAAGGACGTAACAGCCGGGGAAATATTCTAAGTCGCTATGCGGTTCAGAAAATTACGCTCAAGGACAAGGGCGTTGCGACAATGGGTGGCCGGAAAATATGGTTCGACACAGATATTCAAAGACTCAACGTTGACGGCAGAGGCCTTTACCTGGGCGAATTCCTTGCCAATGAAAGTCTTTTGGCCGTAAACCGGAACGGTTCGTTCTACACCACCAATTTTGATCTGAGCAACCGTTATCAGCAGGAGATCCGGCTGATAGAAAAACTGGACCCCGGGAAAATATTTACGGCAATATATTACGACGGGCTTTCAGGATATTTTTACCTGAAACGCTTCCGTTTTGAAGTTTCTGACAATTTGCTCCAGTCATTTGTCAGTGATTCAGAAGGCTCTTACCTGGTTGATATTTCCCAGGATGCTTTTCCCAGGATACAGATCACTTTTGCCGGAAAACACGCCAAAAGACCGGCCGAGATCATTGATGCCGTTGAATTTATAACCGATAAAAGCTTCCGCGCCAAAGGCAAACGCATTACCACCTTTGAAGTGGACAAGATCGAATTCATTGAACCGGGTCCCGATCCCGCTGAATCCGGCAATAACGAAAAAAAAGACGACCTGGATTTTGAATTGGAAGGACCCGTTTCACAGGGTAAAACACCGCCGGCTCCGGTTGCAGGAGACAAACCCCCTTTCAATTTCAACGATGAGGATGCCTATCAAATGACATTGCTGTAAATCCATAACCTATGCATCTTGTTTTCTATATTGGTTTTATGGGAAGTGGGAAAACCACCCTGGGAGCGCGCCATGCACAGGAAAAAAATGCTTGTTTTGTGGACATGGATCAGGTTATCCTTGACAAAACGGGGATCAGTCCCCGCGACATTCTTGGCCTGAAGGGAGAAAAGGCTTTCCGGAAAATTGAAAGAGACACCCTTCATGGTATAGTACGGAACTGGTATGATTCCGGAAAACCGGCAACCATAGTGGCCTGCGGAGGAGGAACACCGTGTTTCCATGACAACCTGGATTTTATGAAAACCCACGGGCATGTGGTATTTATAGATACTCCGCTGGAAATTATCCTTAAAAGACTTTCCGGCGAACCTGAAAGATGGCCGTTGTTACAAAATGCAGACGCAACAAAGCTTTACAACTCGCGCATTGAATGGTACAAAAAAGCTGATGAGAGGGTCGTTCCTTAGACGATAACGTCCCGGGCTTTGATATCTTTTATACGCAACTGAATGTTGGCTATACCCCGGTAATAATTTTCGGCCACCGAATAGCAGACATCCACGGGATTCCCGTTATGCATGTGATCAAAATGCAGGCTTTGGTTAAAAGCTATCGCTGATATGGGACGGTAAGGCTCTTCTTCCTGGATCAATTCCAGTTTCAAGTGACCCGAATCAGATCCCACCAGGCGTCCGTTTCCGTTATCGTATACGTTTTCGGTCACAAATACAGGGGACAGGTTCCCGGGACCAAAAGGCTGGAATTGTTTCAGCAGTCTGAAGAATTTGGGTGTTATTTGCTTGAAGTCCAGATACGTATCAATATTCACCAGAGGAGTAAGCATTTCATCGGTCACTTTTTCCGCTACCAGGGACTCAAACCGGCGGCAGAATTCCTGGTAATGCTTTTCGCTCATGGTCAGTCCGGCCGCATACATATGACCGCCGAAATTTTCCAGCAGATCACTGCAGCTTTCTATGGCTTCATAAAGATCAAATCCGGGAATGCTTCTGGCAGATCCCGTTATAAATCCGTTTGACCGTGTGAGCACGATGGTGGGACGGTAGTAATTTTCAACCAGACGTGAAGCAACAATACCCACAACCCCTTTATGCCATATGGGGTTGTAGACCACCGTGGATTTTTTGTTCTCAAGACCGGGCATGTCCCGGACCATAGCCAATGCCTCCTGGGTGATCTTCCTGTCTATGTTCTTTCTGTCGTCGTTGTGATCGTTAATGGTATGACCGATTTGGGATGCATCATCATCTGTGCGGGAAATGAGCAGATCAACGGCCATTTTTCCGGATTCCATACGGCCGGCAGCATTGATGCGCGGACCTATCTTAAAGACAATGTCGTCTATGGTTATCTGGTGTTTTTCAAGCCCTGCAAGTTTGATAATGGATAGCAATCCTTTGCGGGGCGCCTCGTTCAGTTGTTTCAGTCCGTAATGGGCCAGAATGCGGTTCTCGCCGGTTATGGATACCAGGTCAGAAGCTATACTTACAACCAAAAGGTCCAGGAACGGATACAGTTCAGTCAGGGGAATGTTCTTACGAATGCAATAGGCCTGCATGAGCTTAAACCCTACTCCGCAACCGCTTAGTTCATCAAAAGGATAATGGCAATCCAGCCTTTTGGGATCCAGTACGGCAGAAGCCTGGGGCAATTCTTCGGCAGGCAGGTGATGATCACAAATTATAAAATCTATACCCTTCTGCCTGGCATATTCTACTTTATCGTTTGCTTTGATCCCGCAGTCCAGAGCAATGATGAGGGTACAACCTTCTTCCGTAGCTGCATCTATGCCTATACGTGATATGCCGTACCCTTCCGTGTAACGGTCGGGAATGTAGTATGAAACCATTGGCGTTTCTTTACGCAGGAAAGAATAAACCAGTGCCACGGCAGTAGTCCCGTCCACATCGTAATCTCCGTATACCAATATTTTTTCACTTTCCCGAATAGCCCTGTCAAGCCTTTTGACCGCCTTGTCCATATCTTTCATCAGGTAAGGGTCATGAAGATCTTCCAGTTGGGGACGAAAAAAGGTTTTTGCTTGTGAGAGTGATTTAATATTCCTTTGAACCAAAAGGTTAGCCAGGGCCTGATCTACTCCCAGATCGGAGGCCAGCTGCCTTACCAGAGCCGGGTTCCCGGGCTCTTTAACAATCCATTTTTTGTCCAAAGCCATATTAATCCTGCAAAGGTAAGAATATAATCCTTATGCGTGTAAAAAAATGCTTACTTTTGCAGGTTGATAAAATCAAATTCTATGGAGAATCCTCATATCAGTGAACAAGAACAGATCCGTCGTCAGGCATTGCAAGAACTGGAAAAGCTGGGTGTTGATCCTTATCCCGCAGCCGAGTATCCGGTAGATACCACGGCCCTGGAAATTCTTTCCGGCTATGATGATGAAAAGGGAAATTTTCAGGAGGTAACACTGGCTGGAAGGATTATGAGCCGCAGGATCATGGGAGCCGCCTCTTTTATGGTTATTCAGGATCATAGCGGACGTATCCAGGTCTATCTGAAAAGAGATGACATATGTCCGGGCGAAGACAAATCTTTATACAACACCGTTTTTAAAAAATTGCTGGATATAGGTGATATTGTGGGAATTAAAGGATTTGCCTTTGTTACCAAAACAGGAGAAATATCGGTCCATGCCAAAGAACTGGTTCTGTTGAGCAAATCCCTGAGGGTACTGCCTATCGTTAAGGAAAAGGAAGGCCGGCTTTACGATGCTTTTACCGATCCCGAACAACGGTATCGCATGCGTTACGTGGACCTGATCGTGAATCCGGAAGTAAGGGAAACCTTTATGAAAAGAACAAAGATGGTCAATGTGATGCGGGAATTCTTTAACAGCCATGGTTACCTGGAGGTGGAAACCCCCATATTGCAACCGATCCCCGGAGGAGCCAACGCACGTCCATTTGTGACACATCACAACGCACTTGATATTCCTCTGTACATGAGGATCGCCAATGAACTGTACCTGAAAAAACTGATCGTTGGAGGATTTCCCGGTGTCTATGAATTTTCAAAAGATTTCCGGAACGAAGGGATGGACCGTACTCACAATCCGGAATTTACCGTTTTGGAAATCTACGTAGCTTATAAAGATTATTTCTGGATGATGGATTTTACTGAAAAATTAGTGGAAAAAGTCGCCCTGGAACTTCACGGGACCACTCAGGTAACTTTGGCAGACAGGGTCATAGACTGGAAAAGGCCTTTCCGAAGGGTTACCATGCTGGGAGCCATCAAGGAATATGCGGAAGTGGATGTGTCTGACATGGATGAAGAAACACTCCGTAAAACATGCCGGGACCTGAACGTTTCCGTTACTCCTTCTATGGGAAAAGGCAAGCTGATCGATGCCATTTTTGGGGAATATTGTGAAAAACACCTTATCCAGCCTACTTTTGTTACCGATTATCCAAAAGCTACTTCACCACTTACAAAAAAACATCGTGAGGATCCCCGGCTGACAGAAAGATTTGAATTGTTTGTAAACGGAAAAGAACTGGCCAATGCCTATTCGGAACTGAATGATCCCCTGGATCAACTGGAACGGTTCAGGGATCAATTGAAACTCAAAGAAAAAGGGGACGATGAAGCCATGTTCATAGATCTGGACTTTATCCGGGCGCTGGAATTCGGCATGCCACCCACCTCGGGAATGGGTATAGGCGTAGACCGTCTTTGCATGCTGATGACCGACTCGGCAAGCATCCAGGATGTGCTGTTCTTCCCGCAAATGCGACCGGAGTAAAAATGATTTCCTCTGCTCATAATCCCAGGATAAGACAAATCCGTTTGCTGATGGAAAAATCCCGCGAGCGAAGGGAAGCAGGATTGTTTGTGATTGAAGGGGTACGCGAGCTGGAAATTGCACTGCAGAGCGGGTTTTCCATTCACAGTTTATATATCAGCCCTCCCGTTTTATCAGACCCGGACAAGGCGGCTTTCTTTACGGCTAAAGCTCCTGTGGTGGAAGAGATAGATCCCGCATTATATGAAAGACTGGCTTACCGGGGAAGAACGGAAGGGGTGCTGGCCCTGATGTACAGCCGCTACCCGGCACTGACAGATATCATACTTTCCGATTCTCCCCTGATCATCGTTCTGGAATCTGTGGAGAAACCGGGAAACCTGGGTGCTATACTGCGAACGGCTGATGCCTGTGGAGCTGATGCCGTGCTGGTATGCGATCCCCTGACTGATCTTTACAATCCCAATACCATCAGGGCTTCCCTGGGTTGTTTGTTCAGCGTCCCCACACTGACCTGTTCTTCTGAAGAAGCTTACAGGTGGTTAATTGAAAACGACATACAGATAGTTGCTGCCAGCTGCCAGTCTTCCTTCTCCTACCATCTGCAGGACCTTTCCAAACCTACTGCCCTGGCCATGGGAACCGAAGACAAGGGGCTGAGTTCTTTTTGGAATGAACGTGCTCATTTGAAAGTCAACATCCCAATGAAAGGAAAGATCGATTCACTGAATGTTTCAGTGGCTGCTGCGGTACTTTGTTTTGAGGCCATCAGGCAGCGAAATACATAAAAAATATGGGACCTTTTGCCATATTGGGAAATCCTGTACGATCCAGCATGAGTCCCGCCCTTTTCCGGGTGGCTTACCCGCAATTGCCGGCGGATACATACAGAACACTGGAAGTCCCCGATGCCATTACCGGATGGAAAGAGATGCAGCGTCTTTGCATGCAGGGAGTCAATGTAACCATGCCTTTTAAAGCAGATTTCATCCAATTTGTTCAACAAACTGAACCTTCCGCCAGAGAGATCAATGCCACCAACCTGGTATACCTTAATAAAGGCAGCTGGACTGCTTGCAATACGGATGTGATGGGAGTGGTAAACAGTTTCATTGATTCCGGTACGGTCCTCAGCGGGAAGCACGTCCTTGTCATAGGTGCAGGCGGAGCGGGTCGCGCGGCTGCCCTGGGTATGGAACAGGCAGGTGCATTGGTGTACATGGCCAACCGGACTGTCAGGGAAGGGTTGTACCCGTTGACATCTGTCCCGGACCTGTTAAAACGTTGCTCCCTGGTGATCAACACCATCCCATGGGAACCGGGGAAGGCGGTTAAAACAGGGTTCACTTCCAGACATGTGATCCTGGATGCTTCCTATACAG
The DNA here is from genome assembly GCA_041652255.1 of Bacteroidales bacterium. Lineage (GTDB taxonomy): Bacteria > Bacteroidota > Bacteroidia > Bacteroidales > UBA932 > DMER64. The sequence goes on from JBAZHT010000001.1 coordinate 85,572, forward strand.
AGGCTCCCCTGAAAGAGGCAGCATCCTTTTCAGGCTCGATTTATCTGAACGGGTACCACTGGCTTTATCACCAGGCAGTGGAAGGTTTTAGAATCATGACCGGTATGGAACCCCACAGAAAGGCTATGCGCAAACTTCTGGGTTTATAAAAAAGATCGTAACTTTACAAGAAATCACTCAAACCAATATATACGATGTTGAATAAAGTAATGTTAATAGGAAACGTGGGAAAGGATCCCGAGATCCGTCATCTGGAAAGCGGGACGGCAGTAGCAAACATAACACTGGCTACAACTGAAAGGTATAAAGACAGGAACGGAGAAACGCAGGAACAGACAGAATGGCACAACGTGGTATTGTGGCGGGGACTGGCCGATGTGACCGAGCGATTTGTACGAAAAGGTTCACAAATATTCATAGAAGGCAAGATCCGGTCCCGCAGCTGGGAAGACCAGTCGGGCCAGAAAAGATATACTACAGAAATCGTAGCCGATAACATGCAGTTACTGGGCAGAAGAAGTGACAATCCTGCCAACGCTTTTTCCCGGCCTGCTTCTTCAGCCAACAACGTTCAACCGGACCGGAAAGATCCGTCTACGTTTGATAACGGGACAACGGATTTCTCCCGGGAAGAGGTGGACGATCTGCCTTTCTGATCAGTTTTTGATCTTTTTCGCCTTATTGGGAACATCCAATTGCAATCCGGGATTTTTGTCCGAGGATCGGGCCAGTATGAACGATACGGCTATGGCCACCAGGGACAATCCTATGAACAGGTATTCGGAATGAACGGCTGCACGTATTTCGTCGTTAATGTTCCTTTCAATGATCTGTCCTACGATGATCGGGACTAAAAGCATTCCCATGTTCTGTATCCAGTAAATCAGCGAATAGGCCGTACCCAGATTTTTATCCGGTATAATTTTGGGGACAGATGGCCACATAGCCGCCGGGACCAGTGAATACCCTATCCCAAGTATGCCAATTCCCAGATAACCGAAGAAGGGAATTCCTCCGGGTGCAAAACCAATGATCAGGTGTGATATCAGGACAAGGAAAGAGCCGACTATCATCCAACGGGTGGCTTTTCCCCGAATGTCTACCAGAGAACCGAAAATGGGTGTGAAGATCATGGTGGTAAACGGGATTAGCGATACCATCAGGGAAGCGATATCGCTTTCAATTTCAAACCGGGGTATGATGATGGATGTGGCAAACCTTCTGAAAGATATAATACAGGCATAAAAGAATACGCACAACAGGGATATGAGTATATAATGCTTGTTACCCAGGACCCTGAATATGTCTGAAAATTTAAATTTGTCTTCTTTTTTTACGGTTTCCTTATTTCTCAAAGCTTCTGCTGCAGTCTGGCTATCCAGATTCCTGTCAAAGATCAGGAAAACGGCCCAGACAATGAGTCCGCATAACAACAGGACAAACCCGACCAGGGCCGGTTTGCTTGTTTCGGAAAAGGGAATGTACGTTTCATTCAGACTCACGATCCGGGGCACTATGATCAAAGCCGTTGCCGTTCCCAGACGGGCCAGAGCCAGTTGCAATCCCATGGCCAGGGCCATTTCTTTTCCCCGGAACCATTTTGCTATGGAACGCGTTACAGCCACACCGGCAATTTCGCTTCCCAAACCGAAGATGGCACATCCTGCATAGGCAAATGCCAGTGAAGGTTTTTCAAAAGTGCGTGCCATAAAGTTGTATAACTCACTGTTATTGAAAGATTCAGAAATTCCGTACATAACCAGGGCGGCCCCTCCTACCATCAACAACACAAAAAGAGTCCCTGTAACCCGTACGCCCCATTTGTCCAGCAACATACCGCATATGATCAGCCCTCCCCAGACACACAGCAGGGAATAAGCCCCCCCGTACATGCCGTAATCACCAGATGTCCACGAAAGATCAAGGATCCCGGGATTTTTGAATATGTGACTGATGGTGGTAAACTGATCGTCAAAAAAATACGAGGCGAACATGACCAAAGACAGGCACAAAAGTACCATCCATCTGGCCCATTTGGAATTCTTAAGTAAAAGATCTTTTTTAATCATCTGTTTTTATTTTCTTGGTTATGTTTGGCAATTCCAGTCCATACCCTTTTAAACGGTCTTCCGCTTTGAGCCAGATGCCCAGGAAAAAAGCCAGCACTCCGAGTGAGGCAAAAATGAGCATGGGAACGGTATAATTGTATTCCATAGGATTGGTAACGCCCTGATTGGTCCGGTCCAAAACAACCCCAATGAGCAGTGGCAGAGCCCACAGTCCAATATTCTGGATCCAGAAAATAACCGAGTAAGCAGAACCCAGATATCTGTCTTTCACCAATTTGGGTACTGAAGGCCATAACGCGGCAGGTACCAGGGAAAAACTTATACCTAATATAATAATAGCCGTATAGGCAATTCCTTTCGTGAAATAAGCTTCAGGGACCAGGGCAAAAGTCAGGTGGCACAAACACATCAAAATAGCCCCTATGATAAGCATAGAAGCCCCTTTCCCCTTATTATCCAGGTATGCGCCCAGTAAAGGAGTCAGGATCATGGCTCCTATGGGAAACCAGGAAAAAATATCACTGGCATCGGTGGCAGATATCTGTAACCGGCACTCCAGCATATTGGCAGCGAATTTCTGAAAAGGGAAGATGGCTGAATAATAGAGCACACATAAACCGGAAACTATGAGGAACGCTTTATTGGTAAAGAGGATCCCCAAATCTTTCACTTTGAATTCTTCTTCCGGTTCTTCTCCGGATTCGCCCAATTGACGTTCCAATTTTCTGTCAAAGAAAAAATAAACCGAAAAAGCCAGGAGTCCTATTAGTAGCAGTATTAAGCTGATCAGGACCGGAGCACTGACATTGGACATGTTTTCCGCTATACGCGGAGACATCCTGAAGATGGCAAAAACACCCAGCCTGGCAATGGCCATTTCCAGCCCCATGGCCAGGGCCAGTTCTTTCCCTTTGAACCACTTGACGATTCCTTTGGATACGGTAACTCCGGCCATTTCCACACCGCAACCGAATATCATAAACCCGAGTGATGCAAGTTTGGCCGAGGCAGGCAAAGACACCCACCAGGAATTGAGCCATGTTTCCAGCCCTGTTCCGGTAAAGGCATCGGTCAGGGCGTAATACTTGATCCCGGCTCCGGCGATCATGACCAGTGCTGATAGAATGGCCGTAAAACGAACGCCCATTTTGTCCAGAATAATTCCCGCAAAGATCAGGAACAGGACAAATACGTTCAGAAAATATTCCGCTCCGGTGACCGTTCCAAAAGTCTCGGAACTCCAGCCTCTTGTGGTCTCCAACATACTTTTGAGGGGAGAAAGAACGTCTACGAACATGTAGGCAAAAAACATCATAGATGCCAGAAGGACAAGCATGCTCCATCTGACTACAGCCTTGTCCTTCAATAAAATAGAAACTTTGTTCATATACAGGTTTTAGATTGATTCCGTTAATTGTCCGAAATAGAAAATCTAAGATAGAATAATAAGTCAAGTCTGCAAAATTTGTCGTACTTTTGTTCTATTATCCTCATTTTGCAAAGAGAATCTAATAATATGAACGCAGACGTAGTTCTCGGACTTCAGTGGGGTGACGAGGGAAAGGGCAAGATCGTTGATTATCTGGCACAAAAATATCCCGTAATCGCCCGTTTCCAGGGAGGACCGAACGCAGGTCACTCACTCCATTTTACTGATACTTCCTTTGTCCTGCATTCTGTTCCATCGGGCATATTCCGTAAAGACACGGTAAATGTTATTGGGAACGGAGTGGTTATTGACCCCGTAATTTTTGAAGAAGAATGCCGTGCCATAGAAGCCCTGGGTGTTCCGGTCAGGGAGCGCCTGATGATCTCCAAACGGGCTCATCTCATCCTGCCCACTCACCGGATCATTGATGCAGCCAGTGAACAAGCCAAGGGGTCCTCACGGATAGGGTCTACCCTGAAAGGGATATCCCCAACCTATATGGACAAAACAGGACGTAACGGGATCCGTGTGGGAGATATTCTGGCCTCCGGTTTTGAGGAACGGTTTCATGCCTTAAAGTCCAAACACCTTGTTTTTCTGCAACAATTCGATTACAAATACGATCCCGACCAGGATCAGGATAAATGGATGCAGGCCATTGATTATCTAAGGCAGTTCAAGCTGATAGATGCCGAGTATTACATCAATGACTGTCTGCATAAGAACATTCCCGTACTGGCCGAAGGAGCACAGGGGGCGTTGCTGGATATTGATTTTGGCTCATACCCGTATGTCACATCCTCTTCTACCACTTGCGCCGGAGCATGTATTGGATTGGGTTTCGCTCCTTCCAGAGTCGGCAGGGTATACGGAATATTCAAAGCCTATTGTACACGTGTGGGCAGCGGCCCTTTTCCCACCGAACTCTTTGACCGGGAAGGAGAACTTCTCAGGGAACGCGGCAAAGAATTCGGTGCCACTACCGGGAGGCCGCGACGTACCGGATGGCTGGACCTGGTGGCCCTGAAATACGCCGTGATTCTGAACGGAGTGACAGATCTGATCATGATGAAATCGGATGTATTGGACGGATTTGATACCATAAAAATTGCTACAACATACAAGGTAAATGACATCTTGACCGACCGTATCCCTTACGATATAGATTCTCCAATCGTTCCGGTATATAAAACATTCAGCGGGTGGAAAAAAGATCTTACAGGGATTCGTCGTGAAAAAGACCTACCCGTTGAATTTGTATCATACATCCGTTTCATAGAAAACGAAACCGGAATTCCGGTAAGAATCATATCGCTGGGTCCGGACCGTGAACAGACTATTATCAAAGAGTCATAAAACATTATGGATAATCTGCTGGAAAGAATTGACAGCCCCGAAGATCTAAAAAAACTGGATATTCATCAATTGCCGCAATTATGTGAAGAACTGAGGCAGTTTATTACAGAAAGCTGTTCCCGCAATCCCGGTCATCTGGGTGCAAGCCTGGGTGCCGTAGAACTAACCGTAGCACTTCATTATGTTTATGATGCACCCAGAGATAAAATTATATGGGATGTGGGACATCAGGCCTATGCACACAAGATCATTACCGGACGTCGGAAAACATTTTCTAAAAACCGTTGTTATAAAGGTTTGAGCGGATTCCCAAAAATTGCAGAAAGTCCATACGATGCTTTCGGGACGGGGCATTCTTCCACATCAATCTCTGCGGCACTGGGTTTTGCCACCGCCGCTGAATTAAAAAAGTCAGGAGAAAAAACAGTTGCCGTTATCGGGGACGGTTCCATGACGGCAGGATTGGCGTACGAGGGTCTTAACAATGCAGGGGGCATGTCAGCCGATATGCTTATAGTACTCAATGACAACAATATGGCAATAGAGCCCAATGTGGGAGGCCTTCACAATTCCCTGCTTAAGCTTACCACGTCCCGGCGTTATAATAAACTGAAGGTTAAAACATGGAAAGCACTCGGATCCGGAGCTTTGCGAGATACTGTTCAACGGCTGGTACAGGCAGGGAAACGGCTTGTCGTCAGTAACAGCACCTTATTTCAGCCGCTGGGGATCCGTTATTTCGGTCCTTTGGACGGACACGATGTCATACAGCTGGTCAACACTATCAACAGATTGAAAAAACTGAAAGGTCCCAGGCTGCTCCACATTCTTACCGTTAAGGGAAAAGGTTATGCCCCGGCCGAGATGGATCAGGCAACCTGGCATGCGCCGGGATTATTCGATGCCCAAACAGGGACCCGCCTTTCAGACCAGGATCCCGGGATCCCCAAAAAAATCCGCTTTCAGGACGTTTTCGGACATACGATTCTGGAACTGGCAAGGGCTAACCCGGAGATTGTCGGGATCACACCTGCCATGCCGGGCGGATGCTCCTTGGACATTATGATGAAAGAAATGCCTGAAAGGTGTTTTGATGTCGGTATTGCCGAACAACATGCCGTTACTTTTTCTGCCGGCATGGCTGCGGCCGGTTACCTGCCATATTGCAACATATATTCTTCATTCATGCAGAGGGCATACGATTCGGTTATCCACGACGTAGCAGTACAGAAATTAAAAGTGGTATTTTGCCTGGACCGGGGTGGCCTGGTAGGTGAAGACGGTGCCACCCACCACGGTGTGTTTGACCTGGCTTATTTCAGTTGTATCCCCGAAATGTTCGTGGCAGCACCCATGGATGAAGTGGAATTGCGAAACATGTTATACTCGGCACAGGACAAAAAGTACAAGACCATTAGCATTCGCTACCCCAGAGGAACCGGAACGGGAATGAAAGACTGGAGAAGGCCTTTTCAATTCCTGGAACCGGGAAAGGCACGTCTTTTGCACAAAGGTAAAGATATTGCACTGCTGAGTCTGGGGGCTGCAGGGATCATGGGGGCCCAGGCCGTGACACGTGCAGAGGAAGAAGGAATATCCGTCCAGCATTATGACATGCGTTTTCTCAAGCCTTTAGATCAGGAGGTTCTGGATTATGTTGCACGTAATTTTAAACAAGTGATTACACTGGAAGACGGATGTATTACAGGTGGATTGAATAGCACAGTTTCCACATATATAGCAAATCATCCCGGGGCTATAAGCAAAGTTACCGCACTAGGCGTACCTGACCGTTTTATTGAACAGGGAAAGATCAAACAATTGTACCGCGAATGCGGTTACGACACCGAGGGCATAACAAACGCCATCATAAACCTTGCCCGGACATTTTAATGCTTAGGAATCATTGCGGTGACGCGAGTATTTTGGTGTTTTTTTTTGGTAGTTTGTAGAAATCGTTTATCTTTGCGGCTCCAAAATGACGGGATATTTTTGCCGATGTAGCTCAGTTGGTCAGAGCAGCTGATTTGTAATCAGCAGGTCGTGGGTTCGAATCCCTCTATCGGCTCGTAATTTTTTGACAGAATGAATAACCAGGGAGGGTACCAAAGTGGCCAACTGGGGCAGACTGTAAATCTGCTGACGCACGTCTTCGTAGGTTCGAATCCTGCCCCTCCCACAACCAATACGCGGAAGTAGCTCAGTTGGTAGAGCATCAGCCTTCCAAGCTGAGGGTCGCGAGTTCGAACCTCGTCTTCCGCTCCAACTTGCACCAAAGGCCAGTGTAGCTCAGGGGTAGAGCGCTTCCTTGGTAAGGAAGAGGTCATGAGTTCAAATCTCATCACCGGCTCAAAATTACATTATTGAGTTATATAAATTATTAAGTTATGGCAAAAGAAACCTACAAAAGGGATAAACCCCACGTTAACATCGGAACCATTGGTCACGTTGACCATGGAAAAACTACTTTGACAGCCGCAATTACCCAGGTACTTGCAAAAAAAGGCCTGTCCGAGATACGTTCATTTGATTCCATTGATAACGCTCCTGAAGAAAAAGAACGCGGTATCACCATTAATACTGCCCACGTAGAATATCAAACAGCAGCGCGCCATTATGCTCACGTAGACTGCCCGGGACACGCCGACTATGTTAAGAATATGGTTACCGGTGCGGCCCAGATGGACGGTGCCATCCTGGTTGTTGCAGCTACTGACGGTCCTATGCCCCAGACCAACGAACACGTGTTGCTGGCCCGCCAGGTAAACGTTCCCCAGATCGTGGTTTTCCTGAACAAATGCGACATGGTAGACGATCCTGAAATGTTGGACCTGGTAGAACTGGAAGTACGCGACCTGCTGTCCAAATACAACTTTGACGGTGACAATGCACCCGTTATCCGCGGTTCTGCTTTGGGAGCCCTGAACGGAGAAACTGAATGGGAAGACAAAGTGATGGAGCTTATGGATGCAGTAGATACCTTCATCCCTATACCCGTACGCGACAATGAAAAACCTTTCATTATGCCCGTAGAGGATATTTTCTCAATTACCGGTCGTGGAACCGTTGCTACCGGCCGTATTGAAACAGGTTTGATCAAAACCGGTGAACAAATTGAGATCGTTGGCCTTGGTGAGAAACCCAAAACCAGTGTTGTTACAGGTGTTGAAATGTTCCGTAAGATCCTTGACAGAGGGGAAGCCGGCGACAACGTAGGTCTGTTGCTCCGCGGTATTGACAAGAAAGAAGTAAAACGCGGTCAGGTTATCTGCCGTCCGGGAACCATTACTCCTCACAAACATTTCTCGGCCCAGATCTATGTATTGAGAAAAGACGAAGGCGGACGCCACACCCCGTTCCACAACAAATACCGTCCCCAGTTCTTCCTCCGTACACTGGACGTTACCGGAGAGATCAAACTGCCCGACGGCGTAGATATGGTAATGCCTGGTGACAACGTTTCCATTGATGTGGAACTGATCTACCCAGTAGCTTTGAATGAAGGTCTCCGTTTTGCTATCCGTGAAGGAGGTCGTACTGTAGGTGCCGGTCAGATCACCAAAATGGGTGAATAATTGACCGAACACATAAAAACACACAGGTCTGGCCGTAATATTACGGCCGCACCTGTGTATACTAGGGGCATAGTTCAAGGGTAGAATAGCGGTCTCCAAAACCGTTGATGGGCGTTCGAATCGCTCTGCCCCTGCAGATACGGGATGTTACGATTCCGTATTGTTAACCACAACAACGGGAGAAGCTTCCATCTCTACGTGTTGCTAACAAACTAACAATGAGCAAAATCGGAATGTATTTCAAAGACTCCTACAGTGAGCTTGTTCACAAAGTGAGCTGGCCTACATGGAGTCAACTGCAAAACAGCGCTATTATTGTGATGGTGGCCTCAGTCATCATTGCATTAGTTATTTTTGCAATGGATTTTACATTTAGGAACCTGATGGAGTTTCTCTACAAGGCATTGTACTAATACTAAAGAGAAATGACAGAAGCTACCAAAAAATGGTACGTTGTAAGAGCGGCCGGAGGTAAAGAAAAAAAAGCCAGGGAATACATTGAGAACGAGGTGAAACGACTTCATCTTGAAGACTATGTATCCCAGGTCCTTATCCCTACCGAAAAAATTTACCAGGTAAAGAATGGTAAAAAGATAAGTAAGGAACGGATTTTTTATCCCGGATACATTTTGATTGAAGTCGCGCTTACGCCGGAAATTCAGCACCTTATCACCAACATCCCTCATGTCTCGGGTTTTCTGGGAACTGTCAAGGGGGGGGAACCCGTTCCCGTCCGGATGTCAGAGATCAACAGGATACTGGGCCGTGTGGATGAACAGGCGGAAAGGGAAGAAGAGAACATCACACCTTATCTGGTAGGAGAAGCCGTCAAGGTTATTGACGGGCCGTTTAACGGATTCAACGGTACTGTTGAGGAAATTCTGGAAGATAAGAAAAAGATAAAAGTGATGGTAAAGATCTTCGGCAGAAAGACGTTGCTGGAGCTCGGCTTTGTTCAGGTTGAAAAAGAATAAATAAAGAATCTATTATGGCTAAAGAAATTGCCGGATTAATCAAATTACAGATTAAAGGCGGTGCTGCCAATCCTTCGCCCCCGGTAGGACCGGCACTGGGCTCCAAGGGTGTAAACATAATGGAGTTCTGCAAAAAATTCAACGCGCAGACTCAGGACCGGGCAGGCAAAGTCCTTCCCGTTATCATTACTGTTTACAGCGATAAATCGTTTTCATTTATCGTTAAACAGCCCCCTATTGCTGTTCAATTGAAAGAAGCCGCCAAAATTACAAGCGGTTCACCCGAACCAAACCGTAAAAAGGTAGCTTCTGTCACCTGGGAACAGGTCCGTGTTATTGCCGAAGACAAAATGCAGGATATGAATGCCTTCACTTTGAAATCTGCTATGAGCATGGTAGCCGGTACTGCACGCAGTATGGGTATCACCGTAAGCGGGAAGTTCCCGGACGATGTTAATTAAACTTCTATGTAGAAATGAGTAAACTGACGAAAAACCAAAAAGTAGTATACGCCAGGGTTGACTCTGACAAACAATACAAATTGTCCGAAGCATGTGATCTTATCAGTCAGACAAGTTTTACAAAATTTGATGCTTCAGTGGACATTGCTATGCGTTTGGGCGTCGATCCCCGAAAAGCAAACCAAATGGTTCGCGGCGTTGTGACTCTTCCGCATGGAACAGGAAAGCAGGTACGTGTCCTGGTTCTCTGTACTCCCGATAAGGAGGAAGAAGCCAATAGTGCAGGTGCCGATCACGTTGGACTGGATGAATATATTGATAAAATTAAAGGAGGATGGACAGACGTTGACGTTATTATCTGTACACCTTCAGTCATGGGTAAGATCGGCCCTATAGGCCGTATTCTGGGTCCCCGCGGGCTTATGCCCAATCCCAAAACCGGGACTGTGACCATGGAGGTAGGAAAAGCCGTCACCGAAGTCAAAGCCGGAAAGATTGATTTTAAAGTCGATAAGACCGGGATCATCCATGCATCCATTGGAAAAGTTTCTTTTGATCCGAAAAAACTGCAGGAAAACGCCCAGGAGTTTATTGGAACCGTTCTGAAACTGAAACCGCAAGCCCTTAAGGGGACTTATGTGAAAAGCATTTACCTGTCCACCACTATGGGCCCCGGAATGGCCATTGAGATCAAATCGGGTACAGCTGCAGAATAAGAACATTGTGTATTATGAAGAAAGAACAAAAAGTACAGATCATAGATAATTTGGCAGCTCAATTGAAAGCAACACCTGATTTCTATGTTGTAAACATTGAAGGACTCAACGCCGAGAAAACCTCCCGGCTGCGTCGCGAATGTTTTGCACAGAACATCAAATTGGTTGTTGTCAAAAACACCCTGCTGAAACGCATACTGGAACAGGCAGGTATCGAGGAAATGCAACTGCTTTTCCCCATACTGGAAGGCTCCACTGCTGTAATGTTCACTGAAAATGTCAATGCCCCTGCCAAACTTATCAAATCATTCGGCCAGGAAAACGGCAAGCCCGTTCTCAAGGGAGCTTTGGTTCAGGAATGTGCTTACATAGGGGAAGATCAACTGGAGAACCTTATCAATATCAAATCCCGTGAAGAACTCATTGGTGATATTGCCGGTCTTATCCTGTCCCCTGCACAAAGACTTGTATCGGCTGTTAAATCGGCCGGAAGCAATATGGCCGGTATAGTAAAAACGCTGGCTGATCGTGAATAAATATTTAACAAGTAAAAAACAATTTTAAACATAAAAATCATGGCAGAATTGAAACAATTGGCAGAATCCATTGCTAATCTCACCATTAAAGAAGCTATCGAATTAGCTAACATACTTAAAGACGAATACGGAATTGAACCCGCAGCAGCAGCAGTTGCCGCCGTGGCCGCTCCCGGTGCCGCAGGACCGGCTGCCGAAGCTGAACAAACAGAATTTGACGTCATACTTACTTCCGCCGGACAGGCTAAACTGCAAGTTATTAAAGTGGTAAAAGAGATAACCAATCTCGGATTGAAAGAAGCCAAAGAACTTGTTGACGGAGCCCCCAGGCCCGTGAAAGAAAAAGCAAGCAAAGCCGAAGCTGAACAGATCAAATCACAAATTGAAGAAGCCGGCGGAGAAGTTGAAATTAAATAAACACACTTCCCGTACAAATCGGGAACGGTACCAGGTTTAGGACCCCAAAGGGGTTCTAAGCCTTTTTGTCGTTAAAACGTTTATTTTCAACTAATCCTTAGAAAATGCCTCAAAAAGCAAATAATCAGCGAATTAACTTCGCCACATCAAAAACCCTCCTGGATCATCCCGATTTTTTGGAGGTACAATTGAAATCTTTCCAGGATTTCTTCCAATTGGATACAACTGCGGAAAACCGCAAAAACGAGGGATTATTCAGGGTATTCCAGGAGAATTTCCCCATTACCGACACCAGGAACAACTTTGTACTGGAGTTTATTGACTACTTTATAGATCCTCCGCGTTATTCCATAGAAGAATGCCTGGACAGGGGGCTGACTTACAGCGTGCCCCTGAAAGCCAAACTCAAACTGTTTTGCACAGATCCTGAACACGAAGATTTTGCCACTGTTCTCCAGGACGTTTACCTGGGAACCATTCCTTACATGACGCCACGCGGTACGTTTGTGATCAACGGATCGGAGCGCATAGTGGTCTCGCAGCTTCACCGTTCTCCCGGGGTATTCTTTGGACAGAGCATTCACACTAACGGGACGAAACTCTACTCGGCACGTATCATTCCCTTCAAAGGTTCATGGATCGAATTTGCCACGGACATCAACAACGTGATGTACGCTTACATTGACAGGAAAAAGAAATTGCCTGTCACGACCTTGCTTCGTGCCATAGGATTCGAAAGTGACAAGGATATCCTGGAGATATTCGGACTGGCTAACGAGATCAAGGTCAACAAGACCAACTTAAAGAAGAATCTGGGCAGAAAACTGGCTGCCCGTGTTTTGAAATCATGGATCGAAGATTTTGTGGATGAAGATACAGGGGAAGTCGTATCCATTGAACGTAACGAAATTGTACTGGACAGGAAAACTGTCCTGGAAGAGGAACACATAGAGCTGATCCTCGATTCGGGTGCCGAAACCATACTGTTGCATAAAGAAGATGCCAACATCGGAGATTATGCAATCATTCACAACACCCTCCAAAAGGATCCCTGTAATTCGGCAAAAGAAGCCGTAGTTTACATATACAGGCAGTTACGCAATTCCGAACCGCCCGATGAAGCTACCGCCATGGATGTGATAGACAAACTGTTTTTCTCTTCCAAGCGTTACGATCTGGGCGATGTGGGACGTTACCGTCTGAATCATAAGCTCAACCTGAATACAGCTGCCGATATCAAGGTGCTTACCAAAGAGGATATCATAGCCATCATATGTCATTTGATCCAACTGATCAATTCAAAGGCTACCGTGGACGATATCGATCACCTGAGCAACCGCCGTATCCGTACAGTAGGAGAACAGCTGGCCAACCAGTTCAGTGTAGGTTTATCACGTATGGCACGCACCATACGAGAAAGGATGAATGTACGTGATAATGAAGTGTTTACGCCTATTGACCTGATCAATGCCAAAACGTTGTCGTCTGTAATCAATTCCTTCTTTGGAACTTCCCAATTGTCCCAATTCATGGACCAGACGAATCCCCTTGCCGAGATGACTCACAAACGCCGTCTTTCCGCACTGGGGCCCGGAGGTCTTTCCAGGGACCGTGCCGGTTTTGAGGTTCGCGACGTGCATTATACGCATTACGGACGGCTTTGTCCTATTGAAACGCCTGAAGGACCCAATATCGGTCTGATCTCTTCTTTGTGTGTATATGCCCGCATCAATGATCTGGGATTCATTGAAACCCCCTACCGGAAAGTTGACAACGGATGTGTTGATCTTTCTGCCAAAGGCTTTCTTTATATGAGTGCCGAGGAAGAGGAAGAACGTATGGTGGCACAGGCGAACGTTAACCTGGACGATGACGGGAACATCCTTGATGAAAGGATCAAATGCCGTTACGAAGCCGATTATCCTGTTGTGACCAAAGAGGAAGTACACCTGATGGACGTGGCTCCCAACCAGATCGCCTCCATAGCTGCATCCCTGATTCCCTTCCTGGAACACAACGATGCCAACCGTGCCCTGATGGGATCCAACATGATGCGACAGGCAGTGCCACTGATTAGTCCGGAAGCTCCCATAGTAGGAACAGGACTGGAAGGATCGGTAATTCGGGACAGCCGGACTCAGATTTCGGCCGAAGGAAAAGGAGAAGTAGTATATGCAGATGCCAATGAAATACATATCAGGTACGAAAGGACAGACGATGAAAAATTCGTGAGCTTCAGTCCGGAAGTGACCATCTACAAACTTCCCATTAACAGGAAAACCAACCAGAACACATCTATAAATCTGAAGCCTATCGTCAGGAAAGGACAAAGAGTAACTGCAGGACAGATTCTTACCGAAGGTTATGGGACCCAGAACGGAGAACTTGCACTGGGACGCAATCTGAAGGTGGCCTTCATGCCCTGGAAAGGATACAACTTTGAAGATGCCATAGTACTGTCTGAAAGAATGCTGCGGGAAGATGTTTTTACTTCCATTCACGTTGACGAATACATAATGGAAGTCCGCGACACAAAACGCGGGATGGAAGAACTTACAAGCGATATCCCCAACGTATCCGAAGAAGCGACCAAAAACCTGGATGAAAACGGGATCATTCGTATTGGCGCCTATGTAGAACCGGGAGATATTCTTATTGGAAAGATCACCCCTAAGGGAGAAAGCGATCCTTCCCCGGAAGAAAAACTTCTTCGTGCCATTTTCGGAGATAAAGCCGGTGATGTGAAAGATGCCTCTTTGAAAGCTTCTCCTTCCCTGTACGGTACCGTAATTGAAAAACGTCTGTTCTCGCGGATCATGAAAGAAGGTTCCAAGAAGCTCAAACCCATTGCCAAGATGCAGGTACAACAGGCAGAAGAAAAGTTCAAAGCCCGCTTTGAGGCGCTGACCATTGCTTTCCTGGATAAGATGGAACACCTTCTCAAAGGGAAAACCTCCCCGGGCATAACCAACCTGTACGGGGAAACAGTTATTTCAAAAGACACAAAATTCACCAGGGAAATTCTTGAGAATCAAGAGTTTGAAAATATCAACCCTGTTAAATGGACAAATGACAAGCATACCAATACACTTATTCGAAAACTAATCAACAATTACCTGATTAGTTACAAGGAACTGGATGCCGAATTAAAACGCGTGAAGTACAGCCTGACCATTGGGGATGAACTTCCTTCCGGCATCATGCAGCTTGCAAAAGTCTATATTGCCAAGAAACGTAAGATCAAAGTCGGTGACAAGATGGCCGGCCGTCACGGAAATAAAGGCATCGTTGCCAAGGTAGTGCGCGATGAAGATATGCCTTTCCTGGAAGACGGTTCTATCGTGGATATTGTTTTGAATCCCCTGGGAGTACCTTCCCGTATGAACCTGGGACAGATCTACGAAACCGTATTGGGCTGGGCCGGAAAAGAACTCGGCTTTTCATTCGCCTCTCCGATCTTTGACGGAGCCACTTTGGAAGAGATTACCTCTTATACGGAAAAGGCAAAATTGCCGAGGTTCGGAAAGACATACCTTCGTGACGGAGGTTCCGGGGAACGTTTTGATCAGCCTGCAACTGTCGGGATCATATACATGCTCAAACTTGGGCATATGGTCGACGATAAGATGCATGCCCGTTCCATTGGTCCTTATTCACTGATTACACAGCAACCTCTTGGAGGAAAAGCACAATTCGGAGGACAACGGTTCGGCGAAATGGAAGTCTGGGCTCTTGAAGCATTTGGAGCTTCCAATATCCTTCAGGAGATCCTGACCGTAAAATCGGATGATGTGACCGGAAGGTCGCGCGCTTATGAAGCCATTGTAAAAGGAGACAATATGCCCCAGGCAGGCATTCCAGAGTCCCTGAACGTATTGCTTCATGAATTACGCGGTTTGGGTCTTAGCGTTAACCTGGAATAAAATTTTGATTATGGCTTACAAGAAAGATAGCAAATTAAAAAGCAACTTCAATAAAATCACCATTGGACTGGCTTCTCCGGAAGAGATCCTGTCTATGTCCCGAGGAGAAGTACTCAAGCCTGAAACGGTCAATTACCGCACTTACAAACCGGAACGTGACGGGTTGTTCTGTGAAAGGATATTCGGCCCTTCCAAGGATTATGAATGCCATTGCGGAAAATACAAACGCATACGGTACCGCGGAATTATCTGTGACCGTTGCGGTGTGGAAGTTACCGAGAAAAAAGTCCGACGGGAGCGTATGGGACACATATCCCTGGTAGTGCCCATTGCACACATCTGGTATTTTCGTTCCACTCCCAATAAGATCGGATACCTGTTGGGCATTCCTTCCAAAAAACTGGAAGCCATCATATACTACGAAAGGTATGTGGTAATCCAGCCGGGTATTAAGGCACAGGACGGTGTTAACGAACTGGATTTTCTGACTGAGGAAGAATACCTGGGCATACTGGATACCCTTCCTAAAGAAAATCAGATGCTGGATGACCAGGACCCGAATAAATTCATGGCAGGCATGGGTGCCGAGGCCATTTACAAGCTTTTGACCCGCATCAACCTGGATGAACTTTCTTACGATCTTCGCCACAAGGCAGACGTAGAAACATCCCAGCAAAGAAAAACAGAAGCATTAAAGCGTTTGAACATTGTTGAAGCTTTCCGGGATTCCAAAGAGATAAACAGGCCGGAATGGATGATCATGAAAGTTATCCCCGTTATACCTCCTGATCTTCGCCCCCTGGTTCCGCTTGACGGAGGCCGTTTTGCCACCTCCGATCTGAATGACTTGTACCGTCGTGTTATTATTCGTAATAACAGGTTGAAAAGGCTCATTGAGATAAAAGCCCCGGAAGTGATCCTGAGAAATGAAAAAAGGATGCTCCAGGAAGCCGTGGATTCCCTCTTTGATAACTCCAGAAAATCAAATGCCGTTAAGACGGAAGCCAACAGGACACTTAAATCCTTGTCTGACAGTTTAAAAGGGAAACAGGGCCGTTTCCGTCAGAATCTGTTGGGAAAACGTGTTGACTATTCTGCCCGTTCGGTTATTGTGGTAGGTCCGGAATTGCACATGCATGAATGCGGACTGCCCAAAGACATGGCGGCTGAACTTTACAAACCTTTTATTATCCGTAAACTCATTGAACGCGGTATCGTCAAAACTGTGAAATCAGCCAAAAAGATCGTGGATCGTAAAGATCCCATGATCTGGGATATCCTGGAAAATGTAATGAAAGGACACCCTGTTATGCTCAACCGTGCTCCTACACTTCACCGTTTGGGTATACAGGCATTCCAGCCGAAACTTATTGAAGGAAAAGCCATCCAGTTGCATCCCCTGGCCTGTACTGCCTTCAACGCCGACT
This sequence comes from Bacteroidales bacterium, assembly GCA_041652255.1. Lineage (GTDB taxonomy): Bacteria > Bacteroidota > Bacteroidia > Bacteroidales > UBA932 > DMER64. The sequence goes on from JBAZHT010000001.1 coordinate 102,455, forward strand.
TTGACGGTGACCAGATGGCTGTTCACCTGCCATTGGGTAACGCGGCTATACTGGAAGCGCAGTTGCTGATGCTCGGATCACATAATATTCTCAACCCTGCAAACGGGGCACCCATTACCGTTCCTTCACAGGACATGGTGCTGGGGCTTTATTACATTACCAAGCTCAGAAACAATGCCAAAGGAGAAGGAATGACCTTCTACAACGCAGAAGAAGTGATCATTGCCTACAACGAAAAAGTGGTGGAAATGCATACGCGTATAAAACTGCGTTTGAACAAAACGACTGTACGCAGTGCAAAAGATGATAATCATCCTTCACAAGGCACAAAAGTATTCCTGGCAGATCCCGCAAAAGGAACCCACATAATTGATACATCAGTAGGCCGTGTGATATTCAACCAGGTTGTTCCGAATGAAGTTGGCTACATCAATGAAGTACTTACCAAAAGGTCTTTGCGGGACATCATCAATCTTGTACTGAAAACAACCGGAGTGGCCCGTACGTCTCAGTTTTTGGATGACATCAAGGAGATCGGGTACAATATGGCCTACCGCGGTGGATTGTCCTTTAACCTGGATGATGTGATCGTTCCGAACGAAAAGTCCTCTCTTATTGAAAAAGGGTACCGGGATGTTGAAAGTGTGATGGCCAATTACAATATGGGACTCCTTGCCAATAACGAAAGGTACAATAAAGTACTTGACATCTGGACGGGAGTTAACGTAAAACTGACCGATATCCTGGAAAAACAGTTGAAAGAAGATAACGAAGGATTCAATCCTATCTATATGATGCTTGATTCCGGAGCCCGCGGATCCAAAGCCCAAATCCGGCAGCTTTCAGGGATGCGTGGTCTGATGGCAAAACCTCAGAAATCCGGATCTACCAGTGCTGAGATCATAGAGAACCCTATTCTGGCCAACTTTAAAGAAGGGTTGTCCGTTCTGGAGTACTTTATATCAACCCACGGAGCCCGCAAAGGATTGGCAGACACAGCTCTTAAAACGGCTGATGCAGGTTACCTTACCCGTCGTCTGGTTGATGTTTCACACGATGTGATCATTAACGAAGAAGACTGTGGAACGCTAAGGGGACTGGTGGCTACAGCTATTAAAAACAAAGACCAGGTGGTAGAGTCTCTCTACGACCGTATCCTGGGCCGCACCAGTGTACATGATGTATTCGATCCGCTGAGCGGGGATCTTATAATAGAATCCGGAGAAGAGATCACAGAAGAAATAGCGGAAAGGATATCCTCACTCCCCATTGAACAGGTTGAGATCAGAAGCGTTTTGACATGTGAATCAAAAAAGGGAGTTTGTGCCAAATGTTACGGAAGAAACCTGTCCACAGGAAGAATGGTAGAAAAAGGAGAAGTGGTAGGTGTGATAGCAGCCCAGTCCATTGGTGAACCTGGAACCCAGCTGACGTTGCGTACTTTCCACCAGGGAGGTACCGCTTCCACTATAACATCGGAAAGCGAGATCGTGGCCCGTTACAACGGAACCCTTGAAATTGACGAACTGAAAACGTTAACGAAAATTTCCGAAACAGGTGAAAAACAGACCATTGTAATAGGACGTACTGCAGAAATGCGTATTGTGGACAACAACACACGCATTACCCTTTCTTCCTATAATATTCCTTACGGCGCCGTATTGTTCTTTAAAAACGGTGACCAGATTAAGGAAAAAGAAAAGATATGTGAATGGGACTCCTACAATGCGGTTACCATTGCGGAAATTGACGGTACCGTAGCTTTTGATAGTCTTATTGAAGGCGTCACTTACCGTGAAGAAGCAGCCGATGAATATTCGATGCACCGCGATAAGGTGATCATTGAAAGCCGTGATAAATCGCGCAACCCCACACTAAAGATCATGAAGGGGAAAGGAGAGCTCAGACAGTACAACCTTCCGGTGGGAGCGCATATCATGGTCAATGCCAACCAGGAAATCAAGGCAGGAGACATCCTGGTCAAGATTCCACGTGCCATTGGTAAATCCAGGGACATTACCGGAGGTCTTCCCCGTGTTACCGAATTGTTCGAAGCCCGTAATCCTTCCAATCCGGCCATCGTTTCTGAAATTGACGGTGAAGTACAGATGGGACGCATAAAAAGAGGAAACCGTGAGATCATTATACGTTCCAAGACGGGAGAAGAGAAGAAATACCTGGTACCCCTTTCCAAACAAATACTTGTTCAGGAGAATGATTACATACGTGCGGGAATGGCTCTTTCAGAAGGTGCCATCTCCCCTACCGACATACTTTTGATACAGGGTCCGACTAAAGTACAGGAATACATTGTCAATGAGATACAAAGTGTTTACCGGAATCAGGGTGTGAAGATCAACGATAAGCACTTTGAAGTGATCGTCCGCCAGATGATGCGTAAAGTTGAGATCGTCGATCCCGGAGACACCCGCTTCCTGCCCGAGCAATTGGTTGACAAGTGGGAGTTCATGCAGGAAAATGATTTTATTTTTGATAAAAAGATCGTTACCGATGCCGGAGATTCCCAGGAACTCAAACCGGGTCAGACAGTAACCGTTCGCAGACTACGGGATGAAAATTCAACCCTTAAGCGTAAAGACCTTAAACTGGTTCAGGCCCGTGATGCCATGCCGGCTACCTCCAACCAGGTGCTTCAGGGTATTACGCGGGCAGCTCTGAGAACAAACAGTTTCATGTCTGCAGCTTCCTTCCAGGAAACGACTAAGGTACTCTCGGAAGCCGCTATTTTCGGTAAGAGTGACACCCTTGAAGGCCTGAAAGAAAACGTCATCTGCGGCCACCTGATCCCGGCGGGAACGGGACAACGTGAATATGAGAATATTCTGGTCACCTCCCTGTCTGATTATAAAAAGATGGTAGAAGATCGAACACTGCCCAAATAAAGGGAATTTATTACAAATAATTATCAATAAGGGCTGCGGCCCTTATTATTTTATATATATTTGCCACCATTAATAATAAATCAATATCACCAACCTATGCAGCATAAAGTAATCGACGTAAAGGATGTAGTGATTCGTTTTTCAGGAGATTCCGGAGACGGGATGCAGTTGACAGGATCTCTTTTTGCCGATACATCTGCTTATTTCGGAAATGAGATTTCTACTTTCCCCGATTATCCTTCAGAAATCAGAGCCCCTCAGGGAACCGTTGCGGGAGTTTCCGGTTTCCAGGTTCATATTGGCAGCAGTGCCATATATACACCGGGTGACTACTGCGACGTACTGGTAGCCATGAACCCTGCCGCATTAAAATCAAATGTGAAATGGCTGAAACCCAACGCAACCATTATTGTAGATACCGATACATTTGATGAAAAGGGACTGGAAAAAGCAGGATTTCAAACCGACGACCCTTTTACAGAACTTAAGATCAAGAACAGGAACATCATTGCCGCTCCCATAACCACCCTGACCAAAGATTGTCTGAATAACTGCGGTCTGGATCCCAAATCAGGATTGAGATGTAAAAATATGTTTGCACTGGGAATCTGTTTCTTCCTTTACAATATGCCCCTCAGACACACGGAAGAATTCTTCAAAAAGAAATTTTCCAGATCGCCTGAACTAATAGACATGAACAACAAAGTACTCAGGGACGGCTTTAATTATGCTGGTAATATCCAGGCAATAGCAGACACCTATATAGTGAAACCTTCCAAACAGAAACCGGGCATCTATAGGAATATCAACGGCAACAGAGCCATTGCCTGGGGCTTGATGGCCGCTTCTGAAAAATCGGGAAGACCTCTGTTTTGCGGGTCCTATCCTATCACCCCTGCGACAGGCATCCTGGAAGAACTCGCCATACACAAAGAACTGGGCGTTAAAACATTGCAATGTGAAGATGAAATTGCCGGTATATGTACCGCCATTGGAGCCTCTTACGCCGGTTCTCTGGCCGTAACGACTACTTCAGGCCCCGGTCTGTCTTTGAAAACAGAAGCGCTGGGACTGGCCATTATCGCTGAATTGCCTCTGGTAATAGTGGATGTACAACGTGCCGGCCCTTCTACCGGCATCCCCACAAAAACCGAACAAACAGATTTGAATCAGGCTTTATACGGGCGCAACGGAGAGAGTCCGGTTGCCGTCATGGCCCCACATTCTCCTTCTCACTGTTTCTCAACCGCATTTTACGCAGCCAAACACGCTATGGAACATATGATGCCGGTCATTATCCTTTCAGAAGGGTTTCTGGGCAACGGGTCCGAACCCTGGAGAATTCCGGATATGAAAGATTATCCTTCTGTCAATCCGCCTATTGTACATGAGCTGGAACCTGATGAACCTTATTTTTATCCTTTCAAACGGGATCCCGAAACGATGGTTCCCCGGTGGGCACTGCCAGGAACTGCCGGAATGGAACACAGGGTAGGAGGTTTGGAAAAGAACCACAAGGGAGCCGTCTCTTCAGATCCGATGGTACATCAGCAAATGGTAGAAGAACGTGCAAGGAAAGTGGAACTTTTAGCCCGTGAAATACCTCCGCTGAAAGTCATAGGAGAAGAAGAAGGAGATATTCTTATGGTAAGCTGGGGAGGTACTTACGGACACATGCTAAGTGCAGAAAGTCAATTGCGTTCACAAGGTGTTCAGGCAGGTCTGGCACACTTTGATTACATCAATCCGCTGCCTTTGAATACAGAGGATATTTTCAAACGTTTTAAAAAGATCGTCGTTTTTGAACTCAACAGCGGGCATTTTGCCAATTACCTTAGAACTAAGTTCCCGCAATTCACGTACTTGCAATACAACAAAATACAGGGGCAACCCTTTATCGTATCAGAAATTACCGAAGCAATCAATAATTTACTAAAATGAAATTCACTCCTCAAGACTTTAAATCGGATCAAGAAGTGAAATGGTGTCCCGGTTGCGGGGATCATGCTGTTCTTGCAGCCGTTCAGAGGGCATTGCCGGAAGTCAGTGAAATACTGGGGTATTCTCACGAACGGTACGTTTTCGTATCCGGAATAGGTTGTTCCTCCCGTTTCCCTTATTACATGAAAACTTACGGTTTTCATGGAATACACGGAAGGGCGGCTGCCATAGCCACCGGTATAAAAGTGGCCAATCCGACCTTATCTGTATGGGAAATGACAGGTGACGGAGATTCCCTGGCTATTGGCGGGAATCACCTGATTCATGCAATCCGTAGAAATATTGATATCAATATTGTTCTTTTTAACAACCGGATATACGGCCTTACCAAAGGTCAGTATTCTCCCACCTCTAAATGGGGAACCGTTACCAAAACTTCTCCGTTCGGCACAGTGGAACATCCATTCAATCCGGGAGCCCTTGCCATGGGCGCGCGCGGCACGTTCTTTGCCCGTACACTGGATGTGGAATTAAAACTCACCCAGGAAATCATGGTGGAAGCCGCCACCCACGACGGAACAGCCCTGGTGGAAGTGTTGCAAAATTGCGTCATTTTCAACGATAAAACACATTCTCTCATTTCAGATAAAAGCGTAAGGGCTGACAGAACCATAGTCCTCCGGCACGGGGAACCCATGATATTCGGGAAAGACAGGGATAAAGGACTTATCCTGGAAGGAATGCATTTAAAAGCCGTTACAATAGGTGAAAACGGCATAACAAAAGATGACATTCTGGTTCACAATGCCGAAGAACAGAATCATGGCATGCACATGATGCTTTGTGAAATGGAATGGCCTGAACTGCCTGTTGCCCTGGGAGTTATACGCAAAGTCAAAGACCGTACATATGACGACATGGTCAGGGATCAGGTAACGGAGGTAGCCGATAAATCATCCATACACTGTATGAACGATATGCTGCGAAGCGGCGCTACATGGGTAGTGGAATAATTTGCACCAAACAATAAACATATTTAAATTACTTATTTATCATGAAAGCAAAAGAAATTATTGCGACTCTCGAGAAAAAGTACGGGCACGAAAAGGAGTATCTGCAAGCTGTTCACGAAGTTTTGGAATCCATCGAGGATGTTTACAACCAACATCCCGAGTTTGAAAAAGCAAAGATCGTTGAACGGATTGTTGAGCCTGACCGGATTTTCACATTCAGGGTGACCTGGGTTGATGACAAAGGGGAAATACACGTAAACACAGGTTACCGTGTTCAATTTAACAATGCGATCGGGCCGTACAAGGGTGGACTCAGGTTTCACGATTCCGTGAATCTTTCCATTCTGAAATTCCTGGGATTCGAACAGATCTTCAAAAATGCCCTTACTTCACTGCCAATGGGTGGCGGCAAGGGAGGATCGGATTTCAGCCCCCGCGGCCGTTCAGCCAACGAGATCATGCGTTTCTGCCAGGCTTTTATGACAGAATTGTGGCACAACCTCGGTCCCGACACAGACGTTCCCGCCGGTGACATTGGCGTAGGAGCCAAGGAGATCGGATACCTTTACGGTTGGTACAAGAAGCTGGCACGTGAGCATACTGGTGTTATGACAGGCAAAGGCCTTACATGGGGAGGATCACTGATCCGTCCGGAAGCTACCGGTTACGGAGGGGTCTACTTTGTGCAGCATATGCTGCAGGAGATGCAACAGGATCTGAAAGGCAAGACCGTTTCCATATCCGGATTCGGCAACGTTGCCTGGGGTGCCGCACAAAAAGCCACCGAACTTGGAGCTAAAGTGGTGACAATCTCGGGACCTGACGGTTATATTTATGACAACGCCGGACTGAATGAAGAGAAGATTGCTTACATGCTGGAACTGCGCGCCTCTGGGAACGACATTGTTGCTCCGTATGCAGAAAAATTCCTTGGTTCGGTATTTTATGCCGCCAAACGTCCCTGGGAAGTGAAAGTGGACATCGCACTGCCCTGCGCTACTCAAAACGAACTGAACGGAGAAGACGCCAAAAACCTGATCGCTAACGGCGTATCTCTTGTTGCTGAAATTTCCAACATGGGTTGTACCCCGGAAGCCATTGAAGCATTCCAAAAGGCAAAAGTTAATTTTGCTCCCGGGAAAGCTGTCAATGCAGGTGGTGTAGCTACCTCCGGCCTGGAAATGACACAAAATGCCGCCCACCTCAACTGGCCGGCAGAAGAAGTGGATGGCAAATTGCACCAGATCATGTCCAGTATACACCAGGCCTGCGTGGAACATGGCAAACAAAAAGACGGCTATATCAACTATGTAAAAGGAGCCAACATTGCCGGTTTCATGAAAGTGGCCCGTGCCATGCTGGAACAAGGAGTTGTATAACCATGTTCAGACTGGGGCTTGATTTTGGTTCTACTTTAACAAAAATGGCTCTTACAAAGCCTGGGGGCAAGGATTATCCTTCACCCCAGGCTGTTTTTCAATATAAGACAAACGATCATTTACCCGAATTCTATAAGGCCCTGGAACGTTTCCTGTCTCAGGAAAATATTCCTTTGAAAGCAATTGATCATATCTCTGCCACAGGAACACATGCCAACATGGTTAAAGACAATATCCTGGGGATCCCTTCCCGGATAGTCCCGGAAATTGAATCCATCGGCCGCGGAGGCTTGGCTCTTACCGGTTTAGAGGAGGCGCTTGTGGTAAATACGGGAACCGGAACCACATACATAGATGCATCCCGGGAAGGATACAGGCACCTGGGAGGCACAGGAGTAGGTGGCGGAACGCTTACCGGTCTGGGAAACAGTCTTTTGGGGAGTTCCTCGGTTCATGAGATCGTTCGTATGGCCTCCCGCGGCAAACTGGAAAATGTAGATCTCCTGATAGGAGACGTTACCGACCAGGAAATGGAACATTTACCTCCTTACCTGACGGCTGCAAATTTCGGAAAACTCGCCCATCCTCTTTATAAAGAAAAGGCTTCACTGGCAGGAAAAGAAGACCTGGCACTGGCCCTGATCAACTTGGTGCTTCAGGTAATCGGGAGTATGGCTGTTATGATCTGCAAGAGTTGTCTTAAGAAGAATGTGGTTCTTGTAGGGTCCCTAACGCGTTTACCCCAGGCGAAGGATGTCTATTCCATGTTCTCAAACGTATACGGTCTCCAGTTTATTGTACCTCCTTTTGCTGCATTCGGTACAGCTCTGGGCAGTACACTGGTGTCATCACAAGAGGTATAATAAAGATCTTCTGACCGCAACATACCCTTCTTAGCAGCCAATCCATTTTCTTGCAATAATTGTTTCACCCTTCTGGCCACGGCAGGTGCCGGATCGACTATTGTCAAACCGGGTCCGGCAATTTTCAGGATCATGGGAATGAGAAATGGATAGTGTGTACATCCAAGGACCAGATGATCAGCCCCGGCATCCAACAGGGGAACAATTGTTTTTCTAACCAGTTCTTCCGTTTCTTTGGACTGCAGCTCTCCCTTTTCTACGGCCTCCACCCATCCTTCGCCCACTTTTTCCAGCACTTTTACATCTCCGGCAAACGTGGCCAGTGTCCTGTTGTATAAAGATCCCATAAAGGTTCCGCGAGTTGCCAAAACGCCAACTACCCCGCTTTTTGTATGAAGAGCTGCAGGCTTTACCGCCGGTTCCATGCCGACGATAAGCGTTTGAGGGTATCTGTGGCGTAACGTATCAATAGCAGCGGCAGTTGCGGTGTTACAGGCCAGAACAATGATCTTACACTCTCTTTCCAGGAAAAATCTTGTGATCAGATCACATCTGTGAATGATCTCATCCACCGGCCTTGTCCCGTATGGACAATAGGCGGTATCTGCTACATAAATGAGGCGCTCCTCAGGGAGAAGCGCCTTGACGTGACCGTGAACTGAAAGCCCACCTATTCCGGAATCCATTATTCCAATGGATGTACCGTTCATAGAGATATGCTTTACTGTTGTTGTTCCATTCCGGGAAGCTGGGTCGGAGCCACTTTTTCTGCAGGTATTCCGAGTTCACTTTTTGCCATCGGCAGGATGTTCACGCTAATCTGTTCGTCAAAATAAATTACACCTCCGACAGAAAGATCAAAAATGAATGCGAACCCGTTATCTTTTGCAACTTTTGCAATGGCCTCATTTGCTTTCTGAAATACAGGGGATAGTAATATTTGTTGCATTTGTTGGTATTCCTGCTGAGCACCCTGACTGAATTGTTCAAGACGTTGCTGTATCCCTATCAATTCTCTCTGTTTCGCTTCCAGAACCGCAGCTGTCCATGTAGCCTGTTTCTGCTGGTATGTGTTATATTTTGTCTGGTACTCCTGCTGCATTTCTGTAATGGTTTGTTCCAGTTCATTGGTATAGTCCTGCAATTTGATGAGTGCTGAATCCCTTTCGGGCATCAGGCTTATCAATTCCTGTGAATTGATATGACCGAATTTCAGGTTTTGCGCAGAAGATGTGCCAATAACACAGATCAACAGAAGAAGGACAGTAGCAATACGTTTCATAAGTTTTTGGTTTAAAGATTACAAATGTACTAAAAAATTACCTGACAGCCTGTAATCTTTCCAAAACCAGATTACTTATGTCAATTTCAGGGGTATAATGCACCACACCCATACCAGCCGCAATGTCTATGATCAATGCATAACCCTGTCGTTCAGCAATATACTTGACAGCATCCTGCAGACGATCCTGGATGGGTTTGAAAAGAACTTCCGACGTTTTTGCCAGGGTTCCTTCCTGTCCAAAATACTGTTCCTGCATTGCTTTAACTTCTTCTTCCCGGTCCAGTATTTCCTGTTCGCGTGCTTTTTTCTGTTGAGCAGAAAGTCGCTCTTTATCATTCTGATATTGCTGGAACATGGTTTCAAGCCGTTCATACTCAGCCTGTACCTTTTGCTGATACTGTTCCTGCAGATCAGAAATCTGTTCCTGTGCCGAAGAATATTCAGGCAACGCTTCCAGAATAGTCTCAGAATTCATTACGGCATACTTCTGGGCCGACAAACTGCCGGTCATCAGGCTAACCAGTAAAAATAAGATCACTCTTTTCATAGTCATGTATTTAAAAAGTTTGTCCAATCATGAAATGGAAATTCGATCCGCCTTTCTTTCCGCTGAAATCGGTGTCGAACCCATACCCCCAGTCAATCCCCAAAAGACCGATCATGGGTAAAAAGACCCGTACTCCTACCCCTGCAGCCCTTTTAATGGAGAATGGGTTGAAATCACGCATATCGCTCCAGCTATTACCTCCCTCCAGGAAAACAAGTGCATAAATGGTTGACTGGGGCTGCAAAATAACGGGATATCGCAATTCCACCGTGAACCTGTCGTATACACGACCGGCATAGGCATCGTTAATGGTAGGTGTCAGTGAATAATTAGAATAACCTCTCTGGGATATGATGTCGGCACCATAGGTGTTGTATCCGCTCATACCGTCACCTCCCAGCATAAACCCTTCAAAAGGAGAATAACCTAAATTTCGGCTGTAGTAACCAAGATATCCGAAGTTAGCCCTGGTCATTAATACCAGGTCTCCTATCAAACGTGTGTAAAGGCTGGCGTCAAAGGTCCATTTGTGGTATTCTATCCACCGGTACCTTTCGGCTTCTGTCATGGCTGAATAGTCCGTATTCTTATCCCTGAAAAGAGAATACGGTGGGGTTACCTGTAACCCGAATTTGAAGTCGGACCCCTGACGGGGATATATGATCTGGTCGGTAGAGTTTCGTTGTAACGTTATTGTATAATCTATAATATTGGATTGACCGTTGGTAAACATGAAATAATACCCCCAGTCTTGCAAATTGTAGCGCTTAATGTCCAGCTGGTTGTAAAAAATAAAATAATTATCGGGCCATTTTAGCCGGGTACCCAGTCCTATACCCAGTCCGTAAACCTCCATGAACTGATCATTGGTAAGGTAATAGTAGGTAGAGGCCGTTTGCCTGGTATAATAAATGCTGGAATTGAAAGAGGTCGGCTTTTTCCCGGTAAGCCAGGGTTCTACAAACGTCGCACTCAGGGCCATATAATAAGTTCCGTTGGTCTGGAATCTTAGCGATAACGTTTGTCCGTCTCCCAAGGGAACCGGCCTCCAGGCTTCTTTGTCAAACAACCGCTTAATTGAAAAGTTATTAAAACTGATCCCTACGGTTCCAACGAATGTGTTACCGCCCCAACCACCGGCTATTTCAAACTGGCTGTCGGGTTTTTCAGTCACGTTGTATATGATATCCACGGTATTGTTAACCTGGTTGGGAACGACATTGAATCCTGAGCCCATCTGCATGATGGCCTCCTGATCAAAGTGACCCATAGAGGCTATCTCACGGATGGACCGTTCCAGTTCTGTCTGACTGAACAGGTACCCGGGTCGTGTAAAGACCTGACGACGGATTATCTTTTCATTTGAAACATTATTCCCGCTAATAATGATCCTGTTGTACGTGGCCGGTTTCCCCTCGAAAATGCGCATTTCCACATCAACGGAATCCTTTACAATATTGACCTCAATTGGAACCACCCTGAAAAAGAGATACCCCTGATCCTTATATATCTGTGAAACATTGCCTTGCTGAGTTTTACCTCCTCCGAAAAGTCGTTCTTCCATGGTTACCACATCGTAGATATCGCCTTTTTCTATACGCAGGACGGAATTCAGCACTTCACTTGAATATTGGGTGTTTCCGGTCCATGTGATATTTCGGAAATAATATTGTGTCCCTTCATCTATCACAATATCTATCCCTAAACTTTTTTCGTCTATCTGATAAACAGAATCCCTTACAATACGGGCATCCCGATATCCCAATTCGTGGTATTTTTGCAATAAGAGCTGTTTGTCGTTGCGGAATTCTTTTTCGTTAAATTTTTTGCTGAAGAAGAAATTGTAAAGTCTTTTGTCTTTTGTTTTCTTCATGGCAAAGCGCTTTTTCAGCAAGGACAATTGATCTCCACCAATAAAATTGATCTCCCTGATGCGGACTTTATCTTTACGATCTACATGAAAAGTGACCTGGACCGCATTCTTAATGGTTGTGTCTTCTATATGTGTCGCTGTTACTTCTGCATTTAAAAAACCTTTTTCTACATAATATTCCTTGATCAGATCACTGGAAGATTTAATAACATAATCTGACAATTCACTTCCCCTTCGGAGTCGCACCTTTTCTTCTATGTCAGTCTGTTCTCCCTTCTTAACCCCCACGTACTTCCACTGGGAAACGCGGGGACGTTCTAAAATGTTAATGTTAATGTATGCCTTATCGTTTACAAGACTGTCCACATAGACCGCCACATCTGAAAAGAAACGCTGCATAAACAATCGTTTCACTATTGACTGCAATTCTTCTCCCGGAATTGTTATGGTATCCCCCAATGCAAGACCGGTCAGGGACAGGATCTGGTCCGCGTTCAGATAGTTCACCCCGGTTACGTTAAGTCCTGATATGACACATTCCCTGGGATTTGAGTAATCAATTACAACAGAACTCTGTTTTAAGGTGGTCGAATCCGCTACGGTCGTTTTTTCAGTAACCTGTCCCAGTAAAGGAACTACAGATAAAATATAAATCAAACAGAAAAACAGGGACTTCATTCAGGCAATATTAGTATGATTCTTCAATCTTTCCAAACCGGCGTTTCCTGTTAAAATAAGCGTTCAAGGCTTTCTCGAAATCAGGTTTGCGAAAATCAGGCCAAAGTACGGGTGTAAAATATAATTCAGTGTAGGCCATCTGCCACAGCATGAAATTGCTTATGCGCATCTCCCCACTAGTTCTTATCATAAGATCAGGATCCGGGATCCCTTCAGTAGACAAGTATCTGGAAAAATCCCCGGGAGTGATGACTGAGTTTTCAGATATGGACACTTCATTTTCAAGATAACGGTTAACTGCCTGGAGAATATCCCACTTGCCGCTGTAATTGACGGCCAGGATCAACGTCATGGCCGTGTTTTTTGAGGTCTGGTCCACACACTGGTCCATACGTTCCAGTACATCGGGTTTAAGATGGGCGCGGTCACCAATAAAAATGCAGCGAACATTGTTTTTCATCAGAGTGGGCGTTTCGTTGTGAATGGAATCCACCATCAGCGACATCAGAGCATCTGTTTCTCTTTTGGGACGGCCCCAGTTTTCTTCCGAAAAAACAAAAAGACTCAGGTAAGAAATACCTTTCTCTACGGCAAACTCCGTTGCTTCACGAACGGCATCCACTCCCTGGCGGTGTCCCAGGTTTCTTTCCAGGCCGCGGGATATAGCCCATCTTCCGTTCCCGTCCATAATTATGGATACATGACAGGGCATTTTTCCTGTTTCTTTAAGCATAATCTTCACCTCCGTTTCTTTTATCAAATCCCAACATCAATTTTTCCCTTAACGTGGTAATAAAATCATTCCCGGCAAAAGACAAGCTGGTAATGCTGAAAGAAGCTTTTTTCACAATAAATGCATAAGGCAGGTCAATATCTACGGATCGGTTGTCAAGGTGTAACTGGGCTTTGGAGCTCCGGCTTTTTACCTCAATTTCCAGTTGTGCATCGTCTTTAAAAACTATTGGACGCACATTCAGGTTATGCGGGGCAATGGGAGATAGAATTAAAACTCCTGACTCGGGAAAGACAATAGGCCCTCCCACGCTTAACGAATAAGCCGTTGACCCTGTTGGCGTTGCAACAATAATTCCATCACCCCTGTAAGTAGATACATGTTTCCCGTCAATCTTGACATCTACCTCAATCATGGCAGAACTATACCTTTGTATACATATTTCGTTAATGGCATACGGGTAGATCTTTTGTCTGAGGTCTGTCTGTTCAATCGCAAGAACAGTATGTATGGTTTTACAGTACTGCTTCATTTGCACGGCATCAAACAGGTGTTCAATAAAATCGGGCCCGCACCCGGTAAGAAAACCGAGCCTTCCAAAATTGATACCCACGATGGGAACCCCTGAATTTTTGACAATCTGAAGTGCTTCAAGGAATGTCCCGTCACCTCCTGCTGTAATCAACAGATCTGTATCCCCCGGCATAATACGGTCCTTGGGAAGCATCTCAAAAGAAACATCTCCCCTGTCAGGGAGAAGCCAGTCCTTATTGATTTCCTGCCCGTAAAAAACGACCTTCATGTTTGTATTGCCGATAAGTTGGTGTACTTTTGCAGCAAAGATAACCAATAATGACAAATCTAAGTGTTAATGTCAACAAATTTGCCACCTTGCGAAATGCCAGAGGAGGCAATATGCCTGATGTCATAAAAGCCGTCAAAGATTGTGAAAGTTTCGGCGCTCAGGGCATTACCGTTCACCCCAGACCTGACGAACGTCACATACGATACAGGGATGTTAGGGATATCAAACCCGTTATAACCACCGAGTTCAATATTGAAGGCAATCCCATCCCTTCTTTCATAGACCTTGTTCTTGAAGTCAAACCAGCTCAGGTCACATTGGTTCCCGATGCTCACGATGCAATCACCTCAAACGCGGGATGGGATACTGTCCGCCATCGGGATGCCCTGAAAGAATGGGTGAAGCTATTCAAAGACGCGGGAATCAGGGTGTCTCTTTTTGTAGATCCAGACCCTGAAATGATAAAAGCAGCAGCCTATACCGGAGCGGACCGGGTGGAACTGTATACGGAATCTTACGCACATTTGTACGAACGTGACCGTGAAAAAGCCATACACCCCTATATTACAGCAGCACAAGCAGCTGCCCGTTATTCCCTGGGCCTGAATGCGGGACACGACCTTAATCTTAGCAATGTCGCTTATTTTCAACGTAATATACCCGGGTTGCTGGAAGTCTCAATTGGCCATGCCCTTATATGCGAATCCATTTATTACGGTCTGGAAAATACGATTCAGATGTATTTAAAGCAACTCTCCGATTTTTAATTATATTTGCACGTTCTTATTTTTAATTAATCATGAAGAAAACATCACTGATAATCACCATTTTACTGACACTTGCCATTGCGGCACTTTACATTTTACATTTTACGGGTATTGGAACCGGGAAACCCTCAGTCGTTGAATCTGAAACCGGATTGAGTGAAGTACCTGCCGGCAACATTGTATACATTCGAATGGATTCCCTGTTAAACCAATATGATTTTTTTCTGGATCTGCAGACGGATTTGAATGCAAAAGCCCGCATAGTTGAGGACGATCTTACAAAAAAAGGACGTGCTTTTGAGAAAGACGTAACCAGTTTTCAGGAAAAGGTTCAAAAAGGCCTCATCACCAGGTATCAGGCTGAAACACAACAGAATCAGCTGGCTGCCCGTCAGCAGGAACTGGAGCAGTATGCACAGCAAAAACAAATGGAACTGTCCGAGGAAAACCAGGTTATGCTCAACCGGGTGCTGGATGCCCTCAAAACTTTTATGGCAGAATACCGTGTACTCAACAACTACGATCTGATCCTTACCACTGACGGAAGCAGCAATACCATCATTGATGGAACTATGTCACTGGATGTAACAAAAGATGTAGTGAAAGGGCTGAATCGCGAATACGCCAAAAGCCGCAAATAGGAAGCACCTATGAATTCGGTCATCAGGACTCAATTTGATTTCCCGCGTCAAACAGGTGTTTATACAGGCAAGGTTCGCGATGTTTATACGATCGACAACCGTATACTTGTTATGGTAGCAACGGACAGGATATCTGCATTTGACATTGTTTTTCCCAGGGGTATAACGTACAAAGGCCAGATATTGAACCGGATCGCTTCCGATTTTTTGGATCTTACCGCAGAGATTGTCCCCAATTGGAAGATTGCGTCTCCCCATCCCATGGTTACTGTCGGGTACCGTTGTGAACCGTTCCCTGTAGAAATGATTGTCAGATCCTATCTGACCGGCAGTTCCTGGAGAACCTACAAAAGCGGTCAGCGTACACTTTGCGGGATCACACTCCCTGAAGGAATGAAGGAACACCAGGCCTTTCCCCGACCTATTATAACTCCTACCACAAAAGCTGAAATTGGGGCTCATGACCAGGATATTTCCCCGGAAGAAATCATTGCCAGTGGTCTTGTAAGTGAAACAGACTACAAAAAGCTTGAAGAATATTCACTGGCACTATTTGAAAGAGGCCAAAAACTGGCAGCCGATAAAGGATTGATACTTGTTGATACCAAATATGAATTCGGGAAGCTCGGGGATACGATCTATCTTATTGACGAGATCCATACGCCCGATTCATCCCGGTATTTTTACGCGGATGATTACCGGGAAAATTTTTCCATGGGACTTCCTCCCAGGCAACTTTCCAAAGAGTTTGTACGGGAATGGCTCATGGATAACGGATTCAGCGGACAACCCGGGCAGAAAATGCCTGTTCTTACCGACCATGTCATTGAGAATATATCCAATCGGTACATTGAATTATTCGAACATCTTACAGGCACGGCTTTTGTACCTTTGACATATGACGATGCATTTTACGAAACCATGGAAGGGTGCATCCGCAATATGATTGCCCGTTTATGAGAATCAGAAACATTTTCCTGGTCTTATTCCTGTTTTTCTTTATTACGTTGGGAGCTCAGGAACAGCATTATATCCGTCATAAAGTACGCTGGATGGAAACGTTGTATTCCATTGCCAGAAAATACAAAGTAGATGCGAAGGATATAGCCCTGCTCAATAACCTGAAAACAGGAGACATCACCAGGGGACAAATATTACTCATCCCCGATCCAGACAACGAAGAAAAGCAAGAGATTACCGGCAACATTCAGGAAACCCTGCCGGATGTGGATCTTCCCGTTCCCGCAGAAAAGTCGGAACGTTCCTGTAATGATATCATATCTGCGGGTTCTTACAGACCCGTTATATCCGTTTTACTTCCCTTTTCCGACACTATATCCGGCAGTGAATTCATTGAATTCTACCAAGGGGCCCTCCTGGCAGCGGAAGAAATGAAAGAAAGGGGCATGCCCCTGGTATTACAAGTATTCGACTGGTACAGGCAGCCTGTGGATGTTTTGCTTTCCGGTGAGACCCTGGGGAATAGTGATCTTATAATCGGGCCGGTATACGCCAATGACATTGGCAGTACCATTTCTTATTTTCGCAACAGCGACGTAAAAATCGTTTCTCCACTGGACGGAAATGCAGAAATCTGGGTCAGTTCCTATCCCCATCTTTTCCAGGTACAACCGAGCTTAGAGGCCCAGCAGGAATCGTTGTTAAAATATTTGGATCCTCACAGTGCATCTGTTTGGATCATTTCTGAAGAAGGAGAACAACACGTTGCTCCCGGATTGAGGTCAATACTTGATAACAACCTGATCATCTACCGACATTTTTCTTACGATGTCCTGCAAGGCAGAGAAGTCACGGAAGTTTTGCGTGAAGTACTTGGCGCAAACGAAAGGAACCAGATCATTATTGCCTCACAAAATGAAGCTTTTGTTTCCGATGCCGTACGCAATTTACATTTGTTGCATGCTTACGACAGCATACCCATTGAACTGTTCGGCCTGTCCCGCTGGCGGACTTTTGAAACACTAGACCTGACTGCCCTGCACCAGCTAAAGGTCATTTTGCCTCTCTCGGTTTACGCGGACTACTCGGCAAAGAAAGTGCAGGCGTTCATCAGGAATTTCCGGTTAATTTATGACGGCGAACCTTCCCAATACGCATTCCAGGGATACGATGTAATGTTGTATTTTTTGAACGCCATGTTCTTATACGGACCTGATTTTGAGTATTGTCTGGACAATCTACAGATCCCTTTATTACAGAATCATTTTTCCTTTTACAGGCGATCTCCCGAAAGCGGTTATTCCAATACCGGAATTCGTATGATCCGTTACCTGCCTGATTTTACGGTAGAACTTTTACCCTGATCACAGGTTATCCCTTTCAATATCCCTGAAATACCTGACCGTCTCTGTTTTGAGCTCTGCGGCAGCTGATTCATCACATACGATAATGGCTTTGGGATGCATTTGCAGGGCGGTAACGGTCCACATATGTGATACAGATCCTTCAACGGCATGATGTAAAGCCCGGGCTTTTCCGTGTCCGTTAACAAGGATCAAAACCTCCCGGGCATCCATTATAGTTCCTATTCCTACGGTTAACGCCGTTTTGGGAACACGGGAAATGTCGTTTTCAAAAAAACGGGCGTTAGCCAGTAAAGTATCGGTAGTAAGCGTTTTGATGCGGGTTCTGGAGACCAGGGAAGAGCCCGGTTCGTTAAAGGCTATATGACCGTCAGGCCCCACTCCCCCCAGAAAAAGTTGAATACCGCCGGCTTTTATTATGGCTTCCTCATAGATTGCACATTGGGACATGGGATCCGAAGCATTACCATTTAATATATGAATGTTGTCCGGATCGATATCAATATGGCGGAAGAAATTTTCCTGCATGAAATAATGGTATGACTGGGGATGATCTTCGGGAATACCCACGTATTCATCCATATTGAATGTGATAACATTTTTGAACGAAACCATACCTTCCCGGTACATGGCAATCAGTTTTCTGTATGTACCAAGCGGAGAAGAACCGGTAGGAAGGCCCAAAACAAAAGGATCCCCGGAAGTGGGATTGTACGCCTTGATCTTATTGACAATATAATTGGCCGCCCAGGCAGAAAGACGGTCGTAATTATCCTGAATGATTACTCTCATGGTGTTAATTATTTAAGTGTAACAGGTCTTTTGCATTTTGCATAGCTGCAGGGGTGATACTCGATCCGCTCAACATCCTGGCCACTTCCTTTATGCGTTCCTCTCCTTCCAGGGGCCATACTTTTGTTTGGGTCACATCATTTTCGGAATCCTTGTGCACCAGGTAATGGGAATTCCCTTTTGCTGCGACCTGGGGCAAGTGTGTTATGGCCAATACCTGCATATAACCGGATAGTTCGTGGATCATTGTGCCCATACTATCTGCTATTTTTCCGGATACGCCCTGATCTACTTCGTCAAATATGATGGTACTCAACCCGGAATGTTGTGCTATCACCGTTTTAATACATAACATCAAACGTGACATTTCACCACCGGAGGCAATGCGGCTCAGTTCCCTGGGGGGAATATCCTTGTTGGCAGAAAACAGTATTTCCAGGACTGTATTGCCTGTTGGTCCGTATACCGGTTTTTCTTCAATATTGAATTCTATCCGGGCATATGGGATCCCCAACAGGGCCAATCTTGTTCTGAGTTGTTCAGAAAATTTTTTTAAACAGGCCGTCCGTTCTTTATGCAAACGAGAAGCCAGTGAATTTCTTTCCTGTGTCAGAGCATTGAGTTCTTTCTCCAACTCATGCAAACGGGAAAAGTCAGTATCTGCCTGCTGTAAATTTCTATCCAGAGAATCCTTTAATTCTATCAATTGATCTACTGTTTGAACGTTGTGTTTACGCTCCAGGGAATAGATCTTATCCAGCCGAAGGGTGACCGCATCCAGTCTGGAAGGATCATCCTGTACGGTATTTATTGTATTGGAACATTCCATGGCCAGATCTTTGAGCTCTATACGAACCTGTTCAAGCCGGGCGGCGGTTTCAGAAAAATCCGGATACCGTGTTGTAACGGCACCGGCCGATTTTTCTGCTTCTTTCATTCTTCCCAAAACGGGGAAATCCCCTTCTTCAAGTATAGAAGTAATGACAAACAAATGCTGCCTGATCTCAGACGCATGTTCCAATAACTTCAACTCGTTTTCCAAAGACTCCTGTTCTCCTGATTCCAGTCGGGCTTCCTGCAATTCCTGAAACTGAAAAGATATATAATCTACGTCTTTTTGTGTTTGTTCACAGGTATAACGTAAAGCCCTTGTCTGTTCGGTAAGGGCTGAGACCCTGCGATAAGTCTTCAGGTATTCCAGGCTCAACGGACCCAGCCCGGCAAATGCGTCAACCGCTTTTACAGGATAATCATTGTCAGCCAGCAACAGGTTTTCGTGTTGGGAATGAATGTCTATCAGCAAATTGCCTAATTTTTTCAAAAAACCGAGATTCACCGGTTGATCATTCACAAAGGAACGGCTTTTTCCTCCCGGATAAATCACCCGTCTTATGATGAGATCCGAAGAAAAATCCACCTGGTTTTCATTAAAATGACCTTCCAGATCCCTTTCTTCTTCCGGGATCCTGAAACAGGCTTCCACCACAGCGTTCGCGTTCTGATCTCTGAGCACGCTTACATCCGCTCGCTGACCTAAGACAAGTGAAAGGGCACCCAATATAATAGATTTACCGGCTCCTGTTTCGCCGGTAAGGATCGTAAGGCCCTCGGAAAATTCAATATCAAGAATATTGATGAGGGCATAATTGGATATGCTCAGCGAATAAAGCAATATTAATCTTTGGGTTCTTCAACCACTTTATAATATGTCTCTCCGTCTTCAAACTCTTTTATGGCAATCAGCGTAGGTTTAGGCTGACGTTCATAATAACGTGAAATTTCAATTTGTTCACGATTTTCAAATGTTTCCTCCAATGTGTCGGCAAAATTCGAAAACTCTTCCAACCTGCTGTTCAGTTCTTTCTTAACTTCAGCAGATATCTGATTGGCACGCTGTGCAACAATCATTACAGTCTCATAAACGTTACCTGTCTTCTCCGACAATTTGGAAAGATCACGGGTAACTGTAGTATCGGGAACGGGCGTCTTTTTATTATCCATATTTATTCTTGATTATTATGTCTTGCTGTAAAATTTTGTGCTTTTCTGAACATGTTGTCTATTTCTTTCCGGTATTCTGAATCGGGATACTCGCTGATAAAATTATAATATTCATCAATAACGTTAAGAAAACGTTCCCGTTGCATATCAGGAACACTGTTGTTTGCATATTGGTAATTTGCGGCAACTATATAATAGAGCACCTCTTCCCGGTAACGGCTTTCGGGATTGTTCTTAAGTGTTTCTTTCAACGCATGCGTGGCAGCTTTATAATCTTCAATGGTGTAATAAAGTTTCGCCGACTCAAAAGCTTTTCGGTCCAGACGGTTATACAGGTCATCCAGCATATTACGGCAAACGTCTTCGTATTCGCTGCCGGGATAATCATAGAGAAATTCTTCAATGGCAGCTATGGCCGTATGACTGGGCTGTTGATCCAACTCGTATCTGTATGTATTTTGGTACAGACAGTCCAGTCTCAGGTAACGGGCCGTTTTCGTAAAAGTGCTACGTGGAAAGATGTCTACAAATTGTTTAAAATTATCTTCGGCCGTAACAAAATCATTCAGGTGATAATTGCTCAGTCCCAGGTAAAACTGAAGTGTGTCATCCCTTGTAGTACCCCTGTATACCAATTTTAATTGTTCCAGTAACGGCTGCGACCTGGAATACCTTTTGGCTTCGAAATACTCAATGGCTTTGCGGAATTTCAGATCATAATCCGTGCTTCGCAGTAATGTCTCATACTGATTAACACAAGACATGGCTCCTGCAAGCAACAGAACCGTGACCAAAATGATGTGTTTTTTCATTAATAACATTTCATGCAAATATACGACAGTTTAGCAAATTACAGGCCAGATTTCATAGACAGGTAACGTTCGGCATCCATGGCAGCCATACAGCCGCTGCCGGCAGCCGTAATGGCCTGGCGGTATTTGTTGTCCTGTACGTCCCCGGCTGCAAAAACTCCTCCTACATTGGTTTCCGTGCTTTTGGGACGGGTAATGATGTATCCTTCAGGATTTACTTCAACCCAGGGAAGGAACGCCTCGGAATTGGGATGGTGTCCTATGGCCAAAAAGAATCCGTGAATGTCTATCACTTTTTCTTTTCCCGATTTGTGAACCAGCAAGGCACCTGTCACTCCTGTGTTATCGCCCAGTATTTCGCGGGTCTGGTGTTCCCACAAAACCTCAATATTTGGTGTTGACAGCACTCGCTCCTGCATTACTTTGGAAGCCCTGAATACATTCCTTCTTACTATCATGTATACCTTCCGGCACAACCCAGATAAATACACCGCCTCTTCACAAGCGGTATCTCCGCCTCCTACTACGGCTACGTCTTTTCCCCGGTAGAAAAATCCGTCGCATGTGGCACATGCCGAAACGCCCATGCCTTTAAATTTAACTTCAGATTCCAGTCCCAGATAACGGGCCGTAGCTCCTGTGGCTATGATGAGTGTTTTAGTCAGTATCTCTTTTCCATCATCCAGTTTGATCCTGAAAGGCGATTCGTCCAGCTTTGTTTCCGTAATGATCCCGGTTTTTAATTCAGTGCCAAATCGTTCTGCCTGTTTACGCAAATCTTCCATTAACTGATTCCCGTCCACTCCCTGGGGATATCCCGGAAAGTTTTCAATTTCTGTAGTCGTAGTTAACTGACCCCCACGCAGAACACCTTCATACAAAACAGGCTGAAGGTTTGCCCTGGCTGCATATATGGCTGCTGTGTAACCGGCCGGTCCGCTTCCGGCAATAAGGCATTTGATGGTTTCCATAGTATTTTTTTATTCAAAAATTATAAGTTTCATAAAAATTCTGTATATTTGCGGCTCTAAAAAGCGGGGCGTGGCGCAGTTGGCTAGCGCACTTGCATGGGGTGCAAGGGGTCGAATGTTCGAGTCATTTCGCCCCGACTTTTTTTTATACCTTTCGCATTCTTTTCATAATCAGTCTTTCCAGGCGTCTCTCCCATACCCAAAAGAGTGAAACGGCCCACCGGGAAAGCAACATCCAGGGTAAAAGGCCTCCTATGGCTGTAAACAACAAAAGATCTTCCAGGTTGCTGTGGGATACGCTTATATGGTGATTCAGTAAATCCACATCTTCTTCCGAGATCTTACCGGCTTCCACTTCATCTATCATTACGGCAGCACCGTAAGCAAGCCCCAGGGTATTGGCCACTATCCATAAAAAAGCCGTTTTGGGAGGCAGACCAAAAAATACCATTACAGGTTTCAAAAGTTTTGCAATATAGCGTATTACCCCAAACTCGGCAAGCAATCGTTGAACAACAGTCAGCGAATAAACAAGTAACACCATAGGTATGGCGATCTTCACTGTATCCAGGGCCCAGTTTCCCATCATGGGCCAAAATTCCCGGGATTGTGTATCGACGGCTCCTGCCATCGTTAGCATAGCTTCTCCGGGCATGATCTTATGCAAAAACCATCCCAAAAATAACGAAGACAACGTTCTTACCAGGATCATCCTTATGGCCGAGGTCCCCGTTTTCTTCTGAACGGCCGTTTCCATGGGAATATTGTGTGCGCAAAGCACCATGACGGCAAGGATGGTGATGGATCTGACATCCATATTAAGTGTGGTAATAACAGCAATGGCTGAATAACAATTGACAAAAAACCCGGAAACATACGCCAGTGAAGCTTCTCCGGGCAACCCGAATTTTGAAAAAACGGGCGTCAGGTACATCGAAATCCAGGATATCACTCCCAGGTATTTCAAAACGGTAATAATGAATGTTACCAGGAACATAATCTTTACCAGCCACCAGGAAGTTTTTAAAGCGCCCGGTGTAACGTTCCTGACAGAATGTATGATTCTCCGGCGTGTTGACTCCATCAATTTGAATTTGAGGCGCAAATATACTATATTTTTATAGTTTTGTGATGAATTAACAACACTGTAATGATGAAACAAGTTTTCCTGATAATTCTCTGTATTACCGTTCTTACGATGACTTCGTGTACGACTGAGCGGACCGCATCTCTTGCCCGTTCACATTTCAGTTCGCTGGAATCTGTTTTACAACGGGATACCGGCGATCTTTGGGGTACATCATTGTATGCCCCTACTTTTTTTGTGGATCCTGAAACCGGCACCGTTTATGCCGACAGATCAGACAAAGAAAACCTGCTACAACCTTTTGGCCGGATCTGGAGCGGAGAATTCCCCGAAGAGATGAATCCGGCCAACTCAACAACAGAGCTGGGAGGCATGCGCTGGGTCATGGCATTATGGCCACTTCCTGAAAACACCTTTGACCGGAATATATTGCTGGTACATGAAACCTTTCATTATTGGCAGCCGGAATTGGAACTGGATCCCCGGCCGGGACTATGTGAACACATGGAAAATTCTTCTGCCCGGATCTGGCTTAAAATGGAATGGAATGCCCTGGATGCAGCCATCAGGGAAAAAGACCCAAAAGCAGCTGCTGAAGCCGTTCGTCAGGCCTGGCTTTTCAGGAACAACCGTCTGTCGGAATTTCCGGAAGAAGCCCGCCTTAATGAAGACGCTTTCCTAATCCTGGAAGGACTGCCCGAATATACTGCCTACAAGCTTTGCTGCGACGATACTGCCCATATGGAGGAAGAGATCATAAAAAGCCGTATGCGCCACTGGGAGAACGAGTCTTTCGTATATGCTTTTGCCTACCATTCGGGACTGGCCTATGGACACCTGCTGGACCGTTTTGATGCTGACTGGAGAACCGGATTGAGTAAAGAAGCCTCCCTTCCCGACATGCTACAAAAAGCACTCTTCAATAATAACGGGGTTCTTTCCACGCAAACGGACCCTGACAAGCTGCAAAAATACGGTTACGATACCGTTGCGGCTACAGAAAACCAAAGGGAGCAGGAGAAAATTCGTATACGGGAAGCCTACATACATACTTTTACGCGGGATACTGTTCTGGCCATTCCCCTGAGGCAATTCAACATGGGATTCTCCCCTGTCAATGTACAATCAATGGGCGAACTGGGGACTCTGTACCCCAATATCCGGATCACCGGAGATTTTGGAATATTGGAGGTCTCTGAAGGCGGGTGCCTGATCTCTGCGAACTGGACTACCGCTTTCGTTCCTTACAAAACTTCCGGATGGAACCTGGAACTTAAGGAAGGATACGACGTCCTCCAGCCCTCCGAAGAAGCTCCGCTTATTTACAGGATTGCCGAGATGTAGGGAAGGGCCCTGCCCAGAGCCGACTGCCAGTATTCCCAGGAATGTGCCCCGTCAAATATTCGTATCTGTACGGGAATCTTCTTTTCTTTCATGGCCAGAGAGAATTCCACGTTCGCACGGTAAGTGAAATCGTCATCTCCGCAATCGATCACCCATATCACAGAACGTAAAGGAACTGCCTCTTCTGCCGATATTCCTGAAATGTATTTTACCGCATTGTTATCCTCAACCCTTTGTTGAATATCCCGGTTCACCGGATCATCTTCATTAAACATGGACAGCTCCATTTTGTACAGGTAGGCACTCATGGCATATACTACCGAAAAAAGATCAGGTCTGTGACAGCCGTACATGACCGAGCCCTGACCTCCCATGGACAGACCGGCAATCGCGCGGGATCCTTTTTCAGAACGGATCCTGTACCGGCTTTCAACGAAAGGCATAAATTCCTGAAAAAAATGATCTTCAAAATTCCAGTCACCTCCGTTGAAATACGTCATCAGGGTTGATCCGGCATCGGGCATTACAATGATCATTTCCCGGACTTCCCGGGCCGATATCAGCCGATCTGCTATCCGGGCCATATTGCCCACCCTGCCCCAGTCACGCCAGGAACCGCCTCCGCCGTGGAGCAAATAAAGGACCGGGTAGTCCCTTTCCGGGTTGTTTTCATAACTTTCAGGCAGATACACGGCAAAGTGACGTACTTCTTTTAAAATGGAACTCTCCAGGGAATCAACCACATAATTTCCCCTGGCCAAAGCCGGGTATGAAATTAAGCAACTCAAGATTGTAATTGTCAATAACGTAACTCTGTTTTTCATGGTTCAGGATATTTTTCTTTACAAAAATAGCATAATATTCCCCCAAACCATCTATATTTGCAGAGCACCGGTTCCAACAGACCTGAAAACGGTCCAATGGATTAAAAGGGAATGCCGTGAAATTCGGCAACAGTTCCCGCTGCTGTGAGTCCCAGGAACTTATGTTCCATCAGTTCCCGTTATTCTTGCCACTGACCTAATGGTTCGGGAAGGCGACGGAAACAGGGATAAGTCAGAAGACCTGCCGTTGTAAACTAGCGGAGAACTAACCAAATTCTTGTTAAATATGAATAAATCATTTTTGTCTTTGTTGTGCATAATTGCACTTTTTTCCGGTTGTTCCAAAATGGACTCACTCCGGGAGCCTGCACCCACAGTTGTCACGTTTGAAGAAGCCGGTGAGGCTTCTCTTGCCAATTCCATCTACGGGGATAACCTCTACGACGGGACCTATATTCCTTACGTTCACAAAGCATCCGGGATGACTTTCGGATATGCTTATTCATCATTTGAATATGGAGGATATGTCTATTCTTCCTGGAATGGAATTGCTTTATCCCAATGGAACGATAGGGCAACAATGGGTTATACAAACCAATGCAGTGTGTTCTATCAAAATTCAACAACAGGGAATGGAGGACATATGGGTTCTTCAACATTTGCAGTAGTATATCTGGGAACGAATGCCGTAATCTCGTTTGAAGACCCTGAAAAAGAAGTAGAAATTGTATCAATGTATGTAAACAATAGCACTTATACGGCTTTATCCATGAAGAACGGCGATTTGTTCGCTAAATCATTTTCCTACACAGATCAGGATTGGTTTAAACTGAACATAACCGGGATCAGTAAAGACGGAGTTGAAACAGGAACTGTTGCTGTTTACCTGGCAGATTTTCGTACTCCCACAGCTGAAGGAATCAGGACTTTATGGAAAAAAGTGGATCTAACGACACTGGGAAACGTACATAGCCTTACTTTTTCTTTGCAAAGTTCAGATACCGGGGCTTACGGTATGAACACACCCTCGTACTTTTGTCTGGATAACATTACTTTTAAAGATTCTTCTCAATAATGACGCTGAAGATCATCCGTACAACGGTTGCATTAATGGTTCTGTTTCTGACGGGATCCTGTATGAAATACGGGCCGTCAGAAACAGAAACCTTTGAACCCGGGCCTTCAACGGATGGATTCTTCATCATTAACGAAGGCAATTTTATGTACGGCAATGCATCCCTTACCTATTATGATCCGCGATCCGGGACCCTGGAAAATGAAGTTTTCATAAGGGCAAACGGGATTAATCTGGGAGATGTAGCCCAATCTATGACAATCCACAATGAAAAAGGGTATATTGTGGTCAATAATTCCGGGGTGGTTTTTGTAATTGACACGCACACATTCCGGCTGACGGGAAATATTACCGGTTTTATTTCACCACGTTACATCCATTTTGTCAGCGACAAAAAGGCATATGTGACTGATCTTTACCAAGAAAAAATTACTATTATTGATCCCGAATCATACAGCATAACAGGTTATATCAATACCCCGGGCCATAAATCTACTGAAGAAATGGTACAATGGGAAAATGAACTGTTTGTTAGTTGTTGGTCTTATGATAATAAACTACTGATTATTGACACCCAAACAGATGCAATTACCGATTCTATTCAGGTGGGACATCAGCCCACACAATTGCTTCTTGATAAAAACAACAAGATATGGTGTGCTGCCACCGGAGATGTCTATCGTATAGACGCCGCCACAAAAACCGTGGAAAAAATCTTCACTGTTTCCAATAATGCATCATATTCCTACCTTGCACTCAACGCCACCAGGGACACCCTGTATATTTTGAATCGCGATGTCTGGCGTATGGGAGTAAATGAAAACGCGTTCCCTTTACTACCTTTTATCAGAAACCAGAATAAACATTTTTACGGGTTGGCCGCAAATCCCTCCACGTCCCATATATATGTTGCCGATGCACTGGATTACGTGCAGCCTGGGAGGGTATACCTTTATAACGCTAAAGGACAGCCGCTGGATACGCTAACCGCAGGGATCAATCCCGGAGCTTTTTGTTTTAAATAACTATGAGACAGGACGTTTACTTTCCATTGATATTACTGCTTTTCCTTTTTTCCGGATGTAATCAGGGACAGGAATTCTATAGCCGGCCGGCTCCCGAGATTATTTTTGATAATGAAGAAGGTGTCTATCACATGAAGGCAGGAAACACCCTGACACTGGCCCCTCAGGTTTTGTACGCACAGGATGCTGTTTTTGAATGGATTGTTAACGACCGGAGAACAGGGACGGAGCAGGTTTATTTGTTCACGACTGATAGCCCTGGAACGTATTACCTTACTTTTAAAGTGATCCGTGAGGATATTACCGTTAGCAAAAACATCCGTATAGACGTAGAAAGAAAGGCCGTTCCGGCCATATATCTGGCTATACCTGAAGGCGGCTTTTCCATTGTAACAGACAGCATACTAACTTTGCATCCCATTGTCGAAAACGGCCATAATGCGACCTTTATCTGGAAAGTCAACGAGGAGGAAGCCTGCCGCGACAGTATTTACTTGTTTAGCTCTTCGCAAACAGGTGTTTTCCAACTTGATTTTTGTGTAGAAAACACAGATGGAAGCGATGTTGTAAGCTTCCCGGTTACAGTGAATACACCTGAAGGCGGCCATAACGAAACCCAAAAACCTATAATATTCCTGGACGTTCCTGAAGGCGGCTTTTCCATTGTAACAGACAGCATGCTAACTTTGCATCCCATCGTCGAAAACGGTCATAATGCGACCTTTATCTGGAAAGTCAACGAGGAGGAAGTCAGCCACGACAGTATATACGTGTTTAGCTCTTCGCAAACGGGTGTGTTCCAACTTAATTTTAATGCAGAAAACACCGCAGGATGCGACCAGATCAGTTTCCCGATCAGAGTAAGTGAACCGGATTCTGGCCATAATCAGAATTACAAACCGGAAATATTTCTGGACGTTCCTGAAGGCGGTTTTTCCATTGTTGCAGACAGCATCCTGACATTATGTCCCATTGTTGAATACAGTCATAATGCCATCTATATATGGAAAGTAAATGAAGTAGAAGTCAGCCGGGACAGCATATTCCTTTTTCGTTCTAGCGAATCGGGTGTCTTCCAACTTCTTTTTAGTGCTGAAAATACAGCAGGACTTGATCAGATCAGCTTTCCGGTTACTGTTAATGTAAATCCGGATATACCTTCGAATAAGTACTTCCGCCCCCTGCAGGATAACAGCCGCGCAGACTGGAACATGATCTATGAGTACATGCCTGCCCCCGGCCAGTTTATTAATGAAACAAGCGTAGGAGGTTTTACAGGAGAGGATACCCGGGAAGAGGCCATCGCTTATGCCCAAAACAGGCTTCTCAGCAACCTGTTTGTTTCCCTTGGGGCATTCGGAGGATATATTGTAGCAGGATTTGACCACAGCATAGTAAACGATGGTGGATACAACCTGCAGATAGAAGGCAACGCCCACGAAAATTCTTCCGAGCCCGGGATCGTTTGGGTTATGCAGGACAGCAACGGAAACGGGTTGCCGGATGACGGATGGTTTGAGCTCAAAGGCAGTGAAAACAATCATGGAACGGTAACCAGGAATTACGAGATCACCTATTTTAAACCACGCCAACCAGGCTCATCTGTACATTGGATAGACAATAACGGCCTGACAGGAACCATAGATTACCTTGCGGCTTTTCATGACCAGGAAACCTATTATCCACTTTGGATAGATGCTGAATATTACACACTTGCCGGGACTTGTCTGGAATCCCGCAATTATTTGTCTGAAACGGGATCCTGGATAAGCCCTCCTTACGATTGGGGATATGCCGACAACGACCAACAGGGTCTTTTCAGAATATCCGATGCCATTACCCCTGAAGGAGATCCCGTTGACCTGGAGTTCATTGATTTTGTTAAAATCCAGACCGGGGTGAACGGAAAATCGGGATGGTTGGGTGAGCTCTCTACGGAAATTACCGGAATCAGGGATTACAACCTTGTAAAACGATGAAGTACACTACCTTACTGTATTGGGCGCTTTTCTGCTCTTTTCAACTTAACGCGCAGGACACGGTACAGGTTAGGCAATTGGATTCCATCCGCATAGTTGCCCAAAGAAGACTACGGGATATGGGTATCCAGAAAACCTCGCTGGATTCTGCCGGACTGCGAAATGATATTTCGGGCTCCCTGGCTCAGGTTCTTTCACTAAACAGCACTGTCTTCATTAAAAGCTACGGCAGAGCAACCCTTTCCACCGCTTCTTTTCGCGGGACATCTCCTTC
Organism: Bacteroidales bacterium; assembly: GCA_041652255.1. Classification (GTDB taxonomy): domain Bacteria; phylum Bacteroidota; class Bacteroidia; order Bacteroidales; family UBA932; genus DMER64. The sequence continues at coordinate 132,391 of JBAZHT010000001.1, forward strand.
TCATACCCAGGTAACCTGGAACGGGATGAAACTCAATTCACCCATGCTGGGTATGGTGGACTTTTCAACCATCCCTTCCTTTTTTATTGACAAAGCCGAGTTATACTACGGGCCCGGTTCGGTAAGCATTGCTTCCGGCGGACTTGGAGGGGCAATCGCATTGTCTACCCAAACAGTTTCCGAAAAAGGCCCTTATGTTAATTTTATACAGGGAGTGGGGAGTTTCCGCACCTTCGATGATTTCCTGCAGGTTTCTTACGGGGGAGAAAATTGGAAAACCTCCTCCAGGGTATATTTTGCTTCTTCTGTAAACGATTACCCGTACACCAATTACCGAAAAAAGACCTTTTTTTACGATCAGAAGGGAAATATAACGGGCTTTGAATACCCTGTGGAACGAAACCAAAACGGTTCTTTTCGTGATTTTCACTTTTTACAGGACATTGACTTAAGCGGATCCCGGACGGGAAACTGGAACCTGTCTGCCTGGTATAGCCGGACCGATCGCGGCATACCCTTGTTAAATGTAGATTACAAAGAGAATTCCAGCGTACGGAACAACCAGACCGAAAACACCTTCAGGGGGATCATCCGGTGGCATAAACTGCTGCAACGATCAAAATGGGAAGCCAAAGCCGGATATACCTACACCGATCTTCTCTATGAATACAAACGCGACCTGGGAGAAGACCAATGGGCCAATATGGTCCATGCCCAAAGTTACGTAAACACCTTCTTTTCCCAGGTAGAAACCGAATGGTACATCAATAAATGGATGTTTTCAGGAAATTTGACCGTGAACCAGCACCTGGTCACCAGTATGGACAATGCCGTGGTATCCGTTGAAGGAAAACAAAATATTATGGGATACGAACAGGCACGCCTGGAAGCCTCCGGATTCCTGTCCGTCAAATACCGGCCCGCTGAACGACTGGGGTTTTCCGTTGACCTGAGGGAAGATTTGTACGGCAGGGAATTTACCCCCCTGATCCCCTCTTTTTTTGCCGAGTATCTGGTCTCGCGCCGGGGTGAAGTCGTTCTGAAAGCTTCTGCTGCCAGGAATTTTCGTTATCCCACACTCAATGACCTGTATTTCATGCCCGGCGGTAATCCCGATCTTAAACCCGAACAAGGGGTTACTTTTGACGGAGGGATCGCGACTACTCACAAAGGCTCGCGTTATTCCTGGAAAGGAAGTATTACCGGGTTTTATTCCCTGATAGACAACTGGATCGTCTGGCTTCCAACCTTCAAAGGATTCTGGTCCCCGCTCAATGTCAAACAGGTAAAAAGCTATGGAACCGAATTTAACGGGTCTTTGGCCATAATAGTCAATAAAAACTGGAAAGCGTCAGCCGACGGGCACTTTGCCTGGACAAGATCGATAAATCTGGGAGATCCTGTCAACTGGGCCGATCAGGCCATCGGAAAACAATTGGTGTACATTCCTGAATTTTCCTCTGCCGTCACGGGACGTATATCATGGAAAGCATGGACCTTCACTTACCAATGGACTTATTACAGCGAGCGGTTTACCACATCCAGCAACCAGACCAACAGCCGGATAGGCGTGCTTTCGCCGTATTTCATGAACGACATCTCTCTGGAAACCGTCATTCGCTTACCGCGATTGGTCATCAACCTGAAAGGGATCGTGCGAAATCTCTTTAATGAAGAATACGAATCGGTCCTGGCAAGGCCCATGCCCGGGATCAATTATACTCTTTCCTTAGGAATAATTCCCCTGTTTCACTGAATAACAACGTATTCGCTGCGGGCAACACCTATCCTGTAAGGAGGACCCCAGATGGCCAGTCCGGAGGTAACGTAAAAACGGGTTTTTCCCTTTTTATATTCACCGTAAAACAAGTCGTTCGCTTTTCTTACGATCCACGACACCGGCCAGATCTGCCCGGCGTGTGTATGTCCGGATAATTGAAGGTCTACCCCAAACGCAACGGCCTCGGCAATATTCACCGGCTGATGGTCCATCACTATCAGGGGCAACTGGCGGGGTTCCCCGGCATAAGGTGAATTTTCCCAAATTTCACGGAGCGTTTTCCGTTCAGGGGCAGACTGGTCTTCCCTGCCCAGCAAAAACGCCACCCCCGGGATCATTACCACAGAATCCCTGAGTACGGTAATGCCCTGGTTTTCCATCCATGTAAATGTATCTTCCTCTCCTGCATAAAACTCATGATTTCCGGGAACCGCATACACTCCCAATGAAGTTTCAATTTTCTTTAAGATATCCCCCATGCCCTGTTCCTGTAAATGACTTATGGAACGGTCCACCAGGTCTCCTGCAATAAGCACTACATCCGGATGTTCCCGGTTGATTGCTTCAACAAATTTTTCCAGTCTTTTGGCATCTACCAGCAATCCCAGGTGAAGGTCGCTTATGGCCAGCATTTTTACGGGCTTTGGAAACCCAAAATCAACATCTCTTCGTACAAAATTCCGGTACCTGATATTTCCTGTAACCAGAACGGCTGCAATAAGCATAAGGCCAGCAAACCACAGCACAGACCGGATGGGCAAGGGAAATCCACATTTAATGCGGAACAGATGCAGCACCCCGGAGGCAATATCCACAACCAGGATCAGCATAAAAGCATAGAGCACGAATACAAGCCACCCGTAGGCAAATTTCATCCAGACCGCCTGTATCCCGGGCCACGGCAAGGGAATCATGTTCATCAGCGGAAAAGAAAGCATGAAAAAAGACCCGGCAATAATGCATATCCATTTCAATGCTTCACCCCGGAACGGTGACCATACATACCCCCGGTAAAGTACGTAAGCGGTACCTGCCGCGTAAATGATCATCAGCAAGGTAAAAAAGAGACCAAAATGCTTCATGTTTGCGGCTTGAAAGTATCAGGATCCTTGAGCCACTCAAAAGTAACGTAATGCTGATCGGTCATGCCCAGCTTACGGTATGTTTCCAATGCGTTAACATTTGTTTTGGCCGCATACAGACGAATTCCCATCACATTTTCTGACTGTTGCACCAATTCCTGCAAATGCCCATACAAAGCCTTATAAACTCCCTGCCGGCGAAATTCCGGAACGGTATAAACGCTCTGAATCCACCAGATCCAGGCATTCCGCCAGTCACTCCATTCTTTGGTGACTAATAAAGACCCGGCAATCTTCCCGGCAATCTCGGCAATATATGCCGTCCCGCGGTGTTCATCTGCCAGGTAGGCATCTGTCCCTTTTTTGACCATTGAATATTCCAATACGATATTTTCGGATTCCAGAGCCATCTGCATCTGGTTTTGGGCCAGAACGGCGGCATCCACTTTTGTCGCTTTTCTTATTATCATAAGGCAAATATACGTATTTTTGCACTATGGAAGACCGCAAGGACAAAGTACTCAAACAACTCCGGGCCTGGAATATTTCATACCGTTTGTACCAACACCCGCCCCTGCCTACAGCGGAAGACGCGATAGCCTACTGGAAAGACATTGAAGCCCAGCACTGCAAAAATCTTTTCTTCAGGAATCACAAAGGAAATCAACATTACCTGGTGGTTTTTGACTGGAAAAGGCAATTACCCATCCACCGGATAGAAAAAATACTCCGGCAGGGAAAACTGACATTCGCTTCCCCAAAGCGCATGAGGCGTTATTTGGGAGTGGAACCTGGATCGGTTTCCCCATTCGGTCTGATCAACGACCCGGAAAATCACGTGGTATTATTCCTGGATGAGAAATTAAAAAAAGCGGAAGAAATCAGTTTTCATCCCAACGACAACCGCTTTACGGCCGTCATTTCAAAAAAAGATTTCTTCCGCTTCCTGCAACTGGTTGGCAATACCTGTGTTTTTTTGGATATTGACCAACCTGATCTGTGAGACTAGGAGATCCTGCGGGCTCCGTCGCTTATTACCACCTCATACACTTTGGGCTCATGACCGAATTTGCGTGCAAATTGTTCTTTTGCCTTAGTCAGAAATTCCCGGTACAAAGTTTCTTTTACCAGGTTGATGGTACACCCGCCAAAACCGCCTCCCATTACCCGCGAACCGGTAACACCGCATTCTTTGGCAATATCATTCAGGAAGTCGAGTTCTTCACAACTGACCTCGTACAGGCGGCTCATCCCGTCATGTGTCTGGTACATCATCCGTCCTACCGTTTCATAGTCATCCCGTTCAAGGGCATCGCTAACGGCCAGTACCCGTTGGGTTTCACCCACCACGTATTCGGCTCTTTTGAAGTCTTCCTCTGAAAGTTTGTCCTTTACTTCATTCAGCATATCCATGGTGACATCGCGAAGGAATTCCACCCCGGGATGCCCGTTCTCACGTACCATGCAGGCCGCGTTTTCACAGGATTCACGGCGTTTGTTGTAAGCAGATGAAGCCAGTTCGTGTTTCACGGCAGTATCCAGCAAAACCAATTTATACCCCTGCGGATGGAAAGGAAAATACTTATATTCCATCGATCGGGTGTCCAGCCGGATCAGGCTGCCTTCTTTTCCGAAAAGGGATGCAAATTGATCCATAATCCCGCACTTTACGCCCACATAATTGTGTTCGGTGGCCTGCCCAATTCGTGCCAGTTCAAATTTGTCTATGCCCAGGGAAAACATGTCGTTCAGGGCAAAGGCATACGTGCTTTCCAGTGCCGCAGATGATGACATGCCGGCTCCCAGGGGAACGTCCCCGGCAAATGCGGTATCAAATCCCCCGGGCTGCGCACCTCGCTTGATCATCTCACGACATACCCCAAAAATATACCGCGCCCAGGATGCTTTGGGCAGGTCATTTTCTTCCATGGAAAACCCGGCATAATCCTGCAAATCCACCGACCATGCACGGACTTTCCCGGTCCCGTTCCTGCGGATCACGGCCACCATGCCTTTGTCAATGGCTCCGGGAAAGACAAACCCACCGTTGTAATCGGTATGTTCTCCTATAAGGTTGATCCTGCCGGGTGAGGCATAAACAGCACCGGCAGGATCCCCGAATTTTTCTTTAAACTGTTTTTTGATAATGTCAATATCCATACAAATGCTTTTTACAATTCCCACGCCAGGGCGGCCGATCCCAGGATCGCCGCCTCTGATCCGGGCAACTCGGAATGAAGCACTTTCACTTTTCCTTTCCAAATGGACAGCAGGTTGTCTTCCATAGCCTGTACGGTGGGTTTAAAGATCAGTTCCCCTGCCTGAGCCAGACCGCCAAAGAGAATAATGGCTTCCGGAGCGCTGAAAGCGACAAAATCGGCAAAGGCTTCTCCCAACAAGCGGCCGGTGTAGTTAAAGACATCCACCGACAGTTCATCTCCCCTGGCAGCCGCCTGGGCAACATCCTTGGATGTGATCTCATCGGCCGGGATGTTCCTCAGGATACTGGCCCTGTGGGGTTCGATCTCCAGCAATTCGCGTGCGGTCCTGGCTACCCCGATTGCCGAGGCATAGGTTTCCAGGCATCCCACTTTTCCGCAGTTGCAGAGCCTTCCGGTTCTGCGAACGGAAGTGGTGTGGCCCAGTTCCCCGGCAAACCCGTCATGCCCGTATACAACTTTCCCGTCTATGATGATGCCGCTGCCCACACCCGTTCCCAGGGTGATCTCAATAAAATTCTTCATGCCTTTGGCCGCTCCGTAGATCATTTCTCCCTGTGCGGCGGCATTGGCATCGTTGGTGACCACAACGGGCAATCCCAGGGCAGTTTCTACGTTTTTTTTCAGGTAGACAACTTCCGGATTTCCGTGCTTATCTTTTGCCCATTTCAGGTTGGGAGCAGACTCAATAGTCCCTTTATAATAATTGCCGTTGGGGGCACCGATACCGATCCCTTTCACTTTTTCTTTTCCTCCCACAGCCGGTGCGTTGATGATCCGGGAAAGTGTTTTCTCCAGCTCATCCATGTACCCCTTCAAAGTTGTGATATCACGTGTGTCGAATGAAGTTTGAATAATGATATTCCCGCGGGCATCCACGACGCCCAGTTTCGTGCTTTGACCTCCTATGTCAATGCCTACTACGTAAGGTTTTCCCATAATTTATTGAGTTTGGATTTCTTTGTTTTTGTTGATTGATCCCACCAGGGCGTAGAACAAAAGGTAAGCCAGTCCTATTACAATCACCCAGTAACTGGATATATAGCCGGCCTTGTCGGCAACAAATCCCTGGATCGCCGGAAGAATGCCTCCGCCGCATACCAACACCATGAATATGCCGGAAGCCGCCGCCGTGTATTTGCCCAGGCCTTCCACGGCAAGGTTGAAAATACTGCCCCACATGATGGAGGTACACAATCCGACCAATACAATAAACATGGCATTAATGGGGACCTGGGCCATTCCGAATGAAAGGGAACCAAGAGCCGAACGCTGCAAAACGGGCAGGGAAACCATTGTTTCTGTAGAAGAGAATAAGGTGAGGAAGATCAAAAGAAGTCCTGCGGCAGACGTAACCGATAGCATTAGTTTGCTGGATATTTTGCTGCCTACAGAGGCACCTATCAGACGTCCTACGAGCATCAGCAACCAATAGGTACCTGCCACAAAACCGGCGATAGTTTTTCCTACTTCGGGATTGTCCGACAACCAGTATATCATTACACCCGGGGTTCCTACTTCTACTCCCACGTACACGAAAATGGCAATAGCTCCCAGTATGAAATGCCTGTATTTCAGAGCACCTGTCATCAACTGCTTCATGGGCTCCTTGCTTTGGGCCACATGAGGTTCGGGGATCTTGACGGCCAGCAATACTAAAAACACAAGGGCAAAAACGCCCAGGGCAATGTACATTACCGGGAAAACATCCTTGATGTTGGCTTTGGCCGCTTCACCAATTAAAATACCCACCAATGCAGGTGTAAGCGTAGCCATTACAGAGTTGAAGGAACCTCCTACCTGTATAAGCTGGTTCCCTTTGTTTCCGCCGCCACCCAGTGTGTTAAGCATGGGATTCACAACGGTATTTAATAAACACATGGAAAAACCGGCAACAAATGCACCCAGAAGATATATACTGAATGCGGCCGTTTCTGATGAGTGTCCGGAGAGAAACTGAATGAATACTCCCAGGAAACCGATGGCTATGGCTATAAGGGCCGTTTTTTTATACCCTATGCGCTGTAACAGCATACCTCCCGGTATTCCCATTACGGCATAGGCTATGAAGTTAGCCGCATTACCCAGTAACCCCTGGAAATTGGAAGCTCCAAATTGTTCTTTCAATACTTGTCCCATTGGTGCTGCCAGGTTGGTCACAAATGAGATCATCCCGAAAAGCACAATCATCATGATGATTGGCAATGCGTAGCTTTTTTTCTCTGTTGTCATATTAAAATGATTATAGGTTATTGATTTGTTTTGTGCGAAAATCTGTCAAAAGTAACGATTTCTTTTCAAAAAAGGCCTATCAAAACCATTATTTACCGGCAGGGAGCAACTCCAGCGTAACAATTGATTTGGCAGGCATGGTAAGTGTCAGAACGTCTTTTCCAAATATCATACCTGAATAGGTTTCCGGCCTGACTGTATGGGGATGATCAAAATCGTTATAGTCAGTAATATTTCCGGAAGTAAGGATTCTGGCGGATGGGTCTTTGAACCTGGCGCTGTTCAGATTGATCGTTACTTCACACGGTTTGTCCAGGCTGACATTGGCCAAAGAAATGTGCATTACCCCCTGTTGGTTGACCGAAGCCGTAGCGTATACCG
>JBAZHT010000002.1:0-87608 GCA_041652255.1 Bacteroidales bacterium
TCTTCGCTCCCGGAAGCCAAGGCATCCCCCATACGCCCTTCGTAACTTTTTCTCGTTCCGAATCTCTCGCTGTCACCGACCTCCCGGCCGGCAACCCTTGATCTTCTCAAATTGTAGTCCCTAATTTTTAACGGTCCTTAGACCTGGTTATTACAGACTATCTTATTTTTTACCTCTATTATCTCTCTTTAATACGTCAATGAACGACCGTTTATTTTTTAAACGGGCTGCAAAGGTAAATGATTTTCCATAATTCGCAAATTTTTGTACAAATATTTCCTTAATTTCGCATGATGAAACTGTTTTTGCTGTGTTTACTATTTATACAAGTTTTCTCTTCATCTCAGGACACCGTTACACAACAACGGACAGACGGCTATGTAAACATATCAGAAGCAGACACTTCCGATGGAATACTCATCCTGGTAAATAAAAACCATAAATTTCCCGAAGGATACCGCCCCGGAGACCTTATCCCCATAGACGAAGCATACAACCGCGGAGCAATGAACCTGTTGCGCAAAGAAGCAGCCTCGGCTTTTGCCAACATGTGCCGCCGCGCGGCCAGAGACAGCATTACGCTATGGAACAGGTCGGCCTACAGATCCGACACCGTGCAACGGGAACTGTTTGAAAATGCGGTCAGGCGCAGTGGCCTGACAAACGCCGAACAATTTTCAGCACGTCCCGGACACTCGGAACACCAGAGCGGGCTTACCACAGACATTAACAGCGTACATTATTCCTTTGGAAATACCCCGGAGTCAGCCTGGCTAAAAAAACATGCACACCGTTTCGGCTTCATAGAAAGATATCCCCCGGGAAAAGAACATATTACGGGCTACCGTTATGAGCCCTGGCATTACAGATACGTAGGGAAAAAAGCGGCAACCTATATATACCAACATAAAATCACACTGGAAGAATATCATGAAATCACCGGAAAACAAACCCGTAAAACTTCCCGATAACGCATACAGGGAATTAAAGCCGGGCGAATCGTACGAGCCCCTTATGTCGCCTGAGAAAAAATACCCGGAAGTTACCTTCTGGTCGGTCATTACAGGCCTCGTCATGACAGTCCTCTTTTCGGCCGCAGCTGCCTACCTGGGACTGAAAGTAGGACAGGTCTTTGAAGCCGCAATCCCCATTGCCATTATTGCCGTTGGCCTTTCTACGGCCCTAAAACGTAAAAACGCCCTTGGCGAAAACGTGATCATCCAGTCCATCGGGGGTTGTTCAGGCGGAGTGGTGGCAGGTGCCATATTCACCCTTCCGGCCATGTACATCCTCCAGGACAAATACCCGGCTATATCGGTGGATTTTATGAAAATTTTCTTCAGCTCCCTGTTGGGAGGTATCCTGGGGATCCTGTTCATAATCCCATTCCGTAAATATTTTGTAAAGGATATGCACGGCAAATTTCCATTCCCTGAGGCCACCGCATCCACACAGGTGCTGGTCAGTGGGGAAACGGGAGGTAAAAGTGCCCGGTACCTGCTCATCAGCGGCCTGATAGGCGGACTTTACGATTTCATTGTCTCCACTTTCGGATGGTGGAGCGAAGTCTTCACCACCCGGGTGATCCCGTTGGGGGTTGCCCTTGCCGATAAGGCAAAACTGGTGGGAAAACTGAATGTCAGTGCCGCCGTACTAGGCTTGGGGTATATCATCGGGCTGAAATACGCTTTCATCATCTGTTGCGGATCCTTCCTGGCCTGGTTCGGGATCATTCCGCTGATGAACCTCATCTGGGGAGGACAGGTCATTGACCTGATGGGAAGCGGGGTCGTTCAGACGATCGGGCAAATGAGTCCCGAGGAGATCTTCACAGGGTATGCCAGGCACATCGGGATTGGCGGCATTGCAGTGGCCGGGATCATCGGGATCATAAAGGCCTCGGGGACCATCAAATCGGCGTTGGGTATGGCCAAAAAGGAACTCGGCGGGAAAAAGAACGCCGCAGATGCAGCAGTGGTGCGCACCCAGAGGGACCTTTCCATGAAGATCATTGTCATTGGCACCCTGGTTACCCTGGCCCTGATCTTTGTCTTTTTCTACTTTGGTGTTCTTAACTTCAATCTCTGGCATGCCATTATAGCCCTTGTAGTGGTAGCCGTTATTGCTTTCCTTTTCACTACCGTAGCAGCCAATGCCATTGCTATCGTGGGAACCAATCCGGTTAGCGGCATGACGTTAATGACCCTTATCCTGGCTTCGGTAATCATGGTGGCTGCCGGATTGAAAGGAACGGCAGGGATGACCGCTGCTCTGATCATCGGCGGTGTGGTATGTACGGCACTGGCTGTGTCCGGATCCTTTATTACAGACCTGAAGATCGGTTACTGGCTGGGTTCTTCGCCCTTTAAACAACAGATCTGGAAATTTGCCGGAACACTGGTGGCCGCCGCCACCGTAGGCGGTGTAATGATCGTTTTGAACAAGACATACGGATTTACTGGCGAGAATGCTTTGGTTGCCCCACAGGCCAATGCCATGGCAGCTGTGATTGAACCGCTCATGTCCGGAGGAGGCGCCCCCTGGCTGCTCTACGGGATTGGAGGAGTCCTTGCCATCCTGTTGACCCTATTCAAAATACCGGCTCTTGCTTTTTCCCTGGGCATGTTCATACCCCTGGAACTCAACCTTCCTTTATTGGTGGGGGGAGCCATTGCCTGGTATGTTTCAACGCGTAGTAAAGATCAAAACGTCAATGAAGAGCGCAAAGACCGCGGCACCCTGCTTGCTTCCGGGTTCATCGCCGGCGGTGCCCTGATGGGTGTGGTAAGTGCCGTTATGCGTTTTGCCGGGATTAATCTGGTCAATACACAATGGCAGGGATCTTCAGCGGCCCAGGCCGTGGCCCTGGTTGCCTATGCCTCAATAATCATTTATCTGGTTCTCAACAGCATGAAAGCCGGAAAACAAAAATAAAAGTTACACTATGGAAAAAATTCTCGATAAATTTCTTAGATACGTTTCCTTTGACACGGCTTCCGATCCCGTCTCTGAAACCCAGCCGAGTTCGGCAAAGCAATTCGCTTTGCTGGAACTCCTTCTTGCCGAGTTGCATAAAATGGGAATTGAAGATGCGCACCTGGATGAATACGGATACGTTATGGCCACCATCCCTTCCAATACCTCCGGAGATATACCTGCCGTTGGTTTTATTGCGCACGTGGACACTTCGCCCGACGCTCCCGGGAATGACATCAACCCACAAATATTCCCGGATTACAATGGAAAACCGATCCTTCTGAATAAAGAAAAGGATTTGTACCTGGACCCTGCTGAATTCCCTGAATTGCTACTGTACAAAGGGCAGACCCTCATCACCACAGACGGCACCACGCTGCTGGGAGCAGATGACAAAGCCGGGGTAGCTGCCATCATGTGGGCCGCCCAGTACCTCATGGAACATCCGGAAATCAAACACGGTCCGGTTAAGATCGCATTTACTCCGGACGAAGAAATTGGACGGGGCGTAGCTAAATTTGATGTGGAGAAATTCGGGGCCAGGTATGCTTATACCATTGACGGCGGGCAAGTTGGAGAAATGGAATACGAAAACTTCAATGCAGCTGCGGCAAATATCCATATCCAGGGACGGAACATCCATCCCGGGTATGCCAAAAACAAAATGATCAACGCCCTGATCATAGGAACGGAATTGAACAACATGCTTCCGGTGGAACAAAGACCGGAATTCACCAAAGGTTATGAAGGGTTTTACCACATCACCTCATTCCGGGGAACGGTGGAAGAAGCACAGATGAATTATATTATCAGGGATCATGACCCTGTTAAATTCGAACAGAAAAAAGACCTGATAAGGGAAGTGGTTGACTTTCTGAATAAAAAACACGGGGCCAAATGCATCACCCTTGAATTGAAAGATCAGTATTACAACATGCGCAAACAAATTGAACCGCATATGCATGTTGTAGAAAAAGCAGTCCGGGCGATAAAGGCCGAAGGCATAACGCCCATCGTTCACCCCATCCGGGGTGGAACCGACGGGGCTCAGTTGTCATACCGCGGTTTGCCTTGTCCCAATATTTTTGCGGGCGGTCATAACTTTCACGGCAAAATGGAATACCTTCCCCTGGAAAGCATGGAAAAAGCAGCACGGGTTGTTTTGGGCATCATAGCCGAATATACGGTCTGATAAAAGGGTTTTTACTGCACGGCAAGATACAGCAGCAGGGGAGCAAACGCTTTTACACCCCAGTCGGCATGTGAACCAGGTCCTGATTGATATTGCACGTAAGCACCGTTCTTTTTGAACTCCCTGTATGCATATTCGGCCGCTTCCACGGGAACATACAGGTCTTCGGTGCTGTGAAAAATGTATATGGGCATACGGGGCACCCAACCGTCCACGGCCGAGTTCATGTCCAGCACAGGCCGGATCTTTTGGAACTCGGCATTTCTTTCTTCCCGCGGCATAAAAAAATCGGGATGCATGTAATTGCGCATATCTTCAGATATCAAGGCAATAAGACCGCTGGCGTTCCGGGTTCTGTCATACCATTCTTTATAATGATCAACCAACGGTCCCCTGAAGATCCGGCATGAAATGATGTATTCCAGCTTGTAAGAAAAGCAAATTTAAGAAAATATGACATAATTATTATCTTTATGGTTCTTACTATCAACAAGCATTATGGAAGCAACACAGTATATTCAGGGTTATTCTCCAAAGGGAGAAGCTATTGTCAGTTATAAATTATCCAACAAAAACGGAGCTTATGTTGTACTTTGTAATATCGGAGCCACAGTCATGGGCATTGGCGTTCCCGACCGTGAAGGAAATGTAAAAGACGTTGTCCCGGGATATGAAGACATCATGCACTATTTCCAGGACCCTCCGTATTTCGGGAAAACTGTGGGACGTTACGCCAACCGTATTGCCGGGGGGCTGTTTACCCTGGAAGGAAAAGAATATCAACTGGCAGTAAACAACGGACCGAACCACTTGCACGGCGGACCGCAATCCATGTGCCGGCAAGTGTGGGTTTCCCGAATAGAAGAAGGTGATGATGCCGTTTCTTTTACTTATGCCAGCCCGCACGGAGAAGAAAATTATCCGGGCAACATGCAGGTAACGGCTACTTTCCGCTGGAGTGAAAACAACGTGCTGACCCTGGAACTTCGTGCCATAACCGATCTGCCCACCCTCATCAACCTGACCAGTCATACCTATTTTAACCTGGCAGGAGAAAGCAACGGCCCCGTGTACGACCATCTTCTGCAAATAAATGCAGACAAATACCTCCCCGTTGATCAAACAAGTATTCCCCTGGGAGCGCCTGCCCCTGTGGAGGGGACTCCTTTCGATTTCAGGGATCCCAAACCCATAGGCAGGGATATAAGTATGGACAACGAACAATTACGTATAGGCAACGGTTACGACCATTGCTGGTGCCTGCCCCTGAGTGACGGAACCATGCAACAGGCTGCCTTTTTGCAAGATCCCGGAAGCGGACGGACACTTACCATTCGTACTACGCAGCCCGGCATTCAGGTTTATACCGGAAACTGGCTGGATGGTAACGGGAAAGGGAAAAACGGCCTACCGCACAAAAACAGGCACGCAGTTGCCCTGGAATGCCAGAATTACCCGGACAGCCCCAACCATCCGGAATATCCCAATTGTGTCATAAAACCGGGAGAATTGTATTTGCAGAAAATTGAATACGATTTCGGGATCCGTTAATCCGATCCCGGAAGATAATCCATAAGAACAGCGCGGCAGGGAGAGCCTTCCAGTCCCCCGAATTTGAGCGGCAGTGAAGCCAGGTAATAATTGCCTTCAGGGACATCCTGTAAAACAAGTCCTTCCAGGATAACCATGTCGCTTTCCAGTAAGGTACGGTGTACTTCGTCTGTCTGGTTCCCGTGTCCCACTGTCTGACTTTCCGTTCCAACCAATATGATCTCGCTTTCTGCCAAAGCCCGGGCAGCTTTAAGTGTCAGCCATCCTTGTCCTTTGAACAGCAGACGCTTTGCTCCCCTGCCCAACAAAGGGGAAAGATAACCTTCATCAATAGGACCGTTAGCCGTTAAGACCATACACGGGCCTATGCAATACTCCAGCGGCACCTGGTCTACAGTTTTTCCTTCTTCAATATAATGAGAAGGCGCATCAATATGTGTCGCGCTGTGCAGACACATAGATACCGAAGACAGATTATAGGGGGATCCGTCTTTTATGCGGGACAGCGGAATGGCCGCCGGGACAGGGTCTCCTTTGAAAATGGCACCACTGAATATTTCCTGGGAAATGTCGTATATTCGCATATCAGAATGTCAAATGATCCGGCAATTTACAAAATAAAACCAACATGTTACGTATTACCCTTATTTCTACAATTCTTTACATCTTTTCCTCCCTCTCTTTAGCAGCGCAACCGGGCGTCATAGCCCACCGCGGCTTCTGGGACCGGGAAGGGTCTGCCCAAAATTCCAGGAGTTCTGTACAAAATGCCATCAATGCAGGTTGCTACGGTGTGGAAATTGATGTGTACCTGACTACTGACGGCAAACTGGTACTGGTCCATGATCCGGTACTGAACGGGGTTCGTATAGACGAAAGTGCTTACAGTGATCTTTCAGGCCATACTTTGTCCAACGGAGAAACCCTCCCATTGCTTGACGAGATTCTGCCTCTTATTGCTGCACAACAACGTACCAGATTGATCATAGAAATAAAACCTCACCGGGACAAGGACACAGAAAAAGCTGCCGTGGCAGGGATCCTGGAACTGGTAAAACAGGCAGGTGTAAGCGAGAAAGTGGAATACATCAGTTTTTCTGCTCATATATGTGAAATGGTCATAGCTTCCCAACCGAAGGCCCGAGTAGCTTACCTGGGAGGGTCACTCGCCCCGGAACAATTGAAAAAAAAGGGCTATTCAGGTCTGGATTACAACATGAGAATACTCCGGGAAAATCCCCAATGGATCCCGCAGGCAAAACAGCTGGGTCTTACAGTCAACGTATGGACCGTGAACCGTCCTGAAGACATTCATTATTTCACGCTTTCGGGTGTGGACTACATTACCACTGACAATCCCGCCTATGTGCCCGATGCATTATGGCAGGATCCCGGATTAAGCCAGGTCAACCGGGCCCCTATGCGCACTTCCTATTTTGCATACGAAAACCTGCCCCTTGCCCTGTCCGGGAAAAAGGATTCCTCGGCCATGTTCAAAGATCTTAAAGGTCTTTGGAAATTTGCCTGGACGCACCATGCCGAGGGTGGATATTCGGATTTTCAACAACCCGAATACGATGACAGGGCATGGGATCTAATGCCCGTTCCGGGATTGTGGGAACTCAACGGCTACGGGGATCCCCTATACCTGAATATGGGATATGCCTGGATGAACCAATACAGGTCAAATCCACCCGTCGTTCCTCTGATGAACAATCACACCGGCTACTACCGACATACCTTTACACTGCCCGAAAACTGGACAGGTAAACAGGTTTTTATACACCTGGGATCCGTAACTTCCAACGCTTACCTGTGGATCAACGGAATGTTCGCGGGATATTCCCAGGATAGCAAACTGGAAGCTCAGTTTGACATCACGCCATACCTGAAGGAGGGAGAAAACCTGATCGCTTTGCAGGTTTTCCGCTGGTGCGACGGCACGTACCTGGAAGACCAGGATTTTTGGCGACTCAGCGGCATTGCCCGCGATGCATACCTTTTTGCACGGGAAAAAACGCACATTCACGATTTTATCCTGGATCCTTCACTGGAAAATAATTACCGGCAGGGAAACCTGAACCTTTCGGCAACCCTTAACAAACCTTCCGGGGATTTTATCCTGAAAGCCGAGTTGACCACCCCGCAAGGCCTCAGCCTGGGAAGCAAAACCCTGTCTGAAAAAGGGGACAACCTCTTCACCGGGAATTTCCTGGTAAAAAACGTTCAATCATGGTCCGCCGAGTTACCCCGCCTGTATACCCTTGTATTATCACTTGAAGACAGGCACACCGGCAAAACGGTGGAATATATCCCCTGGAAAGTAGGATTCAGAAGCGTAGAGATAAAAAACGCCCAATTGCTGGTAAACGGGAACCCGGTTCTGATAAAAGGAGCCAACAGGCACGAAATGGATCCATCAACGGGCTACGGTGTTTCCAGGGAACGGATGATCCAGGACATCCGCCTGATGAAACAATTCAACATCAACGCCGTCAGGACCTGCCATTACCCCAACACCCCGCTTTGGTACGAGCTTTGCGATCTGTACGGGATCTATGTGGTAGACGAGGCCAATATTGAATCCCACGGTATGGGGTACGGGGAGCACACCCTGGCAGCCCGGCAGGATTACCTTCAGGCTCATCTTCAACGCATGGAAAGAATGTTTGAAAGGGATAAAAACCACTCCTGTATCATTGTCTGGTCTATGGGCAATGAAGCAGGGGACGGCCACAATTTCACAAAAGGATATGAATTGTTGCGTGAAGCCGATATTCAACAAAGGCCCATTCAATACGAAAGGGCCACCCGGGCGGATATTTCTGATATTTTCGCTCCTATGTACCTGGGTTACGAAGGATGTGTCCGTTACCTGGAAAACGATCCCCAAAGACCTCTTATCCAGTGCGAATATGCGCACGCCATGGGCAATTCCCAGGGCGGATTCGGCCGTTACTGGGAGATCATCCGAAAATATCCGCATTACCAGGGAGGCTTTATATGGGATTTCGTTGACCAGGCGTTATACCTTGAAAGGCCTGACGGACCTTTTATTTTTGCTTATGGCGGAGATTACAACATCTATGACGCCTCTGATCAAAATTTTAACTGCAACGGATTGTTCAGCCCGGACAGGAAACCCAACCCGCATGCCCACGAGGTGGCATACCATTACCAGAATGTATGGGTACATGATGAGGATGCGGCTAACGGAAAGATCAGTGTTTTCAATGAAAATTTTTTCAGGGACCTGTCCCACTTGTATCTGGAATGGGAAGTGACGGCCGACGGCATACCCGTATTGACAGGATATGTGAATGATCTGAACATCCCTCCTCAAAAAACCGGCCCCGTTGGTCTGGGGTATCGTTCTTCAACCCTGCTGCCTTACGGCAATAAGGAATTGTTCCTGAATGTCCGTTTTTACACAAAAAAAACGGAAGGCCTGCTTACGGCCGGAGAACTGCAGGCCAAAGGTCAGCTTCTTATCCAGGGTCCGCAAACCAAAGAAACGGCCCCCGGTTCCCCGGAAGAAGTGCTTATTATCAATCACGACCGCAACTGGCTGATCGTACAAGCCGGGAATATGCATGTGGAATTCAGCAAACACAATGGATTTGTCTCTTCTCTTTCTTTTTCGGGACGGAAAATGCTCCTGGAAAACACCTTTATCAGGCCCAATTTCTGGCGTGCTCCCACCGACAACGACTTTGGGGCGTCACTGCAGACAAAATACGCGGTCTGGAAGGATCCGGTCATGGAGTTCAGGGGGTTCAGCACGGAAGACAATGAGCTCTGTGCCCGGTATGACCTGCCGCAACTCAACGCCCAACTCTTTATGAGATACAGTACCGATCCCCGGGGAGGTTTGCGCATAACCCAGGAACTCAAAACAGGGGTGTTGCAGGATGAAGTCCGGGATATACCTCCGCTGTTCCGGTTTGGTATCAGGTTTTTTACCCCAAAACACTACAACAGGCTTGTT
Source organism: Bacteroidales bacterium (assembly GCA_041652255.1). Classification (GTDB taxonomy): domain Bacteria; phylum Bacteroidota; class Bacteroidia; order Bacteroidales; family UBA932; genus DMER64. Next base: position 9,708 of record JBAZHT010000002.1, read on the forward strand.
TATTATGGCAGAGGTCCCGGAGAAAATTACCCGGACCGAAAAGATGCGTCGTTTGTAGGGCTTTACCGTCAGCGTGTTGAAGAACAGTTTTACCCCTACATCCGGCCCCAGGAGAACGGGACCAGGACGGACATCAGATGGTGGCAATTGGTGGATCACCGGGGCTCAGGCATCCTGGTGGACTCGGATTCTTTGTTTTCTGCCTCGGCACTACATTATTCACAAGAAATGCTGGACGACACTCCCGCCAAGCACAACCGTCATTCCCGGGATCTGAAAGAAGCGGATTTTACCCAATGCTCTGTTGATCTCCGTCAAATGGGTCTGGGATGCATCAATTCGTGGGGTGCACTTCCCCAATCGCAATACCTGTTGCCTTATGGGGATTACTCCTTTACCTGTTCCATTCTTGATACAAATAATAACTATTGATATGAAAACTTCCTTTAGAAAACGCCTTCCCTTTCTCCTTTTATCCTTTCTCCTTTTTAGCTTTACGACATCACCCCTGGAGGGAAAAGTAAAAGTATACTCCATCACATCTCCCAATGGAGAGTTTGAATTACAGGTAGTTACAGATACCAATATTTCTTTTTGCCTGTTGCACAAAGGCAACGTACTGGTGTCTTCTCCATCACTGTCCATGACATTAAAAGACGGAACGGTTTTGGGTCCGAATGCCCGGCTTGTAAAAGCAAAAACAACCGATTCACGGGAGATCATCCCGTCCCCATTGTACAGAAAGTCACAAATTGTTGATCAATACCGGCAACTGGATGTAAAATTCAGGGGAGGGTTCGGGGTCCGCTTTCGAATATACGACCAGGGAGCTGCCTATCAATTCTACACAGAGCGAAAAGATACTCTTTGCATAGTGGATGAATCCGCCGGATTCATCTTTGAACAAGATCACACGTGTTACATTCCTTACAGTCGCGGAGAAGAAAACCCTTTTCAAAATTCCTTTGAAAACGTATACTCAATCATCCCCGTAAGTGAATTTAACCCGGAAAAACTGGCTTTTTTACCTTTGCTTGTCTGCCTGGAGAACGGGATGAAAATGGCCCTGACGGAATCGGATCTGGAATCATACCCGGGCATGTACCTGCGTGGAGCAAAAACCGCCAACGGTTTTGAATTCAAAGGCGTATTCGCACCCATCCCTTCAAAGACCCGGACAGAACCGGGAAGAGGGCAGGTCCTGGCAGCGGAATATTCGGACGTTTTGGCAAAAACCACGGGGGCCCGATCGTTCCCATGGCGGATCATGGCAGTGGCTGCGGAAGATACCGCTTTGCCGGTGAATGATTTGGTTTACCTTCTGGGTTCTCCAAACAGGATTGGAGATACAGACTGGATCAAACCGGGGAAAGTCGCCTGGGATTGGTGGAACAACTGGGGAATTACAGGTGTGAATTTCCCGGCCGGTATCAATACCCAAACATACAAATATTACATTGATTTTGCCAGTGCCAACGGGATAGAATACGTTGTCCTGGATGAAGGCTGGTCTCCTCCCGCCGGGCATGATATCATGAAAGTGATCCCGCAAATTGATCTGAAAGAATTGGTGTCCTATGCAGATGAAAAAAACGTAGACCTGATTCTCTGGTGTGTGGGTTATGTACTGGATGAAAAGCTGGAAGAGGCATGCCGTACATACTCGGAAATGGGCTTTAAAGGATTTAAAGTGGATTTCATGGACCGGGACGACCAGCTTGTGGTTGACATGCTTTACCGTATTGCCCATACATCGGCCCGCTACAACATGTTGATTGATCTGCACGGTATGTATAAACCTACGGGGCTAAACCGGACGTATCCCAATGTGGTGAATTTTGAAGGCATATTCGGATTGGAACAATCCAAGTGGAGCCGCGAAGACCTGGTCCCTTATGAGGTCACCTTTCCTTACATCCGTATGCTTGCAGGCCCTGTTGATTACACGCAGGGGGCTATGAGAAACGCTACTCGTCAGGATTTCCATCCTGTATACAACAATCCGATGGCCGCCGGAACACGTGCAAGACAGGTCGCTACCTATGTGGTATTTGACAATCCGCTTGTCATGTTATGCGACAATCCCACTGCCTATATCAAAGAACAGGAAACCACGGATTTCATTACACAGATTCCGGTTGTATGGGACGAGACCCGAATATTGCAGGGAAAACTGGGAGAATCTATTGTATCTGCTCGCAGAAACGGATCCCGTTGGTTTGTCGGCGGATTGACGGACTGGACTCCGCGTACGATCTCTCTTGATTTATCCTTCCTGGAACCCGGCCGCACCTATAAGGCCCGGATCTTTTGTGACGGGATCAATGCGCACCGCCATGCGACCGATTACAAAATTGAAGAACGGGAAGTGACCCGGGAAGACACCCTTACTGTCCGTTTAAGCCCGGGAGGAGGGTTTGCGATAATGTTTTGAGTTGCTCGTAATCCCGTTTGTTGTAGATCTTTGTTTCTTTTAAACCGCTTCCTTCTGCAATAAGAGAGGAAGGGGTTTCTGAATTATTAATCAGCAACCACCTGTTACTCAAGGGTATGTATATGTTGAACAAGTTTCTCATACCCGACCAATACCGCCGTCGGATCACGTTTTCCGGAATACTGTGTCCCCCGGCAATTACGCGGTTTTGTACACGTTCCACGGCCAAATCGGGACTTTTCAGCCAGAAATACACCAACATAATCTCATAACCTTTCTTTTTTGTTTTCTCAATCAGGCTGGCATAGGAACGTACCGCCAGTGTTGTTTCAAAAGCAAAATCCTCTTTGGTATCGGTCAGGCTTTTGATTCTTTTGAGCATAACCCTTCCTGCATCTATGGCAGCATGTGACAGGTCAAAAGGAGAAATACCCCTGGCTATTTCGTCTGAATTTACAAAATCCCGGCATTGAAGCATCTCGGAAAGGATGGTATAAGAAGCTGTGGTCTTACCGGCTCCGTTGCAGCCGCTTATCACATACATAGTTGGCATAATGCAAATTTACATTAAAAACCCGTACCTTTGTTAAATGCCCAGAAAAATTCCCAACAGAGAACTTCGCCGACTGACCCCGGAAGAATTCCGTGAAAGCCCAAAAATGCCTGTCGTAGTGGTACTGGACAATATCCGAAGCAGGCACAATACCGGATCCGTTTTCAGGACTTCGGATGCGTTTGCCCTGGAACATATCTGTTTGTGTGGAATAACTTCCTGTCCTCCGTCTCCTGAAATTCACAAGGCGGCTTTGGGTGCGGAAAACACCGTAGAATGGACGTATTATAAAAACACCCTGGATGCCGTACACTTGTTACAGAAGAAAGGGTATACGGTATGGGCCGTGGAACAGGCCGAAGGTGCTGTTAACCTGGAACATTTCCGCCCGGATAAAAATGCCGGGATCGCTTTGGTATTTGGTCATGAAGTCCGGGGTGTTCAACAGGATGTGGTAAATGCCTGTGACGGGTGCATTGAGATCCCTCAACACGGCACCAAGCATTCCTTTAACGTGTCGGTTGCCGTAGGAGTGGTCTTGTGGCATTGTTACCTTACCCTTAAAGTGCTATAGATCTCTACCGTCGCCCGGGATTTATTGAGTGTATAAAAATGAATGCCCGGAGCTCCCTTTGATAACAGATCCCGGCATTGCTCTATGGCAAAATCCATCCCGGCCTTGTATATTGCCTCTGCATTGTAACGGTTCTCTTCTAATTTTTGCAAAAATGTGTCAGGGATGCTTGCATGCGATAAATTGACGAACCTTTCCAACTGGGAGTATTTTATCAGAGGGATTATGCCCGGGATGATACGGCATTGAATGCCTTCCTTGCGGGCATGGGCAACAAAATCAAAGTACTTCTGATTGTCAAAAAAGAACTGGGTGATCAAAAAATCACACCCGGCATCTACTTTTTTTTTCAGGTTCTTGATATCATATTCTGCATTGACGGATTCCGGATGTACTTCAGGATAAGCCCCTCCCCCAATGCAGCAATCTTCTATGTGTTCTCTTGTATAGGAGATCAATTCAGTAGCATTGGCAAACCCGTCGTAACACGGGATAAAGCCGTATTTTGATCCGATCTCGGGATCTCCCCGCAACAACATGAAGTTTTGCAGTCCTTTTGCTCGTAAAGTCCTGAGATCTTCCAGGACTTTGGATTTTGTACTACCCACGCAGGTATAATGAGCCACTGTATTCAGCCCAATCCTGTTTTTCAGGTAATCAACCAGGTCAAAAGTGCGTGAACGGGTTGATCCTCCCGCCCCGTAAGTGACCGAAACAAAAGAAGGATCCAGCTTGATCAGCTGTCCAATATTGATCCCAAGATCAACAGCCGCTATCTCATCTTTCGGGGGATAAAACTCAAAAGAAAAAGTTTTTTCCTTTTGTTTGAATATGTCCGTGATCTTCATACCCGGGACTCTTTATGCACGGTAAAATAGCGGGCTTGCGGATGTCCTATATACATTCCGCACACCGTTGAAGCCGGTTGCATCATGAAAGACGGTGTAAGTGTTACCTCCAGATCTTTTTCCGCTTGTAACAGGGTGACGACTTCTTTTTTCAACGCATGATCCGGACACGAAGGATACCCGAAAGCCGGGCGGATTCCCCGCAATGCACCGCATGGCAGTTTCATGAAGTCCCGGTGGAGGTATTCGCTGCAAGCTTCGGCCAGCCTGTCCAACAAGGTCTGCAACATCAGGGCATTGTATATGTCCCCTTCTTCCTTAAAACGTGCTATTTGTCTCTCCAGCCCGGGCGAAGAAGCAGTAAGCAGGAACAATCCCGCATAATCCGGTGCATGAGCAGGGTTCCCCGGCACTATGAAATCGGTAAGACAAAGATTTGCAGAACCGTCTTTTTGACGCAGCATATCCCGTTCCATGGGCAAATCCAGTATAACCCGCCTGAGGGAAGCATCGGCATAAAAAACAATATGGTCTTCTTCTGTGGAAAAAGCGGGCCAAAATCCGGCAACAGCACGGGCAAAAGCAATATCTCCGTATTTGCCCTGAACAAGATCATCCAGCATAACCCGGGCTTCTGCCACGGATTTCTTTTTTTCCTCTTCAGACCCCTGTACTTCCCATGTTTTCAAGAACATATCCCACTCGATCAAAGGGCCGAGTTTTTCAAAGGGGATCTCGAACTGTCTGGCCCCCACAAAAGGAGGTACAAAATCATCCAGTCCGTGCCGCTGTCCGCAATGCGGACAAAGGTTTCGCATCCTCCAGTTGACCGTAGACACCCACCGGTTGGCATAAGCTTCTTCCCTTGTTACGTATTCCCGTTTGGAGCGGGCATTTGTATAGGCATTACGCATAAGGGTTTGTGAAGCTTTCAGATCTGCAACAAACCTTTTTTTTATGCTTTCGTCACGGGAAAAATAATCGGCCAGTAACGGTACCACTCCGGCCGCATCGGGACAATGAATGACCACTCCGCTGTATTCGGGAGCGATTCGCAACGCAATAAACAAGGCCGAGGTGGTAGCACCTCCAATGAGCAATGGAATGGTCAGGCCTGCTTTCTCCATAGAACGGGCAACCTCTGCCATCTCATCCAGAGAGGGGGTGATCAGTCCGCTCAATCCGACAAATGCAGCCTGCCTGTTCCGGGCTTCCTCAACGATCCTGTGGGCCGGGACCATTACCCCAAGATCGGTAACCCGGTAATTATTACACTCCATCACCAGACTAACCAGGTTTTTCCCTATATCGTGCACGTCTCCTTTTACCGTAGCAATAATACCATGGATTGTTTCGTTTCCCTTCCCCGTGGCAGTTTCTTTTTTCTTTTCTTCTTCTATCCGGGGCTGTAGTATGGCAACGGCTTTTTTCATGGTACGTGCCGTTTTAACCACCTGGGGAAGAAACATTTTTCCCTCTCCAAACAATTTTCCCACCCGGGACATTCCCTCCATCAGGGTATTTTCAACAATTTCCATGGCAGGTACATCCTGCATGGCACCCAGATCTTCTTCCAGAAATGTTTCCGTTCCGTGGGCCAATGCGTACATGAGTCTTTCCCGAACATCCATATCCCGCCATGCATAATGGGTGTCTGCGGCGGGTTCGTTTTTTCTGTTGAATTCTCCGGCAATTTCCACTAAACGCGATGTGGCTTCAGCATCGGTATCCAGAATTACATCTTCAATTGCCTTACGTAACGTTTCGGGAATATCATTGTAAACCGGTTGTTCTCCCGGTTTTACTATGGCCATGTCCAATCCGGCAGCTATGGCGTGATACAGGAAAACCGAATGCATGGCTTCCCGTACGGTGTTATTTCCCCTGAACGAAAATGAAAGATTGCTGACTCCTGCTATTACCGGTGCATCTTTCAGATTCTGTTTCAAATACCTGACTGTTTCCAGGAAATCCACGGCAAAACGACGGTGTTCTTCCATTCCGGTGCCTATGGCCAACACGTTGGGATCCAGAATAACATCGCGGGGTTGAAACCCGGCTTCTTCCGTCAGTAATTTATAGGCCCGTGTACATATTTCTATACGGCGCTCAAAAGTGGTTGCCTGGCCTTGCTCATCAAAAGCCATGACAATAACGGCTGCCCCGTATTGTTTAATAAGACGGGCACGTCGCAGAAATTCTTCCGGACCTTCCTTCAGACTTATGGAATTAACTATGGATTTCCCCTGTAAACATTGTAATCCGGTTTCCAGAACTTCCCACCGGGAAGAATCCAACATCACCGGAACACTGGCGATTTCCGGATCCGAACCCAATCTTAGAAGGAATTCCCGCATAGCATACACGGCATCCAGCATGGGATCATCCATATTAACATCCAGTACATGGGCTCCGTCGCGGACCATTTTTCGTGCTGTTTCCAGCGCTTCATCATAATTTTCATCATGGATCAAACGGGCAAATTTCCGGCTTCCGGAAACATTGGTACGTTCGCCCACCAGGACAAATGCAGGTTCATCCTGCACCCACAATATATCCATCCCGCTAAAGACCATTTTTGGAGAATGTTCCCGGGATTCTCTTCCTGTAACGATTCTTGGCCGGGCAGCACATTCACGCACCATAGAAGCAAGAGCGGCAATGTGGGCCGGTGTGGTTCCGCAGCATCCTCCCACAATATTTACAAGGCTTTCCTCTACAAAGGGCCTCATCTGGCGGGCCATTTCATCCGGCGTAAGGTTGTAATTTCCGTACAGATCCGGCAAACCGGCATTAGGGTGTGCACTTGTAAAGGTCGTCGCATGCCGGGATAAGATACGCAGGAATGGCAGTATTTTATCGGGGCCAAAAGAACAATTCAATCCCGTGCTGAACAATCCGGATTGTTCTGTAGAAACCAGAAAAGCTTCGATCGTTTGCCCCGATAAAACCCTTCCGGAATTGTCCGCTATGGTTGCAGAAAGCATGACCGGCATTCCGGGAGCTTCCTCCGTCAGGGCAAACAGTGCAGCCTTGGCGTTCAGGGTATCGAATACCGTTTCTATAAGAAACATATCCACCCCCCCGTCTTTCAACCCCCGGGCTTGTTCCCTGTATGCGTTTACCAGGGTCGGAAAATCGACGGCCCGTTCACCGGGACGGTTTACATCCGGAGATATGGATGCCGATTTATTGGTTGGCCCCATGGATCCGGCAACCAGCAATGCCCCGCTTTCACGCGCCAGTCGGGCAGCCTCCAGGTTCATTTGGTACACCCGGTCCTGCATGCCGTAATCCTGTTGGGATATGGCATTGGCATTGAAGGTGTTGGTTGTGATTATATCGGCTCCCGCCTCCACGTATTCTTTGTGGATAGACTGTATAAGAGCCGGTTGCGTAAGGACAAGAATATCATTGTTTCCCTCTGCTCCGGGGGGGAAAGACGGACTGTGGCGCTGGATCATGGTCCCCATGGCGCCGTCCAGTATCAATATTCGCCCTTTCAGATAGGATCCGGGCTTACTGTTTAGCCAGTTCACTTATTGTCTCAAACAAGTCATCCACTCTTTTCAGAAATTCTTCTTTCAACGCCTTGAAATGAGGCCGGGCAGGTTTCTCGTGAATATTGTTCAGACGTTCAAACATTTCATCCCTCAGGGCAATCGCCTGGTTGATCACTTCCATGGCCTCTTCTTCTTTTTTGTCGGGATTAATGTATATAAATGTACAGCAATCAGAGATCACTTCATCTATCAAATAATCAATATCTTTTTTGAATGTTCTTAAATTTTCAGGCATACTGGTTTTTTTTAAATATACATTATAAAGGTTCAACCCCTATTCCGGGTTTGTCTTCCAGGGTAATACGTCCGTCTACCACCTTCATTCCGGTGAATATATCGTTTGCTATCAGCCAGTTTCCATCAAGGTCGGCCCATTCCAGCTGATCGGCGAACTGGGCTGCAGCCGAGATCGCCACAGACGTTTCGGTCATGCAACCCATCATGATACGCATATGAAGGGCTTTCGCCAGGGATATCATCTCTCGTGCTTCCCGCATTCCGGTACATTTCATCAATTTTATATTGATGCCGTCATAAGCTCCGTAAAGTTTTCTCACATCGGACAATCGCTGGCATGCTTCATCGGCAATGATCGGAAGGGGACTGCGGTCCCGCAGCCAGGCAGCCTCGTCCAGCAACAATTTCGGCATGGGCTGTTCAATCATTTCCACTCCCCTTTGGGCAAGCCATTCTATCATGTCCAGGGCATAATCCTTTTCTTTCCAACCCTGGTTTGCGTCTATTACTATAGGAAGATCTGTGACCTCACGAATGGTAGTTATCATGGTTTTGTCGTTTTCTTCCGTATTCCCGAGTTTTACTTTTATCAAGTTATAGTCCAGGGTTTCCAGGGTTTTTTTACGGACTTCCTCTTTGTCAATGCTTCCGTCAGGAGCACAGGCCAGACCGACTGTCACCGAAGTACTGGGAAGGTCCTGGTTATTCCACCCCCATATCTTCCACCAGGGTTGTCCCATGATCTTACCGCACAGATCGTGTAAAGCTATATCCACGGCACATTTTGCAGCAGTGTTATTTGTTGTGATATTGTCCACATAAGTCAGTATCTCTTCCATCTGGAACGGAGAACTGAACCGGCTCAGATCCACACGTCTCAGGAATTCCATAGCAGAAGCGGTGCTTTCTCCAAGATAAGGGGGCATGGAAGCTTCTCCGTAACCTACAAAACCCTGGTAAGAAATTTTGGTCAATACAATGGGAGTCGTGGACCGTGAAGATCCGGCAATGGTGAAAACGTGTTTCATCCGGGCTTCAAACGGTTCAAATGTGAGGACCATCTTGTCCGTTCCGGAAATTTTTCCGGACCTTCCCTTACTGCTTGCTCCCGCTGCGAAAAGACGTACAGGATTGGCTACCGCAGCTGCTGCGGCCAATGCCATGGATGTTTTTAAAAAATCGCGTCTGGTTGAATTCATGTTCTATAGGTATGTTGTAACTTAGTTTGCAGATAGTCCGTACCAGGGATGCTCCCTGACAGAGATCACCTGGGTTCCGGTGTCTATATGATCAAGTATCCGGACGGCTCGTAACAACCGGTCAGATCCCGTATAATAAATTTCACTGGCCGGATCCAGGGAATTCACCCGAACAAGACCCGAAGAATGGATAAAGCGGCTGTCTCCAATATAGATACCCACATGGGTAATACTTTCTTTTCTGTTTTCTGTAGCCTTTCTTCCAAAAAATATCAAATCTCCCATTTGCAGGTTCTGCCATCCTTCGGAAATGTTAACCTCTTCTCCCATACGAGCCTGCTGCGAAGCATCACGCAAAAGGATCACCCCGTTCAGGAAATACGTGTTTTTTACCAGACCGCTGCAATCCATCGCCTTGACAGATGTTCCTGCCCACAAATAAGGGAATCCGATAAACTGCAGTGATGTGGAAATAATTTGCTCCGGCATGGGATTCTCTTTCATGGCCCATTCCCTGAACGGTTCCGCATCAAAACGAGATACATAAGCCTGCTTCCCGTTTGGGAGTTTTACCCTGTAATACAGCGGGGTCTGTCCTTCCAGCTCAACAATATTTCCCCATACACCGTCGGCAACGACTGGTGCCCCGGGCAAAGCCTGTTCCCTGAATAACGTATAATGTGTATTCAGGATCACTTTGGGAGCAGCCATCCATTTTTCATAAGCCGATTTGTCCATCACCTGTATCCCTGAAGATGGTGCCCATGCGATATACCCTTCAGGTGTTTTCACCATGGTCCACCCTCCTTTCTCCTGCAATATCCGTAACGGTGTTCCCATCAAAGTCTGGGTGGCCGATTCGGAAGCATGACGCGGTTCGTACCTGTGACTGATAACCGAAAGGGCAGTCACCCCGTAGACAGATTCACCCAGTGCCGGATCAGGCAAGACCATTACACTGTCGGTCAGTGTTATGCCCTGGGAAGCGGCTGCAGCCATCAAAGCAGGTACCACGCCCGATTCAGTGGTAATTCCCCGAGCGATGTAACTCTTTGAACCTTTTTGCTTTTCAAACGAAATATCGTAGACTTTCTCCCTTCTGTCAGGTGCGAAAGCCGATTTCATATTTTCAGAAATGACCGATAATTGTTCCAGAGTCTTGCCTTTCGCGCACCCGGCGAGAACGGCAAATGCGACAGAAGCCGCCAGGAGGTAATTGCTTAGCTTTTTCATAACTTACAAATTTAGGGCAAATCTTTGATATGACAAGCCTTACTTTTACCTTTGTAGCATGCAAAGGTATCGTTCATTTACAGGTTTTTTTATTCAGAAATACGGGACCCGGCTTCAAAAGGTGGTGGTTGACGCGGGTTTTACCTGTCCAAACCGCGACGGTACTGTCGGTTCAGGAGGATGTACCTATTGTGATAACAGGGCTTTCCATCCCGGATACAGCACTCCCGATAAAAGCCTTACGCAGCAAATAGATGAAGGCATTGAATTCCATCACATCAGGTACCGGAAAGCCGGGGGTTACCTGGCCTATTTTCAGCCTTACTCCAATACACATGCGCCCCTTGAAGACCTGCGTCGTATATACAAACCTGTTTTGGAAGACCCCCGTATAAGCGGAATAGTCATTGGGACCCGTCCGGATTGTATAGATAATCAAAAGCTGGCTTATTTCCGGGAATTGTCAGAAGAAAAGATCGTCATGCTGGAATACGGCGTGGAATCCTGTTACAACAGGACTCTCCGGCGCATAAACCGGTGCCATACGTGGGAACAATCTGTAGAAGCCATTCAGGCAACAGCCGCACACGGCCTCCATACGGGCATTCACATGATCCTGGGTCTCCCGGGTGAATCCAGGGAGGATATGCTCAAAGAAGCCGCTATACTCAGCAGGTTACCGGTGACGAGCCTTAAACTGCACCAGCTTCAGATCGTAAAAGGTACGCCAATGGAAAAGGAATTTGAAAAAGTCCCCGGCGACTTTGTGACCTTCACCCTTCCTGAATACCTGGATTTTGTGATTGATTTCCTGGAATTGCTGCGCCCTGACATTTTCATTGAACGAATAGCGGGAGAAGTACCTCCCCGTTTTGTTAATGCAACACCTTGGGGATTGATACGTAACGTTGAAATCATTCGTCTCCTGGAAAAACGCCTGGAAGAACGCAACACGTTCCAGGGAGCAAAATACGTTACTCCCGAAGAAAATCCAGTTCCCGGCAATCCGTTACTACCTGCAAATTTCTGCGGAAACGATCAGGCATGAATCCTGTTGTGACCATACGATCCAACTGGACCAGTAAAGGGTCGTAAAACCCGCCTATATTCAACAATACAACGGGTTTGTGAATTTTATCCAGTTGCTTATAGACCAAAGAATTGAACATTTCATCCATAGTTCCGTAACTGCCGGGAAAAACCAGGATCGCATCACAATTCGCGATCAACCTTTTTTTTCGTTCTTCAAGGTCAGGTACCTGTATCATTTTTGTCAGGCTTTCATGGGCAATCTTCATTTCTTCTATCAAAGCGGGCATAACGCCTTCAACCGTTCCTCCGTGTTCCAGGACACTGTCCGCCAAAACACCCATAATACCCACACGGGTTCCCCCGTATACAAGCTCTATACCCTTTTTGGCCAAAAGCTCTCCCAAAAGTGCTGCCTGGCTGATGATCAGCGGGTCGTTCCCTTTCCGGGATCCGCAAAAAACGCTAACTCTTTGCATAAAATTTATTCACAATTACGGCAATTGCCCCGTCACCGGTTACATTACAGGCCGTCCCGAAACTATCCATGGCAATATACAGGGTGATCATAAGACCAATCGCCCCGGCATTGAAACCCAGCACGGACTGAAGTACGGCAATGGCAGCCATGATAGCTCCTCCGGGTACTCCGGGTGCCGCTATCATGGTAATGCCCAGTAAGAAGATGAACCCGGCAAATACGGCGGGATCAGAAGGCATATTCATCAATATCATCACAGCCATGGCACATGAAGTGATCTTAAGCATGCTCCCCGATAAATGTACCGTAGCACAAAGAGGGATCACAGAACCTGCCACCCTGGGATCCACCCCGCATTTGACCGCCTGCCGGAGGGTAACGGGAATGGTCGCGGCGGAAGACTGCGTTCCCAAAGCAGTCACGTAGGCCGTTAACATGGTCTTTAACAGGAGGAAAGGATTTTTCCTTGCGATCAGTCCCGCCACTATGAATTGGAACAGCAACAGGATAACGGTCATAGCGAAGATCAGTACAATGATCTTCAGAAAGACACCCAATACCTGCTGAACCTGTCCTTCGGCGGCCATTTTCAGGAAAATGCCGTATACGAACAAAGGCAACAACGGGATGATCACCCCGGAAATGGTTTTATTCACCACTTCCCTGAACCCGTTAAGTACATTTCTGAGCGCCTCTCCGTTCCGGATAACGGTAAGACCCAGCCCCAGGACAAAGGCAAAGACCAGGGCAGACATGACGCTGAACAGAGGCGGAAAGTCGAGTGAAAAGTAAGGGACAAGTTTTTCAACACTTTCTGTCAGCCCGGCTGTTGCATCAGAAGCCATGCTCAAGGCGTTTCCGTTACTGTTTAACAAGATCGGGTATACCGCCCTACATGTGAAATAAGCAAAGAATCCGCTCAACAACGTGGATCCGTAAGCAAGACCCAGTGTAGTGCCCAGCATTTTGCCCGCACCCTTTCCCAATTCGGCGATCCCGGGAGCTATAAGCCCCAGAATTATCAACGGTACTATAAAATCCAGGAAAGAACTGAACAGATCATTGAACGTCAGAAAAATACGCTGTGCCCAAACGGGAAAAAACAAACCGGACAGGATGCCCAGTACAATGGCAATGGCAACCCTGGCAAGCAATCCGACTTTCCATTTCTTCATATGTACAAAGATAATACATAATCCCTCGTTTTCTTTATATTTGCAGGATAAAATCACCGGTCATGAAATCTTTCAGCAATCGTATTATTTATGAAGGACTCACTTTTGATGACGTTCTTCTTCTTCCGGCCGCCTCCTCCGTACTTCCGCGTGACGTAGACCTTACCACGCGCTTTTCAAGGAATATAATTTTAAGTGCGCCTATCGTGTCATCGGCCATGGACACGGTTACCGACTCGTCCCTGGCCATTGCCATTGCCCGGGAAGGCGGAATAGGAGTAATACATAAGAACATGTCCATAGAACAACAAATGGAACACGTACGCAAAGTCAAACGGTCGGAAAGCGGAATGATCTACGACCCCATCGTGATCTCACCGGATGCCTGCGTAGGAGACGCCCTGAAGTTAATGACAGACAATCATATAGGGGGCATACCCGTTGTAGATGATAAACACCATCTTATAGGGATCATTACCAACCGGGATCTGCGATTTGTAGAAAATCTGGGGACACCCATCAGGGATATCATGACCAAAGAAAACCTGATCACCATTCACGACGGAGCCGACCTGGGTAGTGCCACAGAACTTCTCAAGATCTATAAGATTGAAAAACTTCCGGTAGTGGACAAGAGTTTTAAACTTATTGGTTTGCTTACCTTTAAAGACATCACCAAGATCAAAGACAACCCGGGGGCCAGTAAGGACAGTAAGGGACGGCTTCGCACCGCTGCCGCTGTCGGGGTAAAAGCCGATACACTGGAAAAGATCGAGAAATTACTTACTGTAGATATTGATGCAGTTGTTATCGATACAGCACACGGACATTCTGCCGGAGTGCTGGAGACGGTACGAAAGGCAAAACAGGCCTTCCCGCATTTGGATATTGTAGCGGGGAACGTGGCTACCGCATCCGGAGCATTGGCCCTTGCCGAGGCCGGCGCCGACGCCGTAAAAGTCGGCATCGGACCGGGATCCATCTGTACCACGCGGGTCGTTGCCGGAGTGGGCGTGCCCCAGTTATCGGCCATTATGCAAGCCTACGTGGCACTAAGAGAAAAAGGCGTCCCGGTCATTGCCGACGGAGGGATAAGGTACTCGGGGGACATGGTAAAAGCCCTGGCAGCCGGAGCAGATACGGTCATGGCAGGATCCCTCTTTGCCGGAGTGGAAGAATCCCCGGGTGAAACCATAATTCTGAACGGCAGAAAGTTCAAAAGTTATCGCGGCATGGGTTCGCTGGAAGCCATGCAGCAGGGATCAAAAGACCGCTATTTCCAGGATATGGAAGAAGATGTCAAAAAATTAGTTCCGGAAGGAATTGTGGCCCAGGTACCTTACAAAGGGACCCTAAGTGAAGTTTTTTACCAGATGACCGGTGGCTTACGGGCCGGGATGGGTTATTGCGGAACACCCGACCTGGCTTCCCTGAAAAAGGCGGAATTTGTGAGAATTACTTCTGCCGGTGTCATTGAAAACCATCCTCACGACGTAACCATTACGCGTGAAGCACCCAATTATTCCCGTTAATTTTTCCTGTCATGAAAAAATGGGCTTACATAGCACTCTGTCTTATCACCCTGACCTCCTGCCAGCACCTGAGACGCTGGTTTGGCAATGAACCGGAACGCATGGCCCAGATAGGCAAAGAAATTCTTTACAAAAAAGACGTGGAAAGGTTCCTGCAGGAAGCACACTCTTCCCGGGATTCCCAGAATATGGTAAACCATTATATAGACCTCTGGGCTATCGACAATCTGCTCCTGAAAAAAGCGGAAGAAGAGCTGTCTAAAGAAGAAAAAGACGTGGAGCAGGAACTGGCGGATTACCGGAAATCCCTGCTGGTTTTCCGGTATCAGAAAAAATACGTCGAAGAACGCATTGACACCCTTATAAAAACGGACGAGATCCAATCCTACTACACAGACAACCGCGAACTTTTCCTACTGGACGAACCCCTGGTCAGGATCAGGCTTATTCGTATGCGGCTGCACTCACCTTACCTTCCTATGGTACGCAATATTTACCGTTCCACCACACTGGAAGATCTTGCCCAACTGGACCGGCTCTGTGAAAGTTCTGCCGAAATCTATACCGATTATGAAGGCAGATGGATATCAGCCGGGGAATTGGCACAAGATTTGCCCGTTGGAAAGGAAACGGTAATGCAGGCGCTCAAACCTGCCGGATACATAGACACCAGGGATAGTTTGTATGCATACCTGGTATCGGTAAGTGAATTTGCTCCGGCCGGAAATCCAGCCCCCATGGAACACATCCGGGCGAATATACGCCAGATCATTATCAGTAAAAGAAAGCAGCAACTGTTAAAAGACCTCGAGACCCGGGTACTGAAAGAGGGTTGGAACAAACAAATAATAAAAATCTACGAAAAGGATGAAGATTAGAAAATCTGCAATAAGTATTTTGGTTCTTCTGTTGACCGCAGGTTCGGCTTTTGGACAAAAATACGGCAACGGCCTGGTGGATAAAGTTATTGCCCTGGTTGGAAATGAAATGATCCAGCTTTCGACCATCGAAGAAGAAGTACAGATGCAGATCATGCAAGGGATTATCTCTGACAAGAACATCCGTTGTGAAATATTGGAGAACATGTTGGTTTCCAAGCTCATGCTAAGTCAGGCCCGTTTGGACAGCCTAACCGTGAACGAAGAATACGTGGAGCTTGAACTGGAAAACAGGCTGCAGGATATTAAAACACGCCTGGGAGGGGAAAAAGCAACCGAAGAATACTTCCATAAACCTATATTCAGACTTAAACAGGAATGGAGGGAATTATTCCGTGAACAAAGCCTTACGAGGGATATGCAATCTACTATTACAGAAAGCGTACCACCTCTTACTCCCAAGGACATTGAAGATTTCTACCAAAACACCCCAAAGGACAGCCTTCCCATCATTCCCATACAATATCAGTTGAGCCAGATAGTGCTATATCCCCCAAAAGAGGAAGCCATCCTGATGGTCAAGGAACGACTTCTTGAATTCAGGGAAAGGATCCTGAACGGAGAACGTTTCAGCACACTGGCCACTTTGTATTCTCAGGACCCCTACTCGGCCCGTCGTGGCGGAGAGCTGGGCATGGCTGCCAAACAGATGTACTGGCCGGCATTCGGGGATGCCGCCATTATATTAAAAGAAGGACAAGTCTCTCAGATCGTAGAAACACCCGACGGCTTTCATCTTATCCAGTTGATCGAGCGCGAAGGGGATATGTTTAATGCACGGCACATACTTCTGAAACCCGACGTTCTGAGCTCGGACAGGATTGCCAGCCTGGACCGCCTTGACAGCTTAGGCAATGCCATAAAGGCGGACAGCATCACTTTTGAAAGAGCGGCTGTACTTTACTCGGAAGACCCTTCTTCCCGGCTTAACGGGGGTCGGATGGCCGATGAAAATACCGGATCCATGCTTTTTGAAAAAGACCAGCTTAAGACCAGTGACTATAATGTGCTTAAGGACATAAAAGAAGGAGACATTTCCAGTGCTTTTGAAAGCCGGGACAACGAGGGACGGGAAGGTAACGTTATCTACAAGATCATCCGTCTGGATAAGATCATTCCTTCTCATACGGCTAATTTGGAAGATGATTACAATGTAATTCAGAATATGGCCGAAAACAAACAACGTATGGACGCCATAGAGAACTTCATTAAAGAAAAACAACAAACCACATATATCCGTATCGATCCCCTGTTCAGGGATTGTACTTTCAAACGGGACGGTTGGATCAAATAATGAAAAGACACCGGATTCTGTTGTTTCTCGTATCCATTACGGGATTGATAACAGCCAGTCATCGCCTTCCGGGACAATCCGCAGATCAGGAGCGGCCGGAAGACAACAAAGTGCACCTTATCAGTGCACAGATGGCTGAAATGTACGAGTTGTTCGGGGTCAGTTACCGGAAAGTGACAGGTCCGGCCCGTTTTCTCCATAACGATACATTTATTCTCTGCGACACGGCCATCTGGAATACCCAACAGAACGTGATTCATGCCGTTGGAAATGTCCAGGTCATTCAGGAAGGAACCCGCCTTACGGGGGAAACCATTCATTACCTGGGAGATCTCAATACGGCAGAAGTCCGCGGAAGGGTGGTCGAACTCATAGACAAGGACGAAAACCGACTTCGTACACAATACCTGAATTTCAACACAAAGGATAGTATCGGGTATTTTTTTCATGGAGGAAGCATAGTCGATAAAGAAGGAACCCTGCTGGAAAGTCGCCGGGGTTACTATTATTCCAAAGAAAAGCTGTTTTGCCTGTATGAGCACGTGGAAATGGGGACAGATACTCTCAAAATCAAAGCCGATTCCCTGTATTACCATACCGATCTGAACCTTGCCGAGTATTGGGGAAATGTGCAGGCATGGCACACCGACGGGTTTCTGACCTGCTGCGAAGGAACTTACGAAAGGGAAAAGGAGCTTTTTCATTTTCTGGAAGATGTCTTTATTCAAACCGGGGAGCAGGAGATCAATGCAGACGACGTTCATTACGACCGCCTGAACAATTCCGGAACATTACTTAAAAACGTACAGGTTCGGGATACTACCCAGCAAATCCTGGTCCTGGGAGACCGCCTGGATTTCCGACGTGAACCCGACTGGGTTCAGGTAACGGAAAACCCTGTCTTTATTGCCTGTGAAACAGATCCGGAAACAAACCGTACGGATTCGTTATTCCTGGGCGCCGATACCCTCCGTGTCTTCACCACCACCATTGGGCAAATGGATTCCCTGGACAGAAGCCGTGCGTTTGAACGCCGGGAAATCCCCGTTCGTCCGAAACCCGGATCCCCTATTGATACCCTGTCTTCCATGGACACCCTTACTGCTGCCGACACACTGGCAACTGCCATTGCACTGGCAGCCGCCGATACACTCGTGAATTCCGGGGCGCTTGCCGACGTAAAGAAAGATACGCTGCCGGATCCCGAAAATGAGCTGACTGAAAAAATGATCCGGGCAGATTTACTGGATATACAAATAAACCTCAACAAAGCAGACAGTTTGTATCTTGCCTGCGTACGTCAGGAAGGGGACAGTTTGTTCAATACCATGGAGGTACATTTTTTATATGGATACAACAACGTCAAAGTCTATAGAAGCGACCTGCAATCAGTCTGTGATTCATTGGTATTCAATAGTATAGACTCTGTATTAAGGCAATACGGAAAACCTGTAATATGGAATCAGGAAAGCCAGTTGAGTGCAGACAGTATCTTTTTACGCTTTAGCAGGGATTCCCTGTACCGGGTCGACCTTTTGTCGGAATCGTTTCTCATATCGCAGGAAGAAGAAATATTTTTTCACCAGATCAAGGGGGAAATGATGCAGGCCCACATAAGGGACAACGATATTTTCCGGTTTGATGCCCTGAAAAACGTCAAAGCACTTTTCTATATCCCTGAAGACAGTCTCATTACATCGCTTAACATTAAAGAATGTGAAGAAATGAATGTAATGCTGAAAGAAAGAAGGGCAGAGCGCATCACTTACATCAAATCGGTAAAAAGCGACATGATACCGCTTTATGACCTGAAAAAAGAACAGGAACGTTTGTCGGATTTCAACTGGAGAGCTTCGGAAAGACCCGTGGACAGGTACAGCATTACCGAAAGAAACATAAGGGAATCTCCTTTGCAAACGGAAAATATTTATCAACCGCCGCTGTTCCCTTACACCCTTAAATATTTTCCAAGTGTACATGCCCTTCCGTCAACACTGCGCAGCGGAGTGACCATAGATGCCGTTAAAGAATTGAATCGCAGGGAAATGGAAAACAGAATAAACCCGTTCCTGCCTTTAGAGTCCTTAATGGACAGTACCACCACAAAACCCGGGGAGGAAATCCGTCAACAGGAAGAACCGCAGCCTACCCGCGTCAGGCAACGCATTCCGCCAAATCGCAGGAGAATCACCACTATTCTTGAACAAAAAAAATCAGAGACTCAGGAAGTTGAATAACTGAAGGGCATCCTGCGCTTTGTTAAGATCAAGTTTGTTGTCTTTGATATATTTATTTGCCAGATCTTTTTTACCGGGAAACAATTTTCCGAAATTTCTTTTGCCGGCAATGTAAAGCTTGTTTCCGTCATAAAGCAGTGCCTCATGAGTTACGGTATATGGAATGCCCCGTAAGCTTTTCAAATAAACGGTCTGGGCCGAGGATCCGGGAACATCATACAAAGCAGAAATGTTGGAAATAGATGATGTTGCATCTGCCATACCGTAAGCACCAATCTTTTGTGTTTGTTCAATATTAACAGATGAACGAATACCTATAGCTATAGACCCCATGACAGATAGTAGTCTTATCCATGATTTATCATGACGTATGTAGGTGTCCTTTCCTATTGAGAGTATACGGGCGGCATCCTGGTCTTTCATCACCAGCGTATCGCCGCCGGGGGTGATAAAATGAACATGGGATCCTATAAGATACAAATTGACCGTTCCTTCAGAAGTGCTCCGGTCAGAAAATAAAATAGTTCCCTTCTGGAATTCGGGATACATATAGACTACATCATCAGGCAAAACACTGTTCAAATCTGAACCGATGACGGCTTCAACAATTCCGCGTTGAACGGTTTGTGCAACAATCCCTGACGGCAACAGTATGGTTGCTGCAATCAGGACAACAGTAAATTTGATTTTCATGATTATTTTGTTTACCAGGCGTATAAGGGTAACCCGCCCATTAATTCTTTAACGCGTTTTTTAACACGTTCTATAACAGTCTGGTCATCTACGTGGGACAACACTTCATCTATCAGGTTTACAATGGTTTCCATGTCGTGTTCCTTTAATCCGCGTGTGGTCACGGCGGGCGAACCTACCCGGATACCCGAAGTTTTAAAGGGTGAACGGGAATCGTACGGAACCATGTTCTTGTTTACTGTAATATCCGCCTTCACCAGGGTGTTCTCGGCTTCCTTTCCTGTCAGATTGGGAAATTTGGAACGAAGATCGATCAACAACAGGTGATTGTCGGTTCCTCCGGATACAATGGTGTAATTCTTTTTGGTAAATGCGGCACCCAATGCCTGGGCATTCTTTTGTACCTGTATCTGATATTCCCTGAATTCAGGCTGCAGGGCTTCAAAGAAAGCTACGGCTTTGCCGGCTATCACATGTTCCAGGGGACCTCCCTGAACGCCAGGGAAAACACTGGAATTGATCATGGCGGACATTTTCTTGATCTCGCCTTTTGGGGTTGTAATTCCCCATGGATTTTCAAAGTCTTTTCCTATCAAAACGATACCGCCGCGTGGCCCCCGCAAGGTTTTATGGGTTGTAGATGTAACTATATGCGCGTATTTTAAGGGGTTCTCCAGCAGTCCGGCGGCTATCAGGCCGGCCGGATGAGCCATATCCACCATAAAAATAGCTCCCACCTTATCAGCTGTTTCACGCATCCGTTTGTAATCCCATTCCCTGGAATAAGCAGATCCTCCGCCTATGATCATTTTTGGCTTATGCTCCAACGCAAGCCGTTCCATATCATCATAATCTATCAAACCGGTATGCGGGTCGAGCTTATAGGCGACAGGATTATAAAGGATCCCTGAAAAATTAACGGGTGATCCGTGCGTCAGGTGTCCGCCGTGTGCCAGATCAAGTCCCATAAACGTATCTCCGGGTTGGAGACAGGCCAGGAATACTGCCATATTTGCCTGCGCTCCCGAATGAGGTTGCACATTGGCATACTCGGCCCCGAACAATTCACAGATCCTGTCTATGCACAACTGTTCGGATTTATCCACGACTTCGCATCCCCCGTAATACCTTGCACCGGGGTATCCTTCCGCATATTTGTTCGTCAGTACGGACCCCATGGCTTTTAAGACCTGGGGGCTTACAAAATTTTCGGAAGCAATTAACTCAATTCCGTTTGCCTGACGGTTTTCTTCCTTTCTGATAAGATCAAAAAGAGCTATATCCTGTTTCATCTATATAAAATTTAATCTGTAAAGATACAAAAAAACCCGGTTTGACCGGGTTTCTTCTCAACTCAAAATCCAAATTATTCTTCTCCTGTCACTTCTACCTTTACGGTAGCTGTGATATCGCGGTAGATCTTAATCAGGGCATCATGGATACCCACTTCTTTAAGGGCATCTCCGCCGGGGAACGAAATATTGCGTCTGTCTACTTCCAGCCCCTGTGCTGCCAAAGCTTCTGCAACCTGAATGTTGTTGACAGAGCCAAAAACTTTTCCTTTGCTGCTCACTTTTGTGGTTACCTTGACCTGAATCTCTGCCAGTTTGGAGGCTAAAGCCTGGGCGTCTTCACGAATTTTTGTTTCTTTATGGGCACGCTGGCGCATATTCTCCTCATGCATTTTCTTTGCAGAGGGAGTTGCCATTGTAGCCATACCTTTGGGTATAAGGTAGTTGGTGGCATATCCGTTGCGGACACTTACGATATCATCTTTATGTCCCAGATTGACCACATCTTGCTTCAAAATAATTTCCATGACCTCTTTCCTCCTTATTTTAGTAAATCGGTAACGTAGGGCAATAAAGCCAGATGACGGGCACGTTTTACGGCCTGAGCCACTTTACGCTGGTATTTCAGGGATGTACCGGTAAGCCTGCGGGGCAGTATCTTACCTTGTTCGTTCAAGAACCGTTTCAGGAATTCTGGATCTTTGTAATCAATATATTTGATACCTGCTTTTTTGAAACGGCAGTATTTTTTCTTTTTTACCTCAACTGTAGGAGGGTTCAGAAAACGAATTTCATTATTGTTTGCCATAGTCTATTCCTCCTCTTCAAAATCAAGTTCATCTTCCACGACCGGTTTCTTGGGTATGGGAGCCGGTTTTTCTTCCTTTACGGGAACTGTTTCCTTAGCAAGGCCGTGTTTTTTTTCAGCATACGCGATGGCATGTTTGTCCATAGCGAAAGTCAGGTACCGGATCACGCGCTCATCCCTGCGGTACTGGAGTTCCAGTTTTGCAATGAAATCAGGGTCCGCTTTAAATCCTAATAAGTGGTAAAAACCTGTGGTTTTTTTCTGGATGGGGTACGCCAGCTTTTTCAGCCCCCAATCCTCTTCGTAAACGATCTCGCCCTGATTGGCTACTATCAGATCACGAAATTTGGCAACCGCTTCCTTCATCTGAACTTCAGACAAAACGGGAGTTAAAATGAAAACGGTTTCGTACTGTTTTAACATAGTGATTGTTTATTATTTTAATTGTAAAAGGGCTGCAAAGATAGGAAATTCCTGCAGCCCGGCAAATTTTTTTTTTTAGGTATTCTACGCCCTCTTATTTTACGGGGGCATTTTTAAGTGTTTCCACCAGCAAATCCCAGAATTTCTGTACAGTAGGAATCAGACATCGTTCATCGGGTGAATGGGGAGAGCGGAGTGTGGGTCCGAATGAGATCATGTCCCAATGGGGATAAGTACCTCCCAGTATGCCGCATTCCAGCCCTGCATGAATGGCTTTTACCTTTGCCTCCTGACCGAACATACTTTTGTAGGTGTCAAGCATAACCTGCAATATGGGGGAATCCATGTTGGGTTTCCACCCCGGGTAAGAACCTGAAAAAGTGGCGCGTGCTCCAATATTGGTAAAGGAACAGGCCAATGCCGTTCCCATATCTTCTTTAGCCGTGTCTACTAAACTGCGGATCAGACAATGTACGGCTATATGTCCTTCTTTCGCTTTAAAAATTGCCATGTTGGAAGATGTTTCCACCAATCCGGGCATAGAGTTACTCATGGCCCATACTCCGTTGGGGGCTGCATACACGGCACGAATAGTCTTTAAGGCTACGTCCCGTGGAACAATTTCAGTAGGTGTGTCACAGGCTGCCAGGGTGACTTTCAGACCGGGATCCACCAGTTTTAATTCCGTTGCTATGATGTCGGCCATTTCGTCTGTAAGTAACTTAACCCGGTCTTTGTTTGCCGGATCGTAACAAATGACTGCATCTGCTTCCCTGGGTATGGCATTACGCAGATTTCCCCCTTCAACAGAAGTAATGACAATACCTGATTTTTCCATTAAATGGTAAAGAATGCGAACCATGATCTTGTTGGCATTCCCGCGGCCCAGAATGATATCCATTCCGGAATGTCCTCCTTTCAGTCCTGTAACATTAATGTGCGCTGCTTTCCAACCGGCGGGAACGGGTCCGGGTTTGTATTCCATTTCAAACGAGCCGTCTTCTCCTCCTGCACAACCCACGTACAGTTCCCCTTCATCTTCCGAATCCAGGTTCAGCAAAATATCGCCTTTGAGCACGCCGGGTTTAAGCCCTCTAGCACCTGTCATACCGGTTTCTTCGTCTGTTGTGATCAGCACCTCCACGGGACCATGTTCCATATCACCGGCTTCCAGAACGGCCATTGCAGCAGCAACACCCATACCGTTATCGGCTCCCAGTGTAGTCCCTGTGGCATATACCCATTCCCCTTCTATGCGGGGAATAATGGGATCTTTTTCAAAATCATGCCGGGTGGCTTTATTTTTTTGAGGGACCATATCCATATGTGCCTGCAGAATGATTCCCTTGCGGTTTTCCATTCCCTGAGTGGCCGGCTTACGGATAATGACATTCCCTATTTCGTCTACAATGGTTTCCAACCCTAGTTTTTTTCCGTATTCTGCCAGAAAAGCACGAATCTTTTCCTCTTTTTTAGAAGGTCGCGGTATACGGGTCAATGAATAAAAATGTTTCCAGACTCTTTGTGGTTTGAGATCGATAATGTCCATAAAATATGTTTTAATTAATAATAAAATTCAATACAGGACCTTTCTGATAAACAGGGATCCGTGCCTGCAACAATTCTCTCTGACCGTCTGACAAACGTACCAGCGTGATGACCGGTTGACGGTAAAAAAGCCTCGTTCCCGAACGCATCCTGGTTTCATCTGTAATTATCCCTGGGAACGGCTCCTCTCCCGTGACATCCATTTCCAGAACAATGGGCCGTCCACCCACATTGTCTGCAGGCAATAATCCTTCTGTTTCAGAAAAACGGAATGCAACGTAACGGGTCCGCTCCAGATCGGGAAGCACATCCGTTGAGATATGTGTTTTGCCGGTGGTTGTTTCTCCCAAAAAAAGCCTCAGGTATTCTTCTTCCATACGCCTCATTTCCTCAACGGCTGCACCCATGGCCTCTCCGCTGTATATGGCATCCGTATCACCGGTTATGATGGCATAGCGCATGTCCCGCAAACGGAATATTTTCCGTGCCGCTTCCTCGGCTCTCTGTTCCAACGTTTTCTCTACCAATTGTGTTTGTTGAACGGGTATGGCATACACTTCCCGACCTTCTACCTGCGACCGGTACAAAGTTGTGCGTTCTTCCTTCAGGTTTTCAATGATCCCGGCATCTGATACATCTTCAGGTCCGTCCGGGGCAGGAAATCTCCATTTGGTTTCTTTGGCCCGATAAGCATCGGAAAGCAGGACAAGCCCCTGGGAGGTCAGCTGTAAAAACCAGGGTTCCGGATTCTCTTTGGTCATTTGCGCCATATAAAGCTGATGCGGATCGGTTTCCAGCATAGGAGTCATTTCAATGCGCGACAGCTCGTAGGTAGTCGTCCTGTTCTGCCCGGCATCTATTCCCAGGAATTTCCTGGCATAACGGGCATAGGGGCCGGGAACAAACTGTGTATAGTGTGCTTCAGCCACTATTCTTATACATGTCCTGGGAAGACTGTAAACAACAGCCCCCTGGGGTATCTGTTGCCCTTCCGGCACCGGCTGTCCCTGGATGGGTATCCATAGACTTAATGCCAGTAATAAGATCATCAGTTTTTTCATATCCTAATTTTTTAAGTCTAGTGCAAATATCAAGCCCTTGATGAAGGAACCCTTTTCCATCGTTTGTGACTCCATAGCCACAGGTGAGGGGTTCGTTCAATATCCTTTTCCAGTAATCCGGCAAATTTCTTACTAATCTCCCCTTCTTCCGTTTCAGCCGCATTTTCCGTGATAAGCGAAAACTGTATGGAATACCGGCCTTTCCCGGTTTGCTTCAAGACCCCGTATACTACGGCAAAACCAAATTTTCGTGCCAGAGCCTCAGGACCTTCAATCATAAGAGTTGGCTGATTCAAAAACATTCCGGAAACACTTTTTCCGGTAGGGCCGGGACACTGATCAGAGATCATGGCATATATTCCCGGGACTTCCCGGTGACTAGCCATATAGCGGGCTACTTTTCTGCTTTCCAGGATCTTCCAGCCCGTTTTATACCTGTTGCGCAGGGTGTACATCAATCTGTCAAACAAGGGAGAATTAACTCGCTGGTAAACCATATGAAGCTGTCGTACATCATACCCGCATACGGTTTTCTGCTCCGGACAGCTGCAAGCCCTTAAAAACTCCCAGTTTCCCATGTGAGGAAGCATGACCACAACGCTTTTTTCTTTTTCCCGCAGGCTTTCCAATACCCGGCAGTTTTTAATGGAAAAACGCTTCATCACGCTTTTTCCCGACGCGGTAAACAGCCAGATGGACTCGGCAAACAACCTTCCCAGGTAACGGTAAAAATCCCTGACCATTCGTTGTATTTCCCCGTAGGATTTGTCAGGAAAAGAACGGGCCATATTTATTGTCACGACCGTTTTGCGATAACCTGCTATACTCAACGGCAATACCACAAAAATGAACGAAAGGCCGTACAAAAGGGGCAGGGGTAACAAACTGAACAGGCAGATGATCGTGTAAACGACTAAAAAACAAATCCGCGAAAATATGGCCTTCATAAGCGAACAAAGTTACCAAATTTATTGTATTTTTGCCGGGTATAAACCAAAAAAATATAACCACTTATGTTCAAAGGACAACCCAAAGGATTGATTGCCGCTGCACTCGCCAATATGGGCGAACGCTTCGGTTTTTATACCATGATGGCAATCCTGTCTCTGTTTATATCGGCAAAATTCGGCCTGAATGAAACAACGACCGGAGTTATTTACGCCATTTTTTATGCCCTTATCTATGTGTTGGCACTGGTAGGAGGTATTATTGCCGATAGAACAAAAAATTACAAGGGAACCATTCTTACAGGTATTGTCATGATGGCTGTAGGATATCTGATCGTTGGGTTTCCCACACCGACACCTGTCCCAAACCTGGCACTTTACCTGACCATTACCTGTATTGGTCTGTTTACCATCGCTTTCGGAAACGGTTTGTTCAAAGGGAATCTGCAGGCCGTAGTGGGACAAATGTATGATAATCCCAAGTACTCCGAAAAACGCGACACCGGATTCCAGCTCTTCTACATGTTCATCAACATCGGAGCCATTTTTGCCCCGTTCTTTGCCATCGCCGTAAGAAACTGGTGGCTGCAATCACACAACCTGGTATACAATGCCGAATTACCCGCCCTGTGCCATCAATTCCGTGCAGGTGGAATGACCGGTGAGGCTTTGGAGAAATTCTCCCTTACCGCTGCCGAGGCCAATCAGGGTCCTATTACCGATCTGGCTGCATTTGCCGACAGGTACCTGGATGTATTTAGTACCGGTTTCCATTATGCGTTCTTCGTTGCCATTATAGCTATGGCCATTTCGCTGGTTATTTTTCTTGCAACCAGGAACAGGTTGCCGGACGTCAAGAAAGAGGGCATTGCTACCGATGACAATCCTGCTCCCAAGGTCACCAAAATGGACGTTGCCGAGGTTAAACGCCGCCTGTTGGCTTTGTTTGCCGTCTTCGGAGTCGTGATCTTTTTCTGGTTCTCTTTTCACCAGAACGGCCTTTCGCTGACATTCTTTGCCAGGGACTATACAGATCTGAGCATGATCGATATTGATCTTGGATTTACGCGCATTGTAGGTGCAGAAATGTTCCAGTCCGTTAATCCTTTGTTTGTTGTATTACTGACCTTTTTGATTGTACCGTTCTTCTCCTGGCTGAACAAAAAAGGAATAGAACCCTCAACCCCTAAAAAGATCGCCATCGGTATGGGAATTGCTGCAGCCGCATACATGATCATGACCATTGCTTCCGTCAACCTTCCGCTTTTAAGTGACGTAAAAGCAGCCGGAGGGCTGGAGCAATCCGCCAAAGTAGGGCCCTTCATCCTTATATCCACGTATTTTGTGTTGACCGTCGCCGAGTTGTTTATCAGCCCGCTCGGTCTTTCGTTTGTGTCCAAGGTTGCCCCGCCACATATGCAGGGATTGATGCAGGGAGGATGGCTTGCGGCCACTGCTGTCGGGAACCAGTTGTTGTTTATTGGAGGTTTGATGTATTCCCATATTCCTTTATGGGCAACCTGGACCGTATTTGTCGTAGTATGTCTCATATCTATGATTACTATGCTGTCTATGGTTAAATGGTTGGAACGGGTAGCAAAATAGCAGATAAATTACGCAGGTCAGCCGGCTTTTATGCCGCCATTGCCATAGCATGCTGGGCTACCGTAGCCACCGCTTTCAAATGGGCGCTTGCCGATCTGACACCTGCCGTATTGCTTTTCATTGCCACCACATCGGCTATCGCCATGTTATTCCTGCTTCTGATGGCAGCGGGAAAACGTGGCGATCTTTTTTCCATTCCGCTGAAAACCCTGCCAAGAGCAGCCCTGTTGGGTTTTATCAATCCTTTTCTCTACTACCTGATCCTGTTCAAAGCCTATAGCATGTTGCCTGCACAGGTGGCACAGGCACTCAACATGATCTGGCCCCTTGTGTTGGTTTTACTGTCCATACCCGTTCTGGGACAAAAAATCGGATGGATGGGTATTCTGGCTATGTTTGTCAGTTTTGCCGGAGCTTTGTTTATAGCCATACAGGGTGATCCGCTGGCGTTGTTCCGGGAAGGCCTGCATATTAAAAATCCCTGGGGTGTCGTTCTGGCTATGGGTAGTGCCTTTCTGTGGGCTGTGTATTTTCTGTTCAACATGAAAAACAAATTGCCGGATGACATATCTCTTTTTCTAAACTTTCTTTTCGCCTGGGTATATTTGGTTTTGTTCTTACTCGTAAAACACCTGGCCGGAGCGGAGGATTCAGAGTTGATTCCCCCGGGGGTTTCTCTTCGCAGTATATTATCCGGCGTTTATATCGGGATCTTTGAAATGGCAGTCCCTTTTATTATATGGCTCAAAGCCCTGAAATTAGCCAGAAACACTGCTGTAGTCAGTTCCCTGATCTACATATTCCCGTTTTTGTCGCTGATCCTGATTCATTACATATTGGGCGAACCGGTGTTCCCCTCCACGGTAACGGGCCTGGTCCTTATTGTGGGAGGCATATTGTTGTCCCGTTTTTCCCCGGCCAAAAAAGCTCCTGAAAAAAACGTCTCTTTTTGAAATGAAAAACCGGTTACGTTGTATTATAATAATTGCATGCCTGATTTTTGTGTCGCTCACATCTATATCACTTTACGGTCAAAAACCACTGCGTTCCCTGGAAGATCTGAACCATAAAGATATTCGCATTGGCGTATTGATCGCTACGTGGCAGGAAAATTATGCCCGCGAACATTTTCCCCAAGCCCGGATCATTCCCCTGACTAACACAACAGACCTGATTGCTTTGTTAAGGAACCGTGATTGTGATGTGGTGTTTCTGGCACGTCCTGTATGCCTTTATATTCTGGAAGAATCACCCGATCTGGCTTTTTTAAGTGAACAAGCCGCCTCCACATCTGTATCTGTGGGATTTAGCCCGGAAGACACCCTGTTGCGTCCAAAATTCAATCAATTTCTAAAAGAACTCATCCAAAACGGAATACATACACAAATGGTGGACCGGTGGCTGGAAAGAACCGACGGGACCATGCCGGATTTCCCGGAATCCAATAAAATCAACGAAATAATAAGAATTGGCACAACATGTATGGATGTGCCGTTTACTTTTTACCAGGATAACCACCCTGCCGGATTTGATGTTGAAATGGCCCGGCGATTTGCCGCACGGATGAACAAAAAACCCGAATTTGTCATTTCCGATTTCAGCGGGATGCTGGCCGGAATGTCTGCCGGGAAAATCGATATGATGATCAATTATATTATGGTCACCGAAGAAAGAAGCAAAAAATTTTCTTTCTCGGACTCGTACCTGACCACATGGTCGTCAATGATCACCCTGCAAACCCGTATCCAAGACACAGTTAAAGCGGAAAAATCACGGCAGAACATCGGACAGCGTTTTTACAACAACCTGATCAGGGATAAGCGGTATATGCTTTTGTTGGATGGGCTTTTGATCACCTTGCTGACAGCATTGCTTTCCGCCCTGGGAGGCACACTAACAGGCGGTTTAATTTGTTTTATGCGCATGAGCCGGTGGAGAGCAGTCTATCTTTTAGCACGTATATACATTGCCTTCTTCAGGGGTATTCCACAGGTAGTCATGCTGATGCTTATGTATTATGTGGTTTTTGCTTCTACCGGCATGAACGGGGTAAGTGTGTCTGTAATCACTTTTTCCCTGATCTTTGGAGCCTATGTATCGGAAATGTTTCGCTCTTCCATTCAATCGGTACCTAAAGGGCAGTCGGAAGCCGGAATTGCCCTGGGTTTCTCCCGCATACACACTTTTGTTTACATTGTCCTTCCCCAGGCAATACGACGGGTTTATCCTGTTTTTAAAGGCGAACTAATTGCTCTGACCAAACTCACTTCCATTGTAGGATATATTGCCGTACAAGACCTTACAAAAGCCAGCGATCTTATCCGGAGCCGTACATTTGATGCATTCTTCCCCTTGATAGTGATCTCTGTAATTTATTTTGTTCTGGCCTGGGGACTTGCCCGTTTACTGGAAACCGCATTGCCCACGAACATAAGACAAGCCTGACAATCAAAATAAACCGGGAATTTTTTCTTTCCTCTCACTAAATACAAGGGTTCCGGCGAACAATAGCCCAAAGCCTGTTTCAGACAGTAACGGCAAGTCATCAGCGGGGTGTCTTCAGATAACGGAGTGGCTGCCGTAATAAATTTTTTTCCGGGATAATCATTTTCCAGGATATTCAGCGGATCTTCCTCGGAAAGATCTTTTGTTCCGGTTATTCTGCCGGTCATTAGATCCTGCCGGGATCTTTCTTCCAAAAGCGTAAGGGCATGACGTCTTGCCGCAGCTATGGCTGATGCAGGGATAAAGCAGGAAAAACCGGTGAAAGTCCCGTCCTCAAGTGTAAAGCAAAGTCCGTCACCTGTGCGGATCCGGGAATCGATCTAAAACCCGTCCCTGAAAACACGAACGGGTTTGCCCAACAATTCTCCCGTTGATTTGGGCGTATTCCACTGATGGACATCTTCCGTGAAACGTCTGTTGACGGGAAGGTATTCGGTTCGGTCCCTGTGGAATGTTTTCCGGGAATCAGGCGTAAAGAAAAAGGTACACGAACCCAGGGACGTTTTTTGCCCTCCCAGTGCATCCAGCAGTCGGCGATAATAAGCCGTTATGTTTTTGACGTAATCCACCCCTTTCAGCCGGCCCTCAATTTTCAACGAATTCATCCCCATATCCAATAATTGGGGTAAGACGGCGGAACGGTCCATATCTTTGAGAGACAACAGGTGTTTGTTCCTGATTAGCACGTTCCCCTAAGCATCTTCCAAATCGTAAGACAAACGGCAATAATGCGCGCAATCTCCCCTGTCAAAACCTTCTTTTTCAAGGAAAAGGATTTTTTCCAAAGTGGCATTGTCCATTTGTGTACTGGCATGTATAGGAACCGGAGGCAGAACGTGTTGCTTTCTGAGGTACAACAACCTGATATCCTGAATAATAAGGGCATCTGAAAGTCATGGTCATACAACAATGTATTCAGGGTAATATAGACAGATGCACCGTAACGGTGGGCATATCTGACCGCCTTTCCCACATCTTCTATTGTATTCCCGGCAGAAGAACGTGCCCCAAAGCGGGCAGCCCCCATATAAACAGCATCCGCCCCGTGGTTGACGGCTTCAATGGCACACATCAGGTCTTTGGCCGGAGCCAGCAATTCTACCGTTTTTTTCATGGTGCGAATTTACTAAAAACACTTACATTTGTCTTATGAAGCCGAAAGTGGCCATAGTAATCCTGAACTGGAACGGCAAACACTTCCTGGAACAGTTCCTGCCTCTGTTGCTGGAGCGGACTCCGGAACCCTGGGCCCGGATCTATGTGGCAGATAACGGCTCTACAGACGGTTCGGTGCTCTGGCTTACCGAACATTTTCCGGACCTTCCTGTTATCGTCTTTCAAAGCAATCTGGGGTACACGGGGGGATACAACCGTGCCTTGGAGCAAATAGAAGCAACGTATTACATACTTCTGAATTCCGATGTGGAAGTAACACCCGGCTGGCTGACTCCCCTTGCCCGGATGATGGACAGCATGCCTGAATGTGGCGTTTGCATGCCAAAAATCCTGTCCCGGACACATCCAGATACATTTGAATATGCCGGGGCCTGCGGGGGTTATATTGACCGGCTGGGATTTCCGTTTTGTCGCGGCAGGATCCTGACATACATAGAAAAAGATAACGGCCAGTACGAACAGCCGGCACAAGTCTTCTGGGCCAGCGGAACCTGTATGGTTGTCCGCTCCGATCTGTACCACCGGCTTGGTGGATTGGACGATCTTTTTTTTGCGCATATGGAAGAGATCGACTTTTGCTGGAGGGCCCACTGGGCAGGTTATTCAGTACGTGTTGTTCCGCAGTCAAAGATTTTGCACGTGGGAGGCGGCACACTTCCAAATGATTCTCCCCGTAAACTATACCTGAATTACAGGAATAACCTGCTGATGATGTACAAGAACCTGGGAAGACGGGAAATGATCCCCGTGTTATTGCTACGTATACTGGCGGATCATCTATCGGCTGTGGCTTATTGTTTCCAGGGGAAATGGAATTTTGCCCTGTCCGTTTACAAAGCGCACCTGCATTTCTGGAGGATGTACCGTCTTACGTCACGCGCGAAGGGAATAAAACCGGCCCTCAGCCCGGTTATGTACCGGGGAAGTATTGTGTGGCGTTTCTTTGTGTCAGGCAAAAAACTTACTTTCCAAAAACTCCGGATGCAATAAGTTTTGTAAGACGGATGCCGTTGGATCCTTTGATCAGGATCACCAATCCTTCAGGAGGGTCATTTTCCAGGTACGTGATCAACGCTTCCACATGAGGAAAGCACAGACCTTCCGCCCCTCTTTCTTTGACCGCCTCTGAAAACAAAGGTCCTACCCAGTATACTTTATCCGTGTTCATTTTTGCCACCCGGTCTACAACCTTCAGATGTTCCCGGCGCGCGTCTGCTCCCAATTCCAGCATATCACCCAAAACAAGACATTTCCGGGTTCCTTCGGCCGCAGAAAAACTTTCCAGTGATACCATCATACTTACCGGGTTGGCGTTATAGGCATCGGCCAGGATCCTGTTCCGGGATGTCTGTATCCACTGAGAGCGATAATTTGATGGCTTATAAGAAGTCAAAGCACCAGCTGTTTCCAAGGGGTCGGTCCCGTAATATTTCCCTACAGCCAAAGCCGCCAGAACATTGGGCGTGTTGTAATGCCCTGCCAGATTTGTTTTGATCAACGGGTACCCGTCCACCTTCAATTGAAGCACACCTTCGGAAATCTCCGTTTTCACCCCCTGTACGTCCTTCCCGTATGCTATTGCTTTTTCTTTAATATTCCTTTCCTCCAGCATGTTGCATAATACAGGATCGTCTGCATTATAAAACACCATACCCCCGGAAGATGCCAGGTAATCGTACAACGCACCCTTGCATTTTTTGACCCCTTCTATCGTTTCAAATCCTTCCATATGCGCTCCCGAGATATTGGTTATCAGACCCGCCTTGGGCATGACCATTTCCGTAAGAAAAGCAATTTCTCCGGGATGACTGGCTCCCATTTCAAACAACCCGGCTTGTGTTTCCCGGTTCATTGCCAGAAGGCTCAACGGCACTCCTATGTGGTTATTTAGATTTCCTTTTGTAGCCGATACCCGGTAACGGGTGGCTAGTACGGCATGGATCAGTTCCTTGGTGGTGGTCTTCCCGTTGGATCCGGTTAGGGCTATCACGGGAATATTGAACGACTTCCTGTGGGTGACAGAAAGCTGCTGCAAAGCATTCAACACGTCCGGCACCCTGATCAACCGGGGATCATCACCGGAACAGTTATCTACAACAGCGTATGCGGCTCCTTTACCAAGTGCTTCGCGGGCAAAAAGATTCCCGTCAAAACGTTCACCGCGAAGTGCGAAAAAAAGACAACCCGGACGAATCTGCCTGGTATCGGTGCAAACATCGGGGTGTTTTATAAACAACGAATAAAGCTTTTCCTTCATGCCTGCATTATTTTCTTCCCGTAGAACCGAACCCTCCTTCTCCGCGTTCGGTTTTTTCCAGTTCTTTGACCGGCGCCCATTCAACCCTTTCGTGAGAAGCCACAATCATTTGTGCCACCCGCTCACCGGGTTCGATCTCTACCGGCACATTGGAAAGGTTTACCAGGATGATCCTGATCTCTCCCCGGTAATCGGCATCTACAGTCCCCGGACTGTTCAATATGCCGAGTCCTTTTTTTACGGCCATTCCACTGCGGGGCCTTACCTGAGCCTCGTAGCCTGGAGGAAGGGCAATATAAAGACCCGTAGGAACAAGTGTCCTTTCCAGGGGTTTTAACACGATAGTTTCCGGCAGATCTGCGCGCAGGTCCATTCCGGCAGAGGAAGGTGTTGCATATTCCGGCAAAGGATACCGGGAACGGTTGATTATCCTGACTTTCATAATATACAAATGTAAAAAAAAAACACTACCTTAGTCTTATGAAACAAACCGCCATTTTTTTATTGATCTGTATGAGTGCATTATTTATGGGATCCTGCAACAACGCGGGTAAAAAGGCAAAAGACCAGGCTGCCGTTAAAAGTGATGAACCTTCTCAAACCATGAAAACGCCGGCTTTTGACCCTGCCGATCTTCCCCCGGAACCTGTTTTTGAATTGAAAACCACTGAAGGGACAATGACCATTCTCCTTTACAGCGACACGCCGCTTCACCGGGATAATTTTGTAAAATTAGCTTCTGCAAAATTTTACGACAATATACTGTTCCACAGGGTTATTGAGGGATTTATGATCCAGTGCGGCGACCCGCAATCTCGTGATGCTGCCCCAGGACAACGTCTTGGTTCAGGAAGTCCCGGATATACAATCCCTGCCGAATTCGTACCCGAACTGGTACATAAAAAAGGTGCGATTGCCGCTGCCAGAACAGGCGATTCGGTAAATCCGGAAAAAGCATCTTCAGGCTCCCAATTCTATATAGTTCACAACGAAACCGCCTGCCGTCAACTGGATGGCAATTATACTGTTTTTGGAGAAGTCATCGAAGGATTGGATATCATAGACAAGATCGCCGCAACGGAAACCGGTCCGGCCGACCGCCCGGTTAAAGACATTCGGATCATCAGCATTTTACCCGTTCTTTAATACGTTTCATTTTTCCCGCGACACTCGAATGTAAAGGATTCTGAAACGGCCAGGGGTACGTCATAGACGGAGGTGACAACATTTTCTGCCGTTAAATACAGGCGTACCGTGAAATTTACCGATCCTGTTTCCTGTGAAAGCAGTCCGGATAATTCCTGTTTTTTGTCATCAAACTCGGTACGGAAAGCATTCATTTCCAATAGAAACGAATTAACAATACTGGAAGTGAAACCTGCCATAGCTTCAGAAACGGCATTATCCAACGCTTGTTCCTGTGTATTACCGCCTCCGGTTACCATCCAGTCAAATTGAAAATCTTTCTGTATGTCGTTGCTTTTTTCGGAAAGCATGTTGGCCAACTCCCGTAAACCGGGTGTGGTAGAAGCGGTAACTTCACTAAAAGAAATCTCTGCACGGGATCCGAATAAATACGTATACGTATTGCCCAAATCCTGGCATGAAGCAGTCATAAAGCCGGTTGCCAAAACCAGGAATAATATTCTGATATTCGTTTTCATAATTCCAAAGTTACGGAAATTTGCGGATTATCTCCTTTCCAATCAGGTAAAATGCGCAATAAAACAAATGCTGTTCCGGCACGCAACGGGGCACTTATACGATCCGATTCCATTGGAATCCCTTCGGGGCCTTCTCCTATGAATCGCATACTTTTTCCTTCCAGTGTAAATAAAACGTTACCTCTGGCCGAAGGAACGGGGTTCCCCATGTTGTCAACGGCCTGGGCATATACAAAAAGCAGGTCATTGGGTGCAGGAGCCACCGGACCTGTGTCCGTCCACCACTCGGCATTAACGGGTTTACCCGGGGTATGCACGCTGTCAGCTGAGCATACCCGGTCTCCGCGATACGCTAAGGCTTTAAGCCACCCTGCGTGGTATCGGGGAATTTTAAAAGTAAATGGTGGGTAGGGCAGGTTATCGGACAATGCGTCGTCATCGGGGCTTCTTCCTTCCAGCAACTCTCCATTGAGCCACAATTCCACATAATCGGCATTGCTGAAGACCCGAACTTCCGGGTTTAGCGTATCTTTTCCTTCCCAATGATCGGCAATACGGACCATGGGATGTTTATCCGGAGATCGTTGGGAACGGAAAAAATGGTATGAAAATTTTGGCAGCCTTTCTGCGGACATGATACCGGATGCTTCCAGATCGTCTGCATAGCCCCTGTTGTAATCAAACATCACCCAGTAATTATCCCCGCAGGCATTGACCGCATAATTGCTGTTGTGTGCTTCCTGGATATTGGTGGCCTGCTGAAGCAAACGTTTTTGGCCGTATTCCCTAAGTTGGCGGCTGGACCGTTCCTGAGGCATCAGGTTTTCCCAGTTTTCCTGTGAAAGACCGGCGTTCATGGCGTAATATTCCCAATCTCCGTATTCAGAAACTATATAAGGTTTGGGCGTAAAGGCAAGGGAATGACTTAAACGATGCTGCCTGGCCTGCAAGAGTATGTCGTAACCGTATTCCTGCCAGCCGGCGGTATAGATGGGGACAGGCATTTCGTTGCGGGAAGCCAGAATGATCCTGTCAATAAAATCTTCACTCATCCACGACTCATTCAGGGATACCTCCCAGGCCAGCACACAGGGATGGTTGCGATCCCGGCGTATCATATCCCGTGCTGTCTGTATCACCTGTTCCTGGAACAAAGAGTCTTCCGAAAAATACTGCCAGCCCGGTATTGCATCCAACACAAATAAACCCAATCGGTTACAGGCTTCCATAAACTCCGGTGAGTGGGGATAGTGAGACAACCGAACCAGATCAAAACCGGCTTCTTTGATCTTAACGGCATCCCGCCATTGTGCGTTTCCCGGAACCGCATACCCTACATAAGGATATTCCTGGTGGCGGTTAACACCCCTTAAAAATATTTTTTCGCCGTTCAGATACAGATCTTTCCCTTCAAATACAACCTGCCGTAAACCCACAGTGGTCTTACGGCTGTCCAGTACCACCTGTTTTCCTTTTTTATCTGTTGTCAGTACCTCGGTCAGCAGGTCATAACAGAAAGGATTGTCCGGGCTCCAGAGTGAAGGGCTCTTTACAGTCAGGGAGTCTTCAGCCGTAATGAAACTGTTTTTATTCAATGTATAATCCTTCCGGGACATCACACAAACACGGCCGCCGGACATCAGGGTCTGTTGCACGGTAAAAACCAGCTGTTCCCGTTCTTTTTCATTCAAAGGAGCATAACGGATGTGCGTTTTTACATTCATAACAACTGCTTCTTCAGAAAAGACGGGATACGTGACCAGGACACCCCCTCCGGCTGGCGCATTTTCCAGAATGGGATCAGTAATGTGTAAAGACGATCTGACCATCATTCCGGCCTCCCTGTATAGTCCTCCGAACATATTGAAATCCAGTAGCTCCAGCGGTTTGGGCCCGGTCACCGGATTGTCGTGGTTATCCAGTCGGATTTTCAGTTCAGCAAAAGAAGAACGGTCTCCGTTTTCTTTAAGCACAGCTGTCACATCAATGACAAAAGGAAGAAAGCCTCCCATATGTTTACCCGCATAATGTTCGTTGACCCACGCCTCGGCAACATTCATGGCTCCCTCAAAACGAATCAGGACGTGTCTTCCTTTAGGGATCCTGATGTTTTTCCTGTACCAGCATATTCCCTGCCACTGGTCATTGACAATGTAAGGTTCAAGCCGCGGCGTATGCGGTAAAAAAACTTCCTGTATATCCCCTGGAGTCTGTTCGGTCCGGAATTCCCATCCGGTGTTAATATCCTCTATGGCGTAATACTCAGGATCACTGCATGAAATAATCCCTAAAAAAAGCATCCAGGCAATTTTTTTCATACAACAAAGATAACGCTATATTTTATATCTTTGGATCCATGAAAACTTTACCTCTTAAGGGTTTGTGGATACTTCTGCTGGTGCTTGCTTCCTGCGGAAAACAGATTATTCCCGAACCCGTTCCCGGGGGTGAACCGGGAGTTTCTTTAAACCTTAGTTGTCAGGGAGCCATAGTTATAGATGCTTCCACCGGGACAGAATTGTATTCGGAGAGTCCCGATTTCCTGCTGGTTCCGGCCAGTATGACAAAAGTCATGACCATGTACATAGTTTTTGATCATATTGAAAAAGGCTACCTTTCGCTGCAATCCCAAATTCCCGTGAGTACTTATGCCGCTTCCCGTTCGGTAAATCCGGGAGAATCCAATGTGCCTTTGAATGAAACCCTTACCTATTCGGTAGATGAAATGATAAAGGCCTTATGCGTGGTTTCTGCCAATGCATGTGCCGTTGCTTTGGGAGAATTCCTGTCCGGCGGATCGGAACAGGATTTTGCGGTCATCATGAACCGCTATGCAGATTCGCTGGGCCTGAACGCCCATTATACGGATGCTTCCGGACTGTCTTCGGGGAACGGAATATCTCCCCGGTCCATGGCCCTTCTCACACGTGAATTCATAATCAGATTTCCTGATATTTTAAATTTCACATCTTTGACCAGTACAAATTTCAGGGGTACGACCTATTGGGCGACAAACGGATTATTACCCGGGCGTTCTTATGCCTATAACGGATGTGACGGTTTTAAAACCGGCTATACTTCTGCTGCAGGTCTCTGTATAACAGCTACAGCAAAACTGGCAGATAAAAGAGTCATCGCAGTAGTTATGAAAGCACCTTCATCGCTGTTAAGGTACAACGATGCTGCCCGTTTGATGGATTACGGATTCACTGTTCTTATGAATTAGCCACGGATCAAGGATTCATACTATCCGTATTCCTGAAATTCAGGATACGGTGTATGGCATCCGAAGCCTCCCGGGCCGCATTACAGGCCCCCAGTTCCATACATTTGGCATAAGCATTCAGCGCATCTCCCCATCTTTCATTTTTACGGTAAAGATCGCCTAATTTATACCATGCTGTCTGGTCACGGGATCCTTCAGCAGTTTTTACAAATTTTTCAAGTTGTTCAATAGTCTCCATAATACACGGTTTTTTGGATCAGACAATTCCGGAAAAACCCATGAAAGCCAATGCCAGTATCCCGGCTGTTATCAATGCTATGGGAACGCCCTTGAATGGTTTGGGGACACCTACCAGATCCATATGTTCACGCAGCCCGGCAAAAATGATCAGGGCCAGGCCGAATCCTAAAGCCATGGAAGCAGCATAAACAAGAGCCTGGGGCAAATTCAGCATGGCCGCCGTTCCGGAAAAAGTAAATTCCTTGGTAACCACAATAATGGCAACACCCAAGACGGCACAGTTGGTAGTGATCAAAGGAAGAAAAATTCCCAAAGCCTGGTACAGGGCGGGAGATATTTTTTTCAGTACGATCTCCACCATCTGGACAAGCGAAGCGATCACCAAAATGAAAGTGACCGTTTGCATAAAGCCTATATTCAGTGGATCAAGAACATAATTTTGTATGAGATAAGTGATCAGAGTAGCCAGTGTCATTACAAAGACCACCGCTGCACTCATACCTGCGGCAGTAGATATTTTATTGGATACACCCAGAAAAGGACATACGCCCAGAAACTGGTTCAGTACAATATTGTTGACAAATACTGCCGATATAATGATCAGAATGTATTCCATAATATTATGCCTTTTTTATCTTGTTGAACAGGACCATAAGATAACCCAACGCTATAAAGGCACCGGGTGCCAGAATAAAGACCAGCATG
This sequence comes from Bacteroidales bacterium, assembly GCA_041652255.1. Classification (GTDB taxonomy): domain Bacteria; phylum Bacteroidota; class Bacteroidia; order Bacteroidales; family UBA932; genus DMER64. The sequence goes on from JBAZHT010000002.1 coordinate 49,185, forward strand.
GCATCTCCGGGCAAGATCTTCCAACCGAAGAAAGCGCCCGACCCCAGAAACTCACGTACGGCTCCCAGGATGGTTAATCCCAGTGTAAAACCAATTCCGGCCCCCACTCCGTCCAGGAAAGAATCCAACGGCTTGTTTTTGCTGGCAAAGGCCTCGGCTCGTCCCAATACAATACAGTTGACTACTATGAGCGGAATAAACAACCCAAGCGTTTCGTACAGGGCAGGCACATAAGCCTGCATGATCAATTGCACCACTGTTACAAAGACAGCTATCACAACTATAAAAGAAGGGATCCTGACCTTTGCCGGTATCAATCCGGCGATCAATGATATAACCAGGTTTGACAACATGAGCACAAAAGTAGTTGCCAGTCCCATTCCCAACCCGTTAAAAGCAGATGTCGTGGTTCCAAGGGTTGGACACATACCCAACACCAACACAAAAATGGGGTTCTCCTTTATGATGCCTTTGGTTATAATACTTAATTTATTCATTGATCACCTCCTTTTTGGGCAGCCTGACTGAATGCCCTGTATGCCAGATCCACGGCATCACAAAAAGCCCGGGAACTGATAGTAGCTGCCGTAATGGCGTCCACCTGTCCTCCGTCTTTTGTAACGGCCAGTTTAAAGGAATCGGGGTTCTTACCCTTGAATTGCAGACTGAAATCGCTTTTTTTCGGGTCCATCTTATCTCCCAGTCCCGGTGTTTCCGAATGTGAAATTACGGCTGTGTTGTAAATAGTGCCATCGGCCTTAAAGCCTACCATTAAAGTTATGGGACCTCCAAAACCTTTTGTGGTAACGGCTTCTATGGCTGCTCCGGCAAAAACGCCGGCTTTTGTGGCAGGGTATACAGTCACTGCCCTTCCATCTACAGTTATTTGATAAGCTTCTTCAGCGGGGACATTGTCAAAATCCGGCAAAACCCCTGCCAGTGCCTGGTTCACTTTTGCGGCCTGTGCATCCGCTATGGGTTGGTATGTCATAAGGTAAACGCCTCCCAGTAAAGCCGATCCTCCAATACAAATGATCAGCAGGCACAGGAACATGTTTCTAAAATTGGATTCTCTAGCCACGACTCACCTCCTTTTGATAAGGTAACGGCTTTATCTTATTAAGCAAGGGGACCAAAGCGTTCATAAACAAAATGGCAAATGAAACCCCTTCCGGGTAGGCGCCCCAGACACGGATCACCATGGTAACAATCCCAATACCCACACCAAAAATGATCATCCCCAGCGGAGACATTGGGGAAGTGGTATAATCGGTAGCCATAAAAACAGCTCCCAGCAACAACCCCCCGGTAAGCAAATGGAAGAGGGGATCCGCAAATTGGGAAGGATCCGTCAGCCATAGAATGCCCGAGAACAAGGCAACGGTGATCACTATTGATAAAGGAATAACCGGACGTATGACTTTTCTTATCAGAAGGTAACACAATCCGGCCAGGATGGCAAGAACAGAGGCTTCTCCCATGGACCCGTCAATACGACCGAACAACATGTGCCAATAAGAAAAATCATATTGCTGACTCAGTGTTTCCATGCTCATTCCGTTGGCTAGCCCTTCCTTGATAATACCCAGCGGAGTAGCACCCGAAGAGGCGTCCGGCAATTGACCCTGAACACCTAACAGGGCTTTGGGAAACTCCCATGTATCAGGTCTGAAAATGCTGTTTGAAACCGTCCAGTTGGTCATCTGGACAGGGAAAGAGATCAAAAGGAAAACACGGGCTACCAGGGCCGGGTTGAATAAATTGTGACCCAGTCCGCCAAAAGTCATTTTGGCGATACCAATAGCCACTATACATCCTATCAGCACCATCCACCAGGGAGACGAGACGGGCAAATTCAGGGCCAGCAATATCCCGGTTACAACGGCAGATAAATCGGTTACCGTTGTTTTCTTTTTCATAAGGTACCGGGCAATGAGATGTTCAAGCAGAACACAACCCGCAACCGACACAACCAGAACCAGCAATGCACTAAGCCCTGCAAAATAAACGCTCACCAGAACAGAAGGCATAAGCGCAATGATCACATCACGCATTATCCTTCGGGTACTGTCTTTACTGTGCAGGTGTGGAGCCGGTGAAATAAGTAGTTTGTCCATATTATTTCTTGCGTTTATTTTTCAATGATATGTTTTTGGCCAAACGGATCTGATCCAGCAAAGGAATATGTGCCGGACAGGAATAGAGGCAACACCCGCATTCAATACAGTCAAAGACCCTGTTTTCATCCAGTTCTTCGGTTCTCCCGGCGATTGCCAGCTGGTAGAGTAAGTACGGCTGCAATCTCATGGGACAGGCCTGGAAACATTTGGAACACCGGATGCATTCCCCGAGCTCCTGTCTTTTTGTTTCTTTTTCCGTAAAAAGGACAAAGCCGGAGGTGCTTTTCATAACGGGTCCTTCCAGATTGGAAACGGATTTTCCCATCATCGGCCCGCCGTTAACTACTTTCGCAAAAGAACGAGACAAATTTCCCTCTTTATCCATGGCCCCTGCTGCAGATAAAAATTCACGGATAGGCGTTCCAATACGAAACCGGAAATTCCTTTGAATGGAGGGATCAGAAGAACTTACCGTTAAAACATTTGTGATAAGGGGTTTGTGTTTCTGTACCGCCTCGTAGACAGCATAAGCCGTTCCTACATTCTGTACCACGGCTCCCGTTGATATGGGAAGTGAGAAGGAAGGCACTTTACGCCCCAGGACTGCATCTATCAATTGTTTTTCACCACCCTGCGGGTAACGCTTTTTCAAAGGCACGACCTCCCATTGTAAATAATTGGCTGTCAACCTTTTCATCAATTCTATGGCCTTGGGCTTGTTTTCTTCTATGCCAATAATCCCGGTCACATCCCCCAAAACACGACGCATCATTTCTCCTCCTATAAGTATTTCCTGGGCATGCTCTGTCATAAGACGGTAATCCGATGTCAGGTAAGGTTCGCATTCGGCCCCGTTCAGGATCAGGTACTCGGGTTTCATTCCCTCCAGGGGCGTAAGTTTGACATGAGTGGGAAACGCGGCCCCCCCCAGTCCTACAATTCCCGAGTCAGAAATAATTTTAAATATCTCCCGGGGAGTAGCTGTGATCTCGTGCTTGATCTCCGGAGAACGGTCAATGGCTTCAAGCCATTCATCTCCGTCTGTGTCAATTACAACAGACAACACCTTTTTTCCCAAAAAATCGGGATACGGTGCGACATCGGCAACTGTACCGCTGACGGAAGCATGAACAGGGGCCGACACGAATCCTGCAGGTTCGGCTATCAATTGACCTGTTTTTACAACATCGCCCTTTTTCACTATTGGAACGGCAGGCATTCCCAAATGCTGATTCATTGAAATGACAACCCTTTTTGGGATGTGAAATTCTTCAATGGATTTATCCCTGGAGAATTTACTGTCCTTAGGATGAATTCCTCCAATTGAAAACGTTTTACTCATTATTGGTCACTTGTTTTTTTGGTGGAAAATTGATCTCCAGAATGCAACCTGTGGGACAAACGGCAACGCATTTGCGACACAAACGGCATTTTGCGGGATCTATATACGCCAGATTATCGGCAAAAGTGATGGCTTCAAAGGGACAAGCCTTCACGCACAATTGGCATCCTATACAACCGACTGAACAGACTTTCCGGGTCACGGCCCCTTTGTCTTTGTTGGCACAGGCCACATAGATCCTGCGACTTTTCGGCCCTTTGGGTCTTAATTCCAGAATGTTCCTGGGACACGCCTTTACACAGGCCCCGCATGAGGTACATTTATCTTCCACCACTTCCGGAAGGCATGTCTGCGGGTTAATATGTATGGCATCAAAGGTACAGGCATCCACGCAGTCACCCAATCCAAGGCATCCGTAAGAACAACCTGTCTCTCCCCCATAAAGATCCGCGGCTACGGCACAACGGGGACTGCCGTCATAAGTATTCAAAACAGGCCTTACATCACATGATCCGTTACAACGCAACACCGCCAGTTTTGGGATCTGTTCCTGTACATCCCGTCCCAGCACGGCAGCCGCTTTTTTCATGGCATCGTTTCCCCCTACAGGGCAAAAAAAGTCGGGATTGTCGGGGTTTTTAACGAAACTTTCGGCAAAAGCCCGGCAACCGGCATAGCCGCATCCTCCGCAATTTGCTCCCGGTAATACTTCCAGAACCTGTTCTATACGCGGGTCTTCCTGAACTTTGAATTTTTGGGCGATCAGATACAACACAACAGCCAACAGCCCGCCCAATAAGCTAAGGCTTAATATCGTGTACAGTAAAGTAGAAGTCATTTTGGATACGATCTTTTAACAAATATAGAACAAAATAATAGATTCCTATACTCATTACGGCAATTAAACCCTGGAGCAATTCGGTAAAACCGAAGAGCACCCCTAAGGCAATTGCAACACCCAAAATGAGGGCAGGCAATGCCATTCCATACCACAAGGCTTTGAATCCCAAACGGGTTCGCATCTCTATGTACACCTGCTGCCCCACGTACGGTTCCCACCCTGAAGGCTCTTTCAAACGTGTGATCTCTTTGCGCTTTTTTTCACCCAGTGAACAATACCCCCGCGCATGGCATGATGCACATGCCGATTCGGTAAGTATTTCGGCCTTAAGCGGATCTGTTCCCGTTATGATACCCTTATGCCTGATAACCGAACCCAAACCCATCGTTATTTTATTTTACTGGTCAGGGGAAATCTCAGATTTTCATAGCCACCCAGTCGCCCTGTAACACGGCCCACAACAACCGGAGATTCAATATATAATGGAACCCTGTTTCTGTCGTCACTAATCCAGAAACGCAGATCTTCCTTTCCGTCAAAGACCACCCCTGCGACCGTCTGTGCAGAGAATTTCAGGCACCTGAATGTACCCTGGCCCTGTATCCGGATCTCATCCTTCCCGTCAAACCTCAGGTACAAATCAAAGATCTCTTCATCAATGGCAAACGAGATGGGATAGACATCCCCGGGATTCATGTTGCTGAATTCAAGGTTTCTCAGGAAATAGAACAGGGTAATGAAATCAAACGTACAGATCCTTCCAGGTAGCAGGGTGTCCTGGACAGAACCGTCTTTCCGGACAATACGGGCATTTATGGAATGGTCTCTATTGTAGTGGTAATAATTCTGAATGGTATAATTTCCTTCGTGAACATCCCTCATGAAATAGGTGGGACGCAGGTTGGATTGATTGAACCGGCTTTCGTAATAATCGTCAACACGGAAGAATGCATTAAAAAAACGAGCCGTTTGCATACGGCCTTTTGCTACATAAAGAGGTTCTTCAGAGGTCTCTGTTTCAGATATCTCAAGAGAAACTGTCCCGACATCCGTATTTACCACACCCCATTGATAACTGGCAATTATGGTTAGTTTTTCTCCGGGACTGAAGGCCATTTGAGAAGGGGGGATATCCCGGACCGGTAAACACGGTTTTTCTATTTCCTGTGCGCCGGCAAGGCCACATAAAGTGATCAGGAACAATGTCAGAATGGTGCTCTTATAACCCGTCAAAGTTGTCATTCAGATCATTCATTTGATTCATTCTGGAAGCATACGTAACGGTTTCTCCTGTTGCAAAATCCGGACCACCTTCGTTGATATCCAGAAAACGGATCTCACTACTTCTAAACTGCATCTGGAACTCTCCCACCGCCCCGTTACGGTGTTTTGCCAGGATCACTTCTGCTATACCTTCCAGTGATCGCCCGCTTTCATCTTCTTTAAATCCGTAATATTCAGGCCTGTAAAGAAATATTACAATATCGGCATCCTGTTCAATGGCTCCCGATTCCCTCAAGTCACTCAATTGGGGTCTGCGGTTTCCTCCACGTGTTTCCGAGGAACGGTTCATCTGCGAGAGAGCGATTACAGGAACATTCAACTCTTTGGCGATCGCCTTAAGGGAGCGTGATATGGCTGCCACTTCCTGTTCCCTCATGCCCCGCAATTCAGGAGGTCCGGACATTAACTGCATGTAGTCTATTATCAGCATTTTAACCCCCATCCCGGCCACCAGACGGCGTGCCTTCGCCCTGAATTCGAAAATAGAAAGGGAAGGGGTATCGTCTATATAAAGAGGGGCTTTGGTAAGATTAATGATACGCTGATTGAGCTGTTCCCATTCAAAACTCTTAAGTTTCTTTCCTCCCCGGATCTTTTCCGAGGACAAGCCTGTCTCACTCACCAGCAACCTCTTGACCAACTGGGAGTCTGGCATTTCCAAAGAGAAAAAGGCCACGGGTATGTTGTGGTTTACTGCCATATTGCGGGCCATGGTCAGCACGAAAGCAGTTTTTCCCATGGACGGTCGGGCTGCAATGACTACCAGATCGGCTTTCTGCCAGCCAAGCGTCATTCTGTCGAGTGAAGTAAATCCTGAAGGTATCCCGCTTAATCCGTCGTCTCTTGTCTGCACGTCGGATAACTCGTCAAGAACATCTCCCAGGACAGAACGGACCGGACGGGTATCCCTGCGAAGGTTCATCTCGCCCAATTCAAAAAGCTTCTGTTGGGAAGTGTCCAGCAATTCATCGGCCGGGATTGTGTCATCAAAAGCATCCCGCAAGATCCCGTAGGAAGTGTTGATAAGCTCTCTTTGAATGAATTTTTGCGTCAATACCTTGGAATGGTATTCCAGGTGAGAAGCTGCGGCAACCCGCATGGTCAGCTGGCTCAAATAATAAGGGCCTCCTATTTCATCCAGCTGTTCATTCTTTTTCAGTTCTTCGGCAACAGTATATATGTCCACCGGATTGTGCGAAGAGACAAGAGCCGATATGGCCGCAAAGATCTTTCTGTGGGTTTCTTTATAAAAGTATTCCGTTTTAACCGCCCCTACAATATCAAGTGAAGCGTTCGGTTCCAAAAGCAATGCTCCCAGAATGGCTTCTTCAATATCTATGGCCTGGGGAGGGACTTTTCCCATGTCCAGACCTACCATTTCTACCTGGGACTGGTTTTTCCCTTTTACATTTCTATTTACCGGTGCACCTTTTGCCATTATTGTATGAGTATTTATTTCAATCTGTCCAATGCCCGCCTAACTATCTGCACGGTCAATTCCAGTTCCTCGCGATTTATACATAACGGCGGAGATATCCGGAACGCTGTATCACAATATAAAAACCAGTCGGACATTGCTCCTTCTTCCAGCAACAACCTTACCATTTCTTCAGCTTTTCCCTCTTCTCCCAGCTCCACGGCCAGTAATAAACCTGCATCCCGAACTTCCCTGACCCGGGGATGTTTTAAAAGCTCTTGCCTGAGATAAGATGCTTTTTCTTCTACCTGACCGGTCCAGCCTTCTTTCAGTAACACCTGCAAAGCAGCAAATCCGGCTGCACAAGAGACCGGATGACCGCCAAAAGTGGTAATATGTCCCAATACCGGATCCGATTGCCAGGCTTTCATGAATTCCCGCGAACATACAAGGGCTCCCAAAGGCATTCCGCCACCCAAAGCTTTGGCCAGGGTAACCATGTGAGGTGTCACACCGTACTTTTGCATGGCAAAAAGGCTGCCTGTACGTCCGAATCCTGTCTGTATTTCATCAAAGATAAGCAAAGTTCCCGTATCAATACAACGTTCTTTCAACAATTGTAAAAACCCTTTTTTTGGCAGGCGGACTCCGGCTTCTGCCTGTATCGGTTCCACAATGACACAGGCTGTCTGCTTGTCAATTTTTTCCAGATCTTCCGTGCAATTAAAACGCAATGCTTTAACACCGGGTAAAAGCGGCCTGAAAGAACGGCGGAATGTTTCATTGCCCATCATGCTCAGTGCACCGTGTGTACTGCCGTGATAAGCATCCCGGAAACACACCATACGGGAACGGCCTGTTATGCGTTTAGCAAGTTTCAGGGCAGCCTCGTTCGCTTCCGAACCCGAGTTGACGAAATATACCGAGTCGAGAGGCTCCGGAAGGTTCCGGGTAAGTAATGATGCCAGCAGGACCTGGGGTTTCTGAATGACTTCACCGTATACCATCAGATGCAGGTGATCCCTTGCCTGATCTTCAATAGCCCGGATCACTTCTTGTCTGGCATGTCCCACATTACTTACAGAGACACCGGATATAAGATCCACATAACGCTTCCCGTCAGGCGACAGAAGAAATACCCCCTCTGCTTTTTGGATTTCAATGCCTAACGGAGAGGGGGAAGTTTGCCCCAGATGGGCGTAAAACTGTTCGCGTATAGTCGGTTTATTCTTCAAACGCGGGATCTACCAATATTCTGCCACAATATTCGCAAACGATGATCTTTTTACTCATCTTGATATCCAGTTGACGCTGAGGGGGAATTTTATTGAAACATCCGCCGCATGCGCCACGTTTAACCGTAACAACAGCCAGCCCGTTACGGGCATTGTTCCTGACTTTACCATATGCAGAAAGAACCCGTGCGTCTATCTGTGACCGGATCTGTTCTGCTTTTTTAAGCAGGGTGTCTTCTTCTTTGGCCGTTTCGCTGATTATATTTTCCAGTTCTTTTTTCTTTACTTCAAGGTCTTTCTGCCTCTCGTCATGAGCTTCCTTTGCCTGATCCAAAGTTTCCTTACGGTCTTTCAGCAAAACGGAAAACTCCCGGATATATTTCTCTGCCAGTTCGGCATCGAGTGTCTGATTTTCAATCTCTTTGGAAAGAGAATCAAATTCCCGGCTGTTTTTCACATTCGTCTGTTGCGCCTCATATTTTGCCACCATGGCACGTGCGTTATCGGCGTCGATTCTGCGAAAAGCAATGTCTTTTTCAATATCGCGGATTTCTTTTTGCAGATTTTCCATCCGGGTGGCTAGTCCTTTGATATCATCTTCAAGGTCCTGGACTTCCAGGGGAAGTTCACCGCGTAACAGATGTATTTTATCTATCTGAGAATCGGTTTGCTGAAGCTGATAAAGAAGACGAAGTTTATCCTCCATGGTCAGCGTCCCGTCCTGTTCCGCTTTTTGCAGAGCGGTAAATGATCCGGCATCGGTTCCTGCTTGCTTTGTCGTTTTCTTAGTCATAATAGTATTGATAACTTAATAAAATCGAATGGGATTGGTATTGATACGTGTTTTGCGAACGGCAAAGGTAGGGAATTTTTTTCTAAGCACACGGCATACCTCATCCTGTACACCCGCCTCTGATTCATAATGTCCGGCATCAACCAGCATCATTTTGGGAATCGTTTCAAAATAAGCATGATAGCTGAAATCTGCGCTTACAAAAACCTGCGCCCCGGAACGCATGGCATCTGCGATCAGTGATGATCCGCTGCCTCCGCATAAAGCCACCCTTGATAGTATCGGATGGAATATTTCAGACCCTTTTAACACAGGTGTATGGAAAATTTTTTTTACCAAATCCAGGAACTTTTCTGTCGGTATAGGTTCAGGCAGATCGCCAACTACACCCAGTCCGCAGGGTTCCGTGTTGTTTTCACAGATTTTATCAAGAGACAAAATGGAAACATTTATCAGCGACAGGGCACGGGCCATTGCTCCGCTGACACCATCCATGATCTTGTCTGCATTGGTATGCATGGAATACACCAACAGGTTTTTACGTATGGCCAGAGCAACTGTTTGCTCCACGGGAGATATATCACGTATATGCTTAAGGCCCCTGAAAATGAGGGGATGGTGGGAAACGATCATGTTCAGACCCTCCGCCATAGCTTCTTCCAGGATCTCTTTGGTACAATCCAGGCAAACGAGGACACCGGTTACCGGGGTATCGGGATGCCCTATACAAAGTCCGGAATTATCCCAATCTTCCTGTAACCCGGGGGGTGCCCATTGTTCCAGGATTTCAATTATGTCAGACGCTTTTAAGTTCATTCTATCATATCCCTGATCTCGACCAATTGGGCTTTGATCCTGTTAAGTGATGTCATAATACCTACAGTCCTGTCTTCGCCTTCTTTGTTGTCGTGCATTCTTTTTCGCGCTCCTTCCAGTGTCATGCCACGCTCCTTAACAAGATAATGAATGATCCTGTAATTGGCCACATCGCTTGCCGTGAACAAGCGGTTGCCTTTTTTGTTCCGGACCGGTTTTATAAATTCATTGTAGGTTGTGGACCAAAAACGTACCAGGGAAGTACTTTCGCCCAACATTTCGGCCACCTCACCGATTGTATAATACATCTTTTCCATATCTCTTTAGTCTAAAGATTGACCTGTATTGTATGCCGTAAGCATGATCTGCCTGTATTCTCCGGGCATAACATCCATGAAGTAATAATGTACCGGATCCCTTACCTGTCCGTCTTGCTGAATTTCATAATGCAAATGGGGCATGAAAGACATTCCCGAAGATCCCACCCGGGCAATTACCTTCCCTCTTTCTACGTACTGCCCCTTCCTTACAAAAATATCGCTCAAATGAGCATAAACCGTTTTGTATCCCCTGTAAGGATGTTCTATCTCCACCACATTTCCCCTTCCCCTGGAAGAACGGGAAACATCCACCACACGCCCGCCGGCCGTGGCCAGCACATCAGTCCCCAGACCTGCCAGAAAGTCCATCCCGGTATGGTCTATGGGAATTTTATAAAACGGATGTATCCTGCGTCCTATGGTCGCCCCCATGGCTTCCATGGGAGGATCGCGCAAAGGGAAAGCAGCCGGAAGGTATTCCAGGCTGTCAAGCAAGTCGTATACCTGGTTCCCTGCCATGTACAAAGCCCGGGTTACCAGTGCAGCCCTTCTTTCCAGTCCTGATATTACAGAATCGGCATGATAAGCCAATTTATAGGAAGGATCCTCAACAAGAGCGCGGTAATGCGTAATATCAACTTCTTCAGTCAATTCCAACGGCGTTGAGTGAAGCACTGTCCCGTATATGTTTTTATCCCGCAATTCCAATTCCTCAATAACCTTGCTCAGATTTTCCGTTTCCCGGCTTAGTCTTTCATATTCACTCTGCATCAATTCGGTTTCACGAACCAGGTTTCTTTCGGCCGGAGACAATATGAACATCCCGAATATCAAATAGTAAACCAGAGCCAGCGCAATGCTGCCCAGGAAAACCCAAAAGATGCGTTTTAAAACCGTTTTGATATTGGGACGCACTTTGGTGAATTCCAATTTTTCTTCATTGAACTGGTAACGGTTCATTTCCGGAAATTATTGGCGTCCGCCCAAAATTACCGCATGGTAATCTTCTGTGGCAATATTGTTGTTGAAATAGTTGTAAGGATTGACGGGGCGTCCCATATAGATCACTTCATAATGCACATGGGGCCCGGTAGATTTTCCTGTCGAGCCCAGAAGTCCTATCTGTTCTCCGCGTTTTACCGGCTGGCCTTCGTAAACCGAGGCATTGTTCAGGTGGGCATAGCGTGTTTTGTACCCGAATCCGTGATCAATGATAATAAAACGTCCGTAGCCGTTGTATTCGTAACGGATGGTCTCCACTTTCCCGTCACCTGTAGCATAAACCGGAGAATTGGTAGCACCGGTAAGATCAATTCCCTCATGCATCCTGATATCTCCGTATACCGGATCTTTCCTGTACCCGAAGGCGCCTGACCACCTGAAATTTTTTGTATCCTCGGGAAGCGGCAAAATGGAAGGAATGCATTTGGCAACCTCCCCTGCCTGGCCGGCCACCCGTTCCACATCGTCAAAAGATCTGGACTGGACGTACGCCTTTTTCATGAGCTTGTCAAAATGCAGTGCGGTATTCATTAAAAGGGCCGGGTTTTCCGCATATTCCAAATACGGATACCGGTTGGATCCTCCGAACCCGGCATTCCTGACTTCGGGAGGGATCTGCTCCATTCCAAAAATATTCCTGTAAATGTTGTTGTCCCTGATCTGCAAATTCTCCAGTTTCTTCTCAGATTGCGCCATTTGTTTGTTGATCAGCTCCAGGTTGGACCGTGCGGTATTGTATTCCCTTTCCAGGCGTACCGTACGGGGTGTCTTAAGTTTAAGTCCTTCCGTGTAGAACACGTAATACCCGAAAGCTATCACCATACTTACAGGAAGTATGATCAACGTTCGTACAAGATAATAGCGCAAAGAAGGTCTTTGCAGTTCGTAAGAAAGTGTTTCCGGATTATATTTGTATTTTCTTCTCCCTGCCATTAAGTTTGTTAACACGTTATTAACGTGCAAAGATAAGTAATTTTAGTAAAAAGCGGTATATTTGCCCGTTAATATTATTGAAAATGACCTCTGGCGAAACAAGAAAAACTTTTCTGGATTTTTTTGAAAAGAAAGCACATACCATTGTTCCCTCGGCTCCCATGGTAATTAAGAACGATCCCACATTGATGTTTACCAATGCCGGCATGAACCAGTTTAAAGACTGGTTCCTGGGTAATGAACCCGCCCGGTATCAACGGGTTGCCGACACCCAAAAGTGTCTGAGGGTCAGCGGAAAGCATAACGATCTGGAAGAGGTTGGGCACGACACTTACCACCATACCATGTTCGAAATGCTGGGCAACTGGAGTTTTGGTGATTATTTCAAAGAGGAGGCCATTTCCTGGGCCTGGGAGTTGTTGCATGACGTTTTCAAACTGGATGCCGACCGACTTTACGCCACGGTATTTGAAGGGGCCCCCGATGATAGTATTGCTGCCGATGAAGAATCCCGTGCCATTTGGAATCGATTTTTACCGGAAGACCGGATCATTGCCGGGAACAAAAAGGACAATTTTTGGGAAATGGGAGATACGGGGCCGTGCGGGCCCTGTAGTGAAATACATATTGACCTTCGGCCTCCGGGAGACCGGGCCGTCATCTCCGGAGCTTCCCTGGTCAACACGGGGCATCCTTTGGTGGTGGAAGTATGGAACCTGGTTTTTATACAATACAACCGGAAAGCAGACGGAAAACTGATAATGCTCCCGCAAAAGCACGTCGATACGGGTATGGGGCTTGAGCGTTTGTGCGTAGCCATCCAGGGAAAATTCAGCACATACGATACTGACCTGTTCCAAAGCCTGATAGGAGCCACCGGCAAGTTGTGCGGAAAAGAATACGGCCGGGACAAAAACACGGATATAGCCATGCGAGTGGTCGCCGACCATTTGAGAGCCATTTGTTTTTCCATAGCAGACGGTCAGCTTCCCTCCAATGTGAAAGCCGGATATGTTATCAGACGCATTCTTCGCAGGGCCGTACGTTACGGCTATACTTTCCTTGGGTTTGACAAACCTTTTTTGTGTTACCTGGTCCCCGCCCTTATCCGGGAAATGGGACAGGCTTTTCCCGAGCTGGAAAAACAACAAGAGATCATACAGAACATCATCCGCCAGGAAGAAGAAGCGTTCCTTCGTGCCCTTGAGAAAGGTATACGTTTGTTTGAATATTTCACACGGGACGAAACCCTTAAGGAATTCAGCGGAAAGGATGCCTTTTTGTTGTATGACACATATGGATTTCCCCTGGACCTTACCATATTGATGGCCCGTGAAAAAGGGCTGACTGTCAACACGGCAGAATTTGAAGAAGAATTGCAGGCCCAGAAAAACCGTGCCCGACAGGCCACACAAGCCAAAGAAGGGGACTGGATAGAATTAAGACCTTTCGTTCAACCGGCTTTTCTGGGTTATGAAACTACCCGGGCTTACGCAAGAATTACCAGGTACCGGAAAGTGAAATCAAAAAACAGGGAATACTACCAGGTAGTGCTCGACCAGACCCCGTTTTATGCCGAAAGCGGCGGACAGACCGGAGATTCCGGATACCTGGAAAACACCCAGGGGGAAAAGGTACGTATAACCGACACGGTTAAAGAGAACAACCTGATCCTTCATATAACTTCAAAAATTCCGGAAAATCCCGAAACGGAATTTTATGCTGTGGTTGATGAAGAACGCAGACAGGCAATAGCAAACAACCACACCGCAACGCACCTGTTGCACTACGCACTCAGAAAAGTTCTGGGGCTTCACATTGAACAGAAAGGATCTCACGTATCCCCCGACGGACTCCGTTTTGACTTCTCCCATTATTCACGCCTTGAACCTGAAGATATAAAAAAGATAGAACGTCTGGTCAACAGTCTGATCCGCAACAATATATCACAGGAAACCCTGCAGGACATTCCCCTGGAAGAAGCCCGAAAGATGGGGGCCATGGCTTTATTCGGTGAAAAATACGGGGAAAGGGTCCGTGTGATTCGTTTTGGAGATTCCATTGAATTGTGCGGAGGGACCCACGCGACGGCCACCGGGAACATAGGCATGTTCAAAATACTGAGCGAAAGCGCCATAGCGGCAGGTATTCGCAGGATCGAAGCCATTACGGGCCTTGCTGTGGAACGGAAAGTAGAAGAACTGGAAACCATCCTGGCTGGTGTTCGCAACATGATGAACGACAATCCGGATGTAATCACCTCTCTAAAAAAACTGGTTCTGGAGAACGATGATCTGAGGAAAGCGATGGAACAAATCATGCGGGAAAGGGCTGCAGCGCTACGGAAATCACTCTGGGAACAAAAGACTGCGTTGAACGGCATCCAATTTGTATCACTTAGAGGCGTGTACATGCCCGAACTAATAAAAGACCTGGCTTTCTCTTTCCGGAACGAGACCTCCGGCAATATGGCTTTTGCCGCCGCCTATGAACACAACGGCAAAGCCAACCTGACCCTGCTCATTTCTGATGACCTGGTCAAAGCCGGATGGAATGCCTCGGAAATAATTCGAAAAGCTTCCCGCCATATCCGCGGAGGCGGAGGCGGACAGGATTTCTACGCTACTGCGGGAGGCAAAAATCCTGAAGGCCTGCAAGCCGCACTGGACACCATTGTCGATGCTTTGAAGAACCCTTAAACAAAAAAATATCCGGTGAAAATATTTGACCGATTTCTGGTCCGTTCTTTCCTGGGCCCCCTGTTCCTGACGATCTTCATAGTACTTTTTGTACTTGTATTGCAGTTTCTGTGGGTATACATTGATGAACTGGTCGGAAAAGGACTCGGATTGAAAGTGATCCTGGAATTTCTTTTCTGGGGCACATGCACTGTCATTCCCATGGCACTCCCTCTGGCCACCCTGCTGGCCTCCATTATGACCATGGGGGACCTGGGGGAATTCAATGAATTGTTGGCTATGAAAGCGGCCGGCATACCTCTGCAACGCATTATGCGCCCGCTGATCATTCTTTCGTTTTTCATTTCCATAGGAGCCTTTTTTGCAGCCAATAACCTGATGCCGATAGCTTACAAAAACATTTTTGCCCTGCGGGACGATATTTCCAGGACAAAAGAGGAAATACGCATTCCTACCGGAATCTTCTATAATGGTATTGACAACTACAGCATGCGGGTGGAGGAAAGGAACGAAAAAACCGACATGCTGTACGATGTGATGGTATACAACCACAGTGCCCGCCGGGGAAACACCAGCGTGACCCTGGCCGATTCAGGGGCGTTGAGACTGACCGAGGACAAAAAAAACATCATTTTTACCCTTTACAGCGGGGAATCCTATGAAGAAGGAGACCGGCAGTCTTCGGCCGACACGTCTTTTGCCATGCAACGCATAAAATTTGAAAGACAGGATATTATCATTGAGTTGACAAATTATGCTTTCCAGCGCCGGGACGGAGACCGGTTCGGAAACGATGTCATGGCTCAGGGCCTCAGCAGCCTGGCACACAGAAGGGATTCCCTGGATTCGCTTTATGCCATTGCTCACAGCCAGTTTCTCAAACGCATACTAATCACCGGAGGACTTACCTACGCACGGCAACTGGACACGGCCAACAAACAGGAATACAACGGTTATTTCCCGCTGGACACGCTCCCTTCCCTGGAAAACCACCCGAATTATGCAGATCTTCTGAACAGGGCAATCGGAAAGACAGACCAGTTGTCCAACCAGGTAGATGCATTTGTGGTTGAGGAATTCCAGATACACCTGCCTCTTAGAAGGACAAGGGTGGAATGGTACAGGAAATTTACCGTGGCGTTCGCCTGTTTTATTTTCTTTTTCATAGGCGCTCCTCTGGGCGCCATTATTCGAAAAGGCGGATTAGGCACACCCGTGATAGTGTCCATGTTGTTTTTTGTGGTGTATTATGTTATTGATATTTCGGGGAAAAAACTGGCCACGGACGGCTCTGTCTCGGCGGCCATGGGGACCATGATCTCTGCGCTGGTTTTGTTGCCCATTGGCGTTTTTCTCACCTACAAGGCGACTACCGACTCGGCATTATTCAATAAAGATGCGTATCTTGTTTTTTTGAAAAAGATCAAAAAACACCTACCCTTTGGCCATGACAAACAAAAAGAAGCAAGCTGAGATCGTGTTTATGGGAACCCCCGGGTTTGCAGCGGGGATCCTTTCCATGCTTGCCGGGAAGGGGTATCCCGTTAAAGGGGTAGTAACGGTTCCCGACAAACCTGCCGGAAGGGGCATGACAGCCCGTACTTCGGCCGTGAAAACCACAGCCCTAGAGCTTGGTCTCCCGGTCCTGCAACCGGAATCTTTAAAAGACAGCACTTTTTTGGAAGCGCTCAGGCAATGGAACGCCCCGGTTTTCGTGGTAGTGGCCTTCCGCATGTTACCCCGCTGTGTCTGGGAAATACCTTCCCGCGGCTGTTTTAACCTGCATGCATCGCTGCTGCCGCAATACAGGGGAGCCGCCCCCATTAATCATGTTCTGATGAACGGGGAACAGGAAACAGGTGTGACTACTTTTCTTATTGACGATCGTATGGATACCGGGGCCATTCTTTTGCAGGAACCTGTTTCCATTGATCCTGAAGACGATGCAGGCTCGCTGCACGACAAACTGATGCATGCCGGGGGACCTTTGATCGCAAAAACAATCGACGGGTTGTGTACAGGGTCTCTAAAAGCAACGCCTCAACCGTTGGTTTCAAAAGAAGACCTGAAAACGGCTCCGAAAATTACACGGGACACCTGCCGGATCGACTGGACGCTGGATCCTGTCAGTATATCAAATCTTGTCCGCGGACTAAGTCCCGTTCCGGCTGCTTACGCTACCCTTAAAAACGGGAATGTAATCCAGGACGTAAAAATATTCAGGACCGGGGCAGAATGGGCTACCCATCAGGAAAAGCCCGGAAGTATTGTCACGGACGGGAAAAAAACGTTGAAAGTGGCATGCGGGAATGGCTTTGTACATATACTGGAATTACAGACTCCGGGAAAGAAACGACTGAAAACACCTGCTTTTCTGGCCGGATTCAGAAATCCCGATAATGCAGTTTTTCAATAACATGACAGACCGGGCAGTCATACTTGCACAGGGAGCCTATCCTTCCCATCCGTATCCCCTGCGAATATTGGATGAGGCAAAGATGCTCGTTTGTACCGATGGCGCCGTAAATAATCTCAGGGGAAGGGACCCTGACGTTGTTGTGGGAGATCTGGATTCATTATCCGGGTCCATGAAAGAGAGGTATGCCTCACGTCTGATAAGGAATACGGACCAAAACACGAACGACCTTACCAAAGCCGTACTGTACTGTTATGAAAAAGGGATTCGTAACGTCTCCATTCTGGGGGCCACCGGATTGAGGGAAGACCATATGCTCGGAAACATTTCACTGCTGGGAGATTATGCCCGAATAATGGATAAGGTGCAAATGGTGACTGATTACGGCACTTTTTGGGCCTATGCAGAGAACAAACAACATGATAAGGAATTTGTGAGTTTTTCCATTCCCTGTATCAAAGGAGGTCCCGTTTCATTTTTTGGACTGGACCCTGCCTTGAAATTGCAGGTTACAGGGGTGCAATATCCTGTAGAAAACGTGGTTTTTGACGCCTTTTGGAAAGCGACCCTGAATACATGTACCGGCAACCGGCTGAAAGTGCGTTTCCGGAACGGCCCCCTGCTGATCTACATGACACATCCTCCCTTTCCGGAAGCCCGGGGCATTGTGGAAGAATGACCGATTTGCGACTTACCGCGTAAGAGCCGAATATTCCCAGAGCGCCACCGGATATGTTTCCGGTAACATTTCCGCGGGGACCGGAAAAAAGCGGAAAATGCTGGTTCTTTTCAATTTTGGCTTCATACAAAAACCGGTAGTACTCCTGACTGAGCGTTTGCAACTCCACCGTAAGCACATCCCCCGAATACAAGTCATACGTTTCTCCGTTGTCCCATACCAATGATTCGGTAATGATCCATTCCGGTATAGGATAACGCAGGTACGATCCGTCCTGGGAGTAATCGTTCAGTGAATGGATGTAATACCTTAATATCCTGTTGCTGTAAAGGTCGTCATTGATCCACAGCGCGGCCCCGTAATAATCTTCTCCGGGAGTGTCCTGGAATCCGGCCAGCAGAATAAAAGGAATATTTACCCCGCCCGGAATTAAAGACCTCACGGATAACGATTCCAACACATGAACATAAGGTACAGTCGTAGTGGCCGAGTAATATTCCAGCTGTCCGTCACTGTCGAAATCTATCCAAACTTCCAGCATGTAAGTTTCTCCCTCAACGGCTGCAAAATTTTCTCCCGTTGTATAGATCCCGGGGGCATCCCTGGTCAGTTCCTGATTGTTGAGCATCACCTTTGCAGCATCAATGTTTTCGGGCAAGCCCGTGCCAAAATACGGTACTGTGGAAGAAATTTCTATGACCTGGTACCCTGGTTGGGTGGACAGCGTCCCTGTAATCACCAGGCGGGATTCCATGTCGTCTCCTTTCAGCTCAATGGGCTCGGTACAACCTGTTGCACTACCCAGGATGATCAGAAGCAGAAGAGCTGTATGTATGATCTTAAAGTACTTCATTTTCTAAAAACTGAAATTCCAGGTTATTGATGGCACTACACTAAAGAGGTATGTCATTTCCAGGTATTGTTCACCAGTGGGTTTCATCCGGAAATTGATCGCCCACGGGTTTTTTCTTCCGTAAAGGTTGTACACGGAAATGTTCAGGGAATGCTTCCACCGCCTGTTCATGTTTCCCAGCCTGATGGTCAGCGAAGCGTCCATGCGGTGATAATCTGCCATCCGGTAAGAATTTCTTTCCGTATATACCGGGATCAGTTCGTTATAGAACCAGTAACGTCCTTCAGGCAAAGTAACGGGCTGACCGGTGGCATAGATCCAGTTAAGTGAAGCTTCCATGCGGGGCGAAATGTCATAAAACAGGACTATATTGATGTTATGCGGGCGGTCAGAAGGAGAACGGTATTTCTGCCCGTTGTTTACCCCGGGAATGGTCCGGAAAGAACGGGACCAGGTATAACTGATCCAACCCGTCAGAGCCCCTTTGTTCCTTCTGAGAAGAAACTCGGCACCATAACTCTTCCCTGTCCCAAAACGCAATTCCGTTTCAATTTTATCGTACAATAAAAGGTTGGGATGGTCTTTAAAGTCCAGCACATTATCCAGGTCTTTGTAAAACAGTTCTACCGAAGCTTCATAATCCTTCCTGAACAGGGTGGCAAAAACCCCTGCCGAAACCTGGTGAGATGATTGAGGCTTAATACAGGGACTGGACGGGATCCATATTTCCATGGGAGACCCTGCCGAGGAAAACGAAAGTAAATGAACGTACTGGAGTGTTCGTGCGTAAGAGGCCTTGACCGAAATATTGGGAGACACCAGGTAAGAAATTCCCAAACGCGGCTCAAGCCCGTATTCATGATGAAAAAAATCTCCCGAAGGGATGTCCACCCCTTCTTCCTCTATCAGGTTATAATTCTCATCCACACTGTATAAAGTCGTAGGACCTGCATTATCAAAACGATTCAGCCTTAAGCCGTAACGCAATTCCATCCTTTCGCTGAACAGCTTGTGTTCATTGGAAAAATACAACACATTGACAAATCCCTGGCGTCGGGACATGGTAATATCCTGTTCTATCAGTACCCCGCTTTCCAGCTCCCCGGTACCGAGCGCTTTACCCGGCTGGTACCATTGAAAATTAGACGTATATCCAAATTCAGAAATATGCCCGGGAGCAAACATGTAGGTAAAATCAAGGCGCATTCCGGCATCCTGTATCCGGGATACCCACTCCATTTGCATTTCGTTAGTGCTGCCTTTAAAGTCATAATCATAATTGGTATAGGCCGTATGCAGTTTCATGAAGAAACGATCGGAAAACGTATGGTTCCAGTTGATTGCCGCAACCGAATTCCCGAATTTGACGCCCATGTCAGAGATCGCGAACTTATCCCGTCCGTTGTATAATGTCAGGTAAACGTAATTGTTGTCATTTACCCGCCATCGGACCCTGCCGTTTAGATCGTAAAAATGGATGGTGGCATTTTTGATCAATTCATTTTTTGCCAGGGGAAGAAAAATATCCGCATAAGTCCGTCTTCCCGCTGCCAGGTATGTCAGCTGGTCTCCCGCCACGCTGCCCTGGACGGCAAGCTTGCTGGAGATCAAACCAATACCCCCGTTCACGGAAAAACGCCCGGCTCCGTCGGCCGGTATTACATCCAGCAATGATGACAGGCGTCCGCCAAAACGGGCCGGTATGTCTCCTTTGTACAATGTCATATCGCTGACGGCATCGGAATTGAAAATGGAGAAAAACCCCAGCATATGGGACACATTGAACAAGGTGGCATTATCAAACAGGATCATGTTCTGGTCGGGGCTCCCTCCCCGAACATGAAACCCGCTGCTTCCTTCAGATGCCGCTTGTACTCCGGGTAACATCTGGACCACTTTCAAGAGGTCTACTTCCCCAAATAGTGTTGGAACCCTCCGGATCACTTCTGCGTCTATTCGTTCTATGCTCATTTCTGCCCTTCGGAGTCTTGTTCCGGCATTTTCGGCAAAAACGGTAACACTTTCCAGATAATAGGACAATGGCACAAGGAAGAACAAGGTATCCTTATTCCTGTCAAGTACCATTTCGTGTACCTGCGTTTCGTACCCAATGTAGGAAACTTCGAATTTTACGGGGCCTTCCGGAAGATTCAAAACAAACCGCCCCCGGGTATCTGTCAACGTCCAGGCCCCATTTCCTTCCATGACCTTGATGACGGCTCCCGTAAGCATTTCTCCTTCTTTCGAATCCATGACCTTCCCGGACAGGGTGTGCTTTGCCTGTGCATGCAACGCAGTCACCGGCAATATCAGTCCCAGAAAGATCCCTAAAGCTATTCCTATAACGGTAAAATTTCGCTTCATTTATCCTGAATATGTACATAAAAAGGAGAACATACGCGTCCTCCTTTTTCATACCCGACTGGCGTCAGGCTAATGTTGTAACCTTGGCTACAGTTCAATACTGGGGCGGAACTTAACTACTTTTTTAGCTTTGATTTTAATGGTAGCCCCGGTACGAGGATTACGTCCTGTCCTTTCGCCCCTGTGTCCTACAACAAATGAGCCAAACCCGACAAGTGTAACTCTTTCACCTTTTTTCATTGCTTTGGTAGTGGTAGCAAGAAAAGCGTCCAGCGCTTTTTTTGAATCAACTTTTGAAAGTCCGGATTCTGCAGCCATTGCGGCAATAAGATCTGCTTTGTTCATAATAGTAAATATTAGGTTAAATGAATGTTTTCATCATGTAGTTGCCACAAATCTAATACTTTTTTATTTTGTTTCCAATAGTTTGCAGCAATTCAGCCCTTTGTTTATCCAGATTATAAAGAAATTTTTCATAAGATCCGGTCCGGGGAAAAAGAGGTTTGTGCGCAAAAGAGGTATTAAGCTTATCCATTTCTCTTACAATTGCCATGGTTTCCTTATCTGTTGCAGCTTCCAGAAAACGTTTCCGGATGTAGGCAGTGGCCTCCTGCGAAAGGTGGCACCGATCGGTGGCATAAAACCTGTAATCACGTAATTCATCCATTATCAGTTCATAAGAAGGAAAATACCATATATCGGAAAATCTTTCCTGCAATCGCTTTATGGCCAGATGAAGGGAAGCCTTACTTAATTGGTTGCCGTGTGCCCCGTCTGCAAGGTGACGAATGGGACTAACGGTCATGATCCATCTTTTATCCCCGTTCCGTTCAATAACAGGAGCCAGGACTTCAAAAATATCGGATGGTTCCAGGAATATACGGTCAAAAAGACGAGCCGGCATTTTGTGACAATTTGCCACTACCGCACCGTTGTATTTATAAATCCATGCCGTCCCCAAAGTAAGTACAACAATATCAGCAGTTTTGAAAAAATCCGCAGCATTTTCAAGACGGGCATTTGCATATTCCAGAAACGCCCCGGGCGTTTCCCTGGAAAATGAAGTATGATGGTACAAGGAACCGAAAGCTTCGTATGGGAATTGGATTACATCTTCCGAAGTAAAGAATCCGGGATTTTCCAGACGTTCCAGCGCAGAAGCAATGGAAGCCGGGTTGAATAACGGCCCAAAAGCATCTTCAGCCACCTGAAAATGCAGATCCCTCATCTGCTGTGCCATTTCCTGTGCAAAACAGGAGCCTGTGAACAGGAACCGTGTAGCGTAAGAAAACGGGGGAACAAGAGAGCCTGTTGTGATTTTTGTTTGCCATTCCATATACGCAAAGTTAGCATTTTGTTTATCTTTGCGCAGTTACTCCAAAAACCATCCTTGTGAAAAAATTTCTATTCCTTCTGCTCTGTATGGTGTTGTCGGTAAATGTCATGCAGGCACAAAACGATTCCACTATTGTGGTTCAGTCCGGCACAGAGATCCTTGAAGCTGAAAATCCCTACCAGGGCATCCTGGAAAGCCGGCAATTCGTCTTCAATATTAAATCCATACTCAGGGGTTTGCTGGGTATTTTTTCCTTATTGCTTATTGCCTGGCTTTTCAGCACTGACAAGCGTCATGTCAGCTGGCGCACCGTGGGAATTGCCCTTGCCCTGCAATTGCTCATAGCCATAGGGATCCTTTCAGTCCCGGCCGTACAGATGGTTTTTGATATCTTCGGGAGGGCTTTTGTAAAAGTTCTGGATTGGACAAGAGCAGGATCTGAATTCCTGTTCGGCTCATTGATGGATCAAAGCAGGTTCGGATTTGTTTTTGCTTTTCAGATCCTGCCAACTATAATATTCTTCTCGGCCCTTACCTCCCTGCTGTTTTACTGGGGAATCATTCAGAAAGTAGTATGGGTGATGGCCTGGGTCTTCACAAAACTCATGCGTATATCCGGTGCCGAGAGCCTTTCCACCGCCGGAAACATCTTCCTGGGACAGACAGAAGCTCCGCTGCTGGTTAAGGCATATATCCCAAAAATGACAAAATCCGAGGTCATGCTTGTCATG
The DNA here is from genome assembly GCA_041652255.1 of Bacteroidales bacterium. Lineage (GTDB taxonomy): Bacteria > Bacteroidota > Bacteroidia > Bacteroidales > UBA932 > DMER64. Next base: position 72,366 of record JBAZHT010000002.1, read on the forward strand.
ACAGCCGGCATGAGTACCATGGCCGGTGGCGTTCTTGCCGCTCACATTGGGATGTTGGGAGGTGGAGACGTTCAAATGAGCGTGGCCTTTGCAAAACACCTTCTTTCTGCCTCCGTAATGGCGGCACCCGGAGCCATAGCCATGGCCAAGATCCTGGTTCCCCAGACAGAAACCATTGATAATTCGGTGACCGTTTCCAAAGAGAAAATGGGAAAAAGCGCGCTGGATTCCATAGCCAATGGATCTATTGACGGGTTGAAGCTGGCGGCTAACGTAGCGGCTATGTTACTGGTGTTTTATGCATTGATTGCCGGAGCCAATTACATATTCGGGAAAGTGGGCCAATGGACTCATCTGAACAATCTGATCGCCAACTGGACGAACGGGATGTACGACAGCCTGTCCCTGGAATGCATTCTTTCGTATCTTTTTGCTCCCGTGATCTGGCTCACCGGTGTTACCGGACAGGATCTGGCCCTGGTAGGCCGTTTGCTGGGAGAAAAGCTTATTATGACAGAATTTGTAGGTTATAGCAGCCTGGCAGAAATGATCCAGACCGGTGCCTTTGTCAGTCCAAAATCCCTGATCATTTCCACGTATGTGTTATGCGGTTTTGCCAATTTTGCCTCCGTCGGGATCCAGATAGGAGGTATAGGGGGTATTGCCCCAAACCAAAGGCATTTACTGGCCAAATACGGGTTCAGGGCCCTGTTGGGTGCAACACTGGCCGGATTGCTGTCGGCTTCCATGATCGGGATGTTCCTGTAGCATTTACACCGTAACAATAATCCATGCCAGGTAAGCGGCATAGACTGCCAGCAGGATGATGCCGTGCGTTCTGTTTAGTACGTGTTTTTTGCCGGTACCCACAAAAACCAGTAACAACAGACTCCCTGTTGCGGCGACCACTGCATCTGCCACCAGGTTCGGGTACATGGGAAGCGGCCGGATCACGGCACTCACCCCCAACACCAGGAAAATATTGAATATGTTGGATCCAATGATATTGCCCACGGCAATATCAGCGCTCTTTTTGTAAGCGGCTGCCACGGAAGTGGCCAACTCGGGAAGGGATGTTCCCAGGGCGACGATCGTTACCCCCACCACGGCCTGGCTTACGCCCCACGAAACAGCCAGGTTTACAGCGGAACGGACGATCATCTCGGCCCCGAAAGCCAGGCCGGCCAGGCCTCCAACCACGAAAAACAAAGCTTTAGCTATGCCTATTGGCTTATAATTTTCATCTGCCACGGGAGCTTCCCCCTTTTTGGCAAGGTAAAAAACATAAAGCATAAATGCGGAAAAGCATAGCAGGAGAAAAAGCCCGTCCAGACGGGACAACCCTTGCACCGGAGACACGAACATTCCGCTACCCAGTACAAGTACTGCCACTGCGGCAAATAAACTCAGGGGAATCTCCACACGAATGGTCGAACGTTGTGCTAAAAGGGGAAACAATATGGCCGAAAGGCCCAGTATGACGAAAGTATTGATGGAATTGCTCCCCAACACATTGGTCAGTGCAATTTCATTATTGCCTTCAACGGCTGCCACCACGTTAACCACCAGTTCAGGAGCGGAAGTGCCAAAAGCAACGACCGTCAATCCTATCACCAGGTTTGAAATGTTGAATTTTGCGGCCAGTCCGGTCGCCCCGCTTATAAGGATATTGGCGCCTGATGTTAATAAAATAAACCCCGCTACAATCAACAGATAATCCATCTCACTTCAACAATTTTAATTTCAGGTTTCTCAACATATCGTCTGCCATGGCATCCATGTCCCATTTTGGTTTCCAGCCCCATTCTTCACGAGCACAGGAATCGTCCATATAATTGGGCCAGGAATCAGCTATGGCCTGCTTCACCGGATCTACCCGGTATTCCATCCGGAAATCCGGAACCCGTCTGCGGATCACTTCAAATAGTTCCCTGGGGCAAAAACTCATGGCCGTAATATTAAAACTATTCCGGTGCAGCAGGAGAGCCGGGTCTGCCTCTATCAGGCCGCTGCATGCCTGCAGGGCATCCGGCATGTACATCATATCCATATAAGAGTTATGAGGGATGGGGCACGTGTAGGATTCACCCTTTACGGCCGCGTAAAATACCTCAACGGCATAATCTGTAGTACCTCCTCCGGGAAGCGTTCCGTGAGAGATAATGCCAGGGAAACGAACACTGCGTGTATCTACGCCAAACCTTGAAAAATAATAATCGGACAGGAGTTCGCCGGATACTTTACATACTCCGTAGATGGTATTCGGTCTCATTACCGTATCCTGCGGGGTTCCGTTTGAAGGAGTATTGTGTCCAAAAGCCCCTATGGAACTGGGTGTAAAAACACCACATCCGTATTCCCTGGCCAGTTCCAGGCTATTGAGCAGGGCTCCCATATTGACGTGCCATGCCGTTTGCGGGTTCTTCTCTCCCGTTGCCGACAGTACGGCCACCAGGTTGAAGATCCAGTCCGGCCTGTATCTTTTTATCACTTCAGTATATGCGGCCGTATCCAGTGCGTTCAGACATTCTACGCGAACGCTTTCAGATAATTTACTGCATACTTCGGGCCGCAATTCGGCAGCAATTACCCGGTCTTCCCCGTAAAGTGCCTGCATATGCGGGATCAGTTCCGTTCCTATCTGCCCTCCGGCTCCTACGATTAAAATAGTTTTACTCATATAATAGATATCAGGTTTTATATCCTTATTTAGGTGCCAGGCTATACAATACCAATGCGATCATGGCATACAGCACGTTGGGGATCCATAAAGCTATGGCCGGCGGCAATACATCGGCATGTACAAACATTTCCGAAAATCTCAGGAAAAGAATGTATGAAAAACTTAAGGCGATCCCGATCCCGATATTCAAGCCTATCCCACCCCTTCTTTTGCGTGAGGACAAGGCCACTCCCATAATAGTAAGAATGAACGAGGAAAAAGGGATAGCAATTCTTGAGTTTTTCTGGATCAGGGCAAATTTGATATTCGTATCACCCCTCATTTTAAGCGTTTCTATAAAACGATTCAGCTGGCTGAGGTTGAACTGTTCCACGGATTCTTTACGGCGTACAAGATCTGCTCCGGTAATATCTATAAGGGTATCCAGCTGCCTCCCCCAGGTCACTTTGTGGGATGAGTCCGAAAAACGACGGATGTTGTAATCATTCAGCCGCCATTTCCCGGAAGTGGAATCCCAGCGCGCAGTTTCCGCCGAAAGTTTTGAGATCAGCTCGTTGCCTCTGAAGGTTTCCAATGTAAAGCGAATGGCCGTAGAATTCCATGTATTATAGGATTCAATATAAACGTACGAACCGGGCTCCACCTGGTAATGAATATTGCGGTTGTATTCTGTTCTTGTTTTCAGGTAACGTTCTTCAAATGCCAGGCGGTTCTTGTTGGCAGGCGGTATGACAAACCAGTTCAAAGCCAGTGAGAGAAGGGCGATGAACAAAGCAGATAGAATATAAGGATACATGATCCTGTTAAAGCTGATACCTCCGCTGAGCATGGCAATGATCTCGCTGTGCCCTGCCAGTTTAGATGTAAAGAAGATCACGGAAATAAACACGAACAACGGGGAAAACATATTCATGAAATACGGGATGAAATTCATGTAATAATCTACCACAACGGCACGAAGGGGCGCTTCTTTGTCTACAAAATCGTCAATTTTCTCGCTGATGTCAAATATGATAACGATGCCTATAATAATAAGAATGGCAAAAAAATAAGTACCAATAAATTTCCTGATAATATACCAGTCGAGTGTGGTAATATGGAAATTGTAAGGTCGTCTGTTGTTTTTATTTTTTTGCATTACAGCCTCGTTTCCAAACGTTTAACCATTTGATCTTTCCAGGAAGTAAAATCCCCGTTTTCAATATGTTCCGCAGCTTCCTTAACCAGTTGCAAATAAAACGCCAGGTTATGAAGACTGGCTATCTGCGGCCCCAACATTTCACCTGCTACAAACAGATGCCTTAAATAGGCACGTGAATAGGTGTTGTCTACAAATGAGGTTCCCTTTGCATCAACGGGAGAAAGGTCGTCGGCCCATTTCCGGTTTTTTATATTCACAATACCGTCCCTGGTGAATAACATACCGTTCCGGCCGTTTCTTGTAGGCATGACACAATCGAACATATCAATTCCCCGGGCAATCCCTTCCAGAATATTGGCCGGGGTACCCACTCCCATTAAATAACGGGGTTTGTCTTCAGGCAGGTACGGGTGTATGGTTTCGATCATTTGATACATAACCTCGGCAGGTTCCCCAACGGAAAGTCCCCCGACGGCATATCCTTCGGCATCCAGGGAGGCGGCATGTTCGGCTGCCTGTTTCCGCAACCCGGGATATGTACATCCCTGTACAACAGGGAAAAAAGCCTGGCTGTAACCGTACAGTTCTTCTGTTCTGCGAAAATGTGCCAGACCTCTTTCCAGCCATTGTTGCGTCAAAAACATAGAATCGCGGGCATAATCATACGTGGCATCTCCGGGTGTACATTCATCCAGGGCCATGATGATATCGGCTCCTATCATACGCTGGATATCCACGGCTTTTTCAGGTGAAAAAAAATGCCGGGAACCGTCAATATGCGATTGAAAGTAATACCCTTCCGGGGTAAGCTTGCGTTTTGCGGCCAGGGAAAAAACCTGGTACCCGCCGCTATCGGTCAGTACGGGTTTGTCCCAGCTGCAAAATTTATGGAAACCGCCTGCTTTATTGATGATATCCGTACCGGGTCGCAAATACAAATGATAGGTGTTCCCCAGGATAATCTGTGCTTTTGCATCTTCAGTCAGGTCTTTGTGGAACAGACCTTTCACCGTAGCCAGAGTCCCAACAGGCATGAAAACGGGTGTATTGATCTCTCCGTGATCCGTCATGATCTTACCGGTTCGTGCGACACTTTCCCGGTCTCTGTTCACTACAGTGAAATTCATCTTACAAAGATAGGTCTTCCTGCATAAAAAAAATATTCCCGGAAAAATTTCCCGGGAACATTTTCTGATCATTTGCTTACTCCTTTTCTGTTTCGGGAGAAGTCTCTTCTGTTTTTTCCTCCGTCACGGTTTCTTCAACCGATTCTTCAGCCGGTTTTTCAACCGGGGTTTTTACTTTCTTTTCTGTGTTTTTCTTTGGAGTCTCCTCTGCAGGGGCCATCGTTTCGGTTTTTGCTTTTGCAGTTTTTGACCGGCCGCGACGTGTCGTTTTCTTTACTTCTTTTTTGGTTGATCCGGCAAGAGCCGTTTCGTTGAAGTCTACCAGTTCGATCATGGCCATATCGGCAGCGTCACCCGCACGAAAACCTGTTTTCAGAATTCGAGTATACCCTCCGGGGCGATCCGCGATTTTGGGAGCTACCACCCGGAAAAGTTCACTTACTGCGTCTTTATCTTTTAGATAGGAAAAAACGGTACGGCGTGAATGGGTCGTGTCCAGCTTGGATTTGGTAATAAGCGGTTCCACGTATACGCGCAACGCTTTGGCTTTGGCTACCGTAGTTTCTATGCGCTTATGAAGTATGAGGGACGAAGCCATATTGGCCAGCATGGCCTTCCGGTGACCTGTTTTGCGTCCCAGGTGATTAATTGTCTTTCTGTGTCTCATGTTTCTTTACTTTCTTTTCAATGTTGTACTTGGTAACGTCTATTCCAAAAGAGAGATCAAGACGCTCCATAAGCATATCAATTTCAGTCAGCGATTTTTTCCCGAAGTTGCGGAATTTCATCAATTCGTGACGGGGCACCGATACCAGGTCTGCAAAGGTTTCTATCTCGGCAGCTTTCAGGCAATTCAAAGCTCTTACGGAAAGTTCCATGTCAGAAAGCTTGGTAAGCAAAAGCTGACGCATCCGCAAGGATTCTTCATCCAGTTCCGTGCTGACATCTTCCTGAGGAAGTTCAAGGCTGATCCGCTCATCCGAAAAGAGCATAAAGTGGTGAATCAGTATCTTGGCTGCTTCTTTCAGCGCGTCTTTGGGATGAATGGACCCGTCTGTGGTAACCTCGATTATCAGTTTTTCGTAGTCGGTTTTTTGTTCCACCCTCCAATATTCCATGGAATAATTCACATTCTTGATGGGAGTATAAATGGCATCCATGGCTATTAACCCGAACGGCGCATTTTCAATCCGGTTTTCCTCGGCAGGTACATATCCGCGTCCTTTCCCGATGTGCAATTCCACGGTAAGGGAAACGGAAGTATCCATATTGCAGATCACAAAGTCCGGGTTGAGTACCTTAAAAGAAGTCAGCTGCCTGGAAATTTCACCTGCAGAAAAAACGTCTTTTCCCTTAACAGTCACCCTGACCGTTTCTTCATCCACGCCTTCGATCATTCTTTTGAATCGCACCTGTTTCAGGTTGAGGATGATATCCACTACATTCTCCATCACTCCGGGGATGGTTGCGAATTCGTGTTCCACTCCGTCTATCCTGACGTATGTCAGCGCGTATCCTTCCAATGAGGATAACAGTATTCTGCGCAACGCATTCCCGATGGTCGTGGCGTATCCGGGTTCCAGGGGACGGAACTCAAAACGTCCGAACGTATCGGTTGCTTCAAGCATGATTACTTTATCGGGTTTTTGAAATGCTAAAATGGCCATTGTAGAAATTTAAATTGTTACTTGGAGTACAACTCCACGATTAATTGCTCATTGATAGTTTCAGGGATCTCGGTCCTGTCAGGGAAGTTCAAAAACTTACCTGAAACGGAAGCGGCATCCCATTCTATCCAGGGATATTTGCTTACAGAACGGGAGATATTCTCCTGAACAACTTCCAGGTTCTTGGAACGTTCCCTGACAGCTACTATGGCACCGGGACGGAGAAGGGCTGAAGGTATGTTGCAGACTTTTCCGTCTACCGTTATATGACGGTGAGTGACCATTTGGCGTGCTGCCGGTCTGGAAGGAGCGATTCCCATACGGAATACGATGTTGTCCAACCGGCTCTCCAGTAAAAGCAACAGGTTTTCACCTTTACGGCCTTTCATGGAAGAAGCCTTTTTAAACAGGTTGTGGAACTGGCGTTCCAGAATACCGTAAGTATATTTAACTTTTTGTTTTTCTTTAAGCTGAATTCCGTATTCCGATGTTTTTTTACGTTTTTTCATCATCCCGTGTTGTCCGGGAGGATAATTCTTACGTTCGTAATTTTTATCCGGACCGTAAATCGGCTCACCGAATTTACGGGCTATTTTTGTTTTTGGGCCTGTATATCTTGCCATCTTCTTTCTTTTTTATTGATCAACAATTATACCCTGCGGCGTCCTTTGGGACGGCATCCGTTATGAGGAAGAGGGGTTACATCTACGATTTCCGTAATTTCAATACCGGCTCCGTGGATCGTACGAATGGCAGACTCACGGCCCGATCCGGGTCCCTTCACGTATGCCTTTACCTTGCGTAATCCCAGGTCATAAGCAACTTTGGCACAATCGGCGGCAGCTGTCTGGGCAGCATAAGGGGTGTTTTTTTTGGAACCCCGGAAACCCATTTTTCCGGCCGAAGACCAACTGATAACCTGTCCTTCGTTGTTAGCCAGGGTCACAATCACATTGTTGAATGTAGAAGATATGTGGGCTTGCCCGTAAGCATCCACTTTGACCACTTTCTTCTTATTGGAAGTATTTGATTTTTTTGCCATAATCTCAGTTGTTATTTGGTTGCTTTCTTCTTGTTAGCCACCGTTTTCTTGCGTCCTTTACGGGTACGTGCATTGTTTTTGGTAGTCTGACCGCGTACCGGCAATCCTATACGATGACGGATGCCCCTGTAGCAACCGATATCCATCAACCTTTTGATATTCATTTGAACGGAAGAACGAAGTTCGCCTTCAATTTTATACTCTTCCGTGATAAGCGAACGGATGGCTGCAATCTGATCGTCATTCCATTCCTTCACTTTTGTGTCAAAATCAATCCCCGCCTTGCCCAGGATCTCCCGGGCAGAGCTGCGACCGATTCCGTAGATATAGGTCAATCCTATTTCTCCGCGTTTGTTATTGGGTAAGTCAACTCCGGCTATACGTGCCATAATTTATTATACTTTTTGATTTTACTGGTTTTTATCCCTGGCGCATTTTGAACTTGGGGTTCTTTTTGCAAATCACATACAAACGTCCTTTACGTCTTACGATTTTACAATCTTCACTGCGCTTTTTTACGGATGCTTTTACTTTCATTGTAGTAATCTTTAAACATAATTACTTATACCTAAAGGTTATGCGGCCTTTAGTAAGATCATAGGGAGACATTTCCACCCGAACCCTGTCGCCGGGCAGTATACGGATGTAGTGCATCCTCATCTTTCCCGAAATGTGAGCAATTATCACATGTCCGTTGTCCAGCTCCACACGGAACATGGCATTGGACAATGCTTCAATAATTACTCCTTCTTTTTCTATTGCAGATTGTTTGGGCATTTTTGTTAATCCTTTATAATCTCTTTCTTTTTTATATGGTTTCACCTTCAATGAAGGCAAATGTTGACAGAATTTCAGCCTTGTTTTTACGAATGACAACCGTCAGTTCGTAATGGGCCGAATTCCTGTTATCTGCCGTTCTTAGTGTCCAACCGTCTCTTTCCAGGTAAACGCCTCTTCCTCCCTGATTGATCATAGGTTCTATGCATATCACCACTCCTTCTTCCAGGTGTTTCCCCTGACCGGGCCTGCCGTAATTCGGCACATCCGGCTTTTCATGAAGGTGACGGCCAATGCCATGACCTACCATTTCCCTTACTACGGAAAATCCCCGTTCTTCCACATAAGTCTGAACAGCGGCACCGATATCGCCCGTGCGATTACCGGCAACAGCTTTCTCAATACCCTTGAAAAGTGATTCCCGGGTGGTGCGCATAAGCAGTTCAGCCGCTTGGGAAACCTGCCCTACACCAAAAGTGTAGGCCGAGTCCCCAAAAAACCCCTTATACTTTGTCCCGCAATCCACAGAAACTATGTCTCCTTCCTTAAGCAGGTAATCCCCGGGAAACCCGTGAACAACAACCGAATTAACGGAAACACAGAGGGTAAATGGAAAACCGTTATATCCAAGAAAAGCGGGAACTGCTCCGTGATCACGTATGAAAGACTCGGCAATTGCATTGAGATGACCGGTGGTCACCCCGGGGGCAATTTGCTTTCCTACTTCCGCAAGTGTTTTGGAAACCAATATCCCGTTTTCACGCATAAGCGCGATCTCTTCTTCGGTTTTCTTAATAATCATTAAGCAAAGAACAATTAAAATCTCTACATATTGGAACGGCCTTTCAGCCTTCCCGTCTTCATCAATCCGTCATAGTGACGCATCAAAAGATGGCTTTCTATCTGTTGCAAAGTGTCCAGTATTACTCCTACAAGGATCAACAGTGAGGTCCCTCCGTAGAACTGGGCAAACTGCATGTTCACCCCTATCATTTGCGCAAAAACGGGCATGATCGCCACAAGTCCCAAAAATATGGAACCGGGCAGGGTAATACGGGACATTATAGTGTCAATGTACTCGGCTGTTTTCTTTCCGGGTTTAACTCCGGGAATAAAGCCTCCGTTCTTTTTCATATCGTCCGCCATATTGGTGGGATTGACCGTTACGGCTGTATAAAAATACGTAAAGGCAACCACCAGAATGAAGAACACAAAATTATACCAAAATCCCTGCATGTTGCTCATTACTGCTGCAAAGCCCCGGGTGGCATCAAAACTGGCAAAGATCATGGGAAACAACATCAGTGCCTGCGCAAAAATGATGGGCATAACTCCGGCAGCATTGATTTTCAAGGGAATGTACTGACGTACCCCGCCATATTGCTTGTTGCCCACAATGCGTTTTGCATATTGGACAGGTATCTTGCGGACACCCTGTACCAATGCAATGGAAGCGACAAAGATAAAAAATAATACTACCAGTTCAATAACCAGCATAAGGAGACCCCCGGATGACTGAGACCAGCGGTCCCCGGCCTCGGCAACGAATGCAAAAGGCAGGCGGGCTACAATCCCGACCATAATGATCAGGGAAATACCGTTCCCCAGTCCGCGATCCGTGATCCTTTCACCGAGCCACATAATGAACATGGTTCCGCCTATGAGTACTACCGTGGCAAAAAGGTTGAACGAAAATCCGCTCAACAGGAATGCTGTTTCCGGCAGCTGTGCATGCAAATTGGTGAGATAGGCAGGCCCCTGCAATGCCAGGATCAGGATGGTCAGGTAACGTGTCCACTGGTTCATTTTCCGGCGGCCGCTTTCTCCTTCCCGCTGCATCCTCTGGAAATACGGTATCATAATACCCAGAAGCTGGATCACGATCGAAGCCGAGATGTATGGCATAACGCCAAGGGCGAAAATGGATGCATTTCCGAACGCTCCGCCCGAAAACATGTTCAACAATCCTACCAGACCTCCGGAAGCCTGTGCCTGCAGATTGCTCAACTGCATAGGATCTATCCCGGGCAAAACCACGAAGCTGCCCAGCCTGTAGATCAGCAGAAGCAAGATCGTGTATACGATCCGCTTGCGCAGTTCCTCAATCTTGAAAATGTTTTGTATGGTTTCTATCAGTTTTTTCATTGGTCAGGCTTATTCTGGGTTATTCAATGACAGCAACTTTCCCTTCTTTTGCCTCAATAGCTTCTTTTGCTTTTTTGGAGAAACCGTGCGCAGTAACGTTCAACTTGACGTTAAGTTCACCGTTCCCCAATATTTTAATAAGGTCGTTTCTGGACACCAGTCCGGCTTCACGCAATGTGTCTACGTTTATATCGGTAACGCCTGTTTTATCATGCAATGCCTGTAAAGTGGAAAGGTTGATGGCCTTATACTCTACCCGGTTGATATTCTTGAATCCGAACTTTGGAAGACGACGCTGCAAAGGCATCTGCCCCCCTTCAAATCCGGGTTTACGTGAATAACCCGAACGTGACTGGGCTCCTTTGTGTCCGCGTGTAGAAGTGCCTCCTCTTCCGGATCCTTCGCCGCGACCAATACGTTTTCTCTTGGAAACCGACCCTTCAGCGGGTTTTAAATTTGATAAGTTCATATTGTTTCCTCCTTTACTTTACTTTACTTTACTTTACTTTACTTCTTCAACTGACACCAAGTGACGTACTTTCTCCACCATGCCCCGGATAACCGGAGTAGCTTCCTTTTCTACCGAATGGTTCATCTTGCGGATCCCCAGGGCAGCCAATGTGCCTATCTGACGTTTTGTGGCGGAATTCTTACTTTTAACCTGTGTGATTTTCCAAATTTCCATAATCCTTCCTCCTTATCCGTTAAAGACTTTATCCATTTTAATGCCGCGTACGCCTGCCACCTGGTATGCATCGCGCATTTCCATGAGGGCATGTACGGTTGCCTTGACCAGGTTGTGAGGGTTGGAAGACCCTTTGGACTTGGCCAAAACATCATGTACTCCCACCGATTCAAAAACAGCACGCATGGCACCTCCCGCAATTACGCCCGATCCGGGTGCGGCAGGTTTCATAAATACGCGTGCTCCTCCGAATTTGGCTTCCATTTCATGGGGAATCGTTTCCCTGTTCAGGGGAATACGGTACAGATTCTTTTTGGCATCCTCAATCCCTTTTGATATGGCCGAGGTTACCTCTCCGGCTTTGCCGAGTCCGTATCCCACAACTCCTTTCTCATCACCCACAACGACAATGGCGGCGAAACTGAAATGACGTCCTCCCTTCGTTACTTTGGTAACACGCTGAATGGCCACCAGACGGTCTTTTAATTCAAGGTCCGTGGCTTTTACTTTTTTTGCTTTTATACTTGCCATATCCGTATTAGAATTTAAGACCACCTTCTCTGGCGGCGTCTGCTAAACTTTTTACCCTTCCGTGATAGAGGTACCCTCCACGGTCAAATGATACTAATGTGATGCCTTTTTCCAGAGCCCTTTCTGCAGCCAGTTTGCCTACAAGTGCGGATATCTGGACGGGGTTCTTTCCTTTGAGCGCTTCAGCCAGGGAAGCATCTTTGGAAGAAGCCTGTACCAGGGTAATCCCTCTGGTATCGTCTATCATCTGTACATATATCTGTTTATTACTCCTGTAGACGGCCATTCTGGGACGTTCGGCAGTTCCGGAGATCCGCTTGCGAATGCGGTATTTGATCCGTTGTCTTCTTGCTTGTTTTGTTATAGCCATAATTTCACCTCCTACTATTTAGCTCCGGCCGATTTCCCGGCTTTACGGCGTATTTGTTCACCTACAAATTTAATCCCCTTTCCTTTATAAGGTTCGGGAATACGCAGAGACCGAATCTTGGCAGCCACTGATCCCAGCAACTGTTTGTCATGACTCGTAAGTGTCAGGACCGGATTAGCGCCTTTCCGGGCAATTTCCACCGATGCTTTGATCTCCTTGGGTAACATGAAATGGATATCATGAGAATAACCCAGGTTGAATTCCAGCATTTGTCCTTTTGCCTCAACGCGGTAACCCACGCCGACCAATTCCTGCTTAGTGGTAAAACCTGTAGAAACGCCAACCACCATATTGTGGATCAGGGCACGGTACAAACCGTGCATTGACCGGTGGCGCGGCTGATCTGTAGGACGTTCCAGCTTAAGCTCAGTTCCCTCTATTGACACTTTGATGTCCGGATCTACTTTTTGTTGTAATTCTCCGAGAGGGCCTTTCACCGTCACCAAATTGCCCGAGCCTATGGTTACGCTCACGTCTTTTGGCAGGTTTACAGGGAGTTTTCCTATTCGTGACATATTGTTCTTTTCATTAATATACGTAACACATGATCTCACCACCTACGTTGAGCGTCCTGGCTTCCTTGTCGGTGATTATTCCTTTGGATGTGGATATGATAGCAACACCCAGTCCGTTCAGAACGCGGGGCATTTTATCCACACTCGCATAACGGCGCAAACCGGGACTGGAAACGCGGATAAGCTTTTTAATAGCCGGGCGTTTTGTCTCGGGATGGTACTTTAATGCGATCTTAATGGTGTTGGAGGGTGTTCCTTCCTCAATTTTATAACTGAGTATGTAACCCTTTTCGTGTAAAATACGGGTGAGTTCCGTTTTTACCTTTGATGCGGGTATTTCCACGACCTTGTGTCCTGCGGTCACCGCATTGCGAATCCTTGTCAGATAATCTGCTATTGGATCAGTCATAATAAAGGTTTTTAAATTTGTTTGCGGCAATAAATTGCCCGATATCCAATAAATAATATGTATGGCCGGCCCATGTAGGAACCTTTGTCTACCAACTTGCTTTACGCACGCCGGGGATCAAACCGTTACTTGCCATTTCGCGGAATTGTATGCGGGAAATTCCGAACTCACGCATGTATCCCTTGGGTCTGCCTGTAATGGAACAGCGATTGTGCAGACGAACGGGACTGGAGTTTTTGGGCAGCTTTGCCAACCCTTCCCAATCTCCTGCCTCTTTCAAAGCTTTCCTTTTTTCTGCATACCTGGCTACTAATCTGGCACGTTTGACCTCGCGTGCTTTCATTGACTCTTTTGCCATTTATTGTTGTTTTTTTATGTTTTTAAAAGGTAATCCGAATTCACGCAGCAGGGCATAAGCTTCTTCGTCTTTCCCGCTGGATGTTACAAAGGTGATCTCAACTCCCAGGATCTTTGTGATCTTATCAATATCTATCTCCGGGAAAATGATCTGCTCCCTGATGCCTAACGTATAATTTCCACGTCCGTCAAATTTTTCAGCAATCCCTTTAAAATCCCTGATACGGGGGAGTGCAATGGAGATCAAACGGTCCAGAAACTCATACATTTTAGCAGAGCGCAGAGTGACTTTAACGCCAATGGGCATTCCCCGGCGCAATTTAAAATTGGAAATGTCTTTACGTGAAACGGTTTGTACCGCTTTCTGCCCGGCTATGAGTGTCAATTCGTTCTGTGCTGTCTCAATAAGTTTTTTATCGGCAGTGGCAGAACCTACACCTTCATTCAAAATGATCTTTTCCAGAACGGGTACCTGCATAATGGACGTATAGCCGAATTCTTTCATCAGCTTTGGCGCAATTTCCTCTTTGTACTTCTTCTGCAGGGCGGGCATATAGTCTTTTACTACTACAGGTGCCGGTTGTTGTTTTTTTACTGCTTTTGCCATTACTTGATCTCCTCTCCAGATTTTTTTGCGTAACGTACCAGTTTACCCTTATCGTTCAGACGGCGTCCAATACGTGTAGGTCCTCCCTTTGAAGGATCCACCACCTGAAGATTGGATATGTGTATGGCGGCTTCCTGTTTGATGATGCCTCCCTGTGGGCTTTTGGCGGAAGGTTTGGTGTGCTTGCTGACCATATTGATCCCTTCAACGATCGCGCGTTGTTTAGTGGGAAGCACTTCCAGTACCCTTCCGGTTTTTCCCTTGTCTTCTCCGGTATTAATATATACCGTGTCGCCTTTTTTTATGTGCAATTTCGTACTCATAACTATAATCCTATAATACCTCCGGAGCCAGTGAGACAATTTTCATGTAACGTTCCCTGAGCTCACGGGCCACCGGGCCGAAAATACGCGTTCCACGCAATTCCCCGGTGTTATTAAGTAACACACAGGCATTGTCGTCAAAACGAATGTATGATCCGTCGGCACGACGAATTTCTTTCTTGGTCCTTACCACAACCGCTTTGGAGACAGATCCTTTTTTGGCATCTCCTCCGCCCGGAATGGCACTTTTGACACTAACTACGATGGTGTCGCCAATACGCGCATACCTGCGTTTTGTCCCACCCAAAACACGGATACAAAGAACTACTTTTGCTCCGCTGTTGTCAGCCACCAGTAAACGTGATTCTTGCTGTATCATGGCTATTTCACTTTTTCAACGATTTCTACTAAACGCCAGCATTTGGTTTTACTCAAAGGCCGGGTTTCCATAATGCGTACGGTATCACCCTCGCTACACTCATTTTTTTCATCATGAGCTACAAACTTGGTGGTTTTATTTACGAATTTTCCGTAAACAGGGTGTTTTACCTTTCTTTTTACGGCAACCACAATGGATTTATCCATTTTATTGCTAACCACCAGTCCTGTTCTTTCTTTTCTAAGATTTCTTTCCATGAATCAATTATTCTAGATTCTGTTTGGCTTTCGTTTCACTTAAAATAGTAAGCATCCGTGCTATATTGCGGCGTGCTTTCTTTATTTGTGACAAATCATCTACAGGAGAGATGGCGTGGTTCATTTTAAGACGAAGCAAGTTGGCTTTTTCCGCCTCAATACGATCGC
>JBAZHT010000003.1:0-74082 GCA_041652255.1 Bacteroidales bacterium
TCCGAACTTTTTCTGAAAGACGACGCCTTCGTCGTTGATAATGCACACAAAAACACTATCTTTGTGTACGTCAAGACCGCATACTTGTCTCATGGCTTTTTTAAATTATTTGAGGCGTAGACCTCGTAAAACTTATTCGTGCGGCTGGCTCTAATGCCATGTCCGCTTTTGCCTTTAAAGTTAGTATGTGGTCTTGATTTTTATTTGAACGGACGTAAAATCACCGGATTTTATTTAAGTTTGTATACTATGGTTTCCGTACGGGATACAAACATACAATTTCTGACCGGGGTAGGTCCCAAACGCGCCAGAGAACTGGAGAAAGAGCTGAATATCAAAACGTTCGGCGATCTGATACAACACTATCCTTTCAGATACATTGACAGGACCCGTTTTTATGCCATAAACGAGATCGATCCCGAACTGGCATATATACAGCTCAGGGGAGTAGTCAGGGATATGAAGATCATCGGGGCCGGTTCCCGCAAACAAAGGCTGGTGGTACTTTTTGCCGATCCCACAGGGACGCTGGAACTTGTTTTTTTCAAAGGCATTAAGTGGATCAGGGATAAAATAAAAACGGATACCGAGTATATAGTTTTCGGAAAACCCACCGTCTTCAACGGGAAGATCAACCTGGTTCATCCGGATATGGATATCCCCGACAGTCAGAGCCTTCCCGGGAGTGCAGGTCTCCAGGCCGTTTATTCATCTACCGAATCATTACGGAATAAAGGATTTACACAAAAACTGTTCTCCCGTCTTGTGGCCCGGGTACTTAACAGTATGGAAGGACACATCCCGGAAACCATCCCGGATTACCTGCTCAGACATTTAAAGCTGATGCCTTTGGCTATGGCGTTGGAAGAGATCCATTTTCCCAAAAACCTGAAAAATCTGCAGGCCGCCCAGACCCGCTTGAAATTTGAAGAATTGTTTTACATCCAGCTGGGATTACTCCGGCAAAGGTCTGTCCGTATGCGGGCCGGGGACGGGCTTCCTTTTCTTAAGGTAGGACAGGCCTTCAACGAGTGTTACAGGAAACTCCCTTTTTCTTTGACCGAGGCACAAAAACGCGTTCTCCGGGAGATCCGCTCAGATCTGAAAAGCGGACGTCAGATGAACCGTTTGTTGCAGGGAGACGTAGGCAGCGGAAAAACGCTTGTGGCCCTGTTAAGTGCACTGATCGCGGTGGACAACGGTTACCAGGCATGCATGATGGCCCCCACAGAGATCCTGGCCAACCAGCACTTCAACACGGTCTTAAAATTTCTTAAAGATCAGGACATTCCCACAGGATTGCTTACCGGGTCCACCAAACCGGCTGAACGCAAGAAACTGCACAAAAGCCTGAGTGATGGATCCCTGAAATTATTGATCGGCACCCACGCATTGATCGAAGACACCGTCACATTCCATAACCTCGGCTTTGTGGTAATTGACGAACAACACCGTTTTGGAGTTGAACAACGCGCACGTCTCTGGAAAAAAACCAACGGTCCCCCGCCTCATATTATGGTCATGACGGCAACACCCATTCCCAGGACACTGGCTATGACACTATACGGAGATCTGGACGTATCGGTCATAGATGAATTACCGCCAGGCAGACAACCCGTGCAAACCATTCATTATCCCTCATCCCGTCGCGGCACAGTCTATTCTTTCATGAGAAAACAGATCCGACAGGGACGCCAGGTTTACATTGTATATCCACTGATACGGGAATCCGAAAAAATGGATTACGAGAACCTGGAAACGGGATATCGGGACATTACCGCCGCGTTTCCCGCCCCTCTTTATTCAGTAGCGGTCGTACACGGACAACAAAAAACAGAAAACAAAGCCTTTGATATGAATATGTTCGTAAACGGGAATGCCCAGATACTGGTGGCAACTTCTGTCATAGAGGTAGGCGTAGACGTTCCAAACGCGACGGTCATGGTCATAGAAAGTGCGGAACGTTTTGGTCTTTCGCAACTTCATCAGTTACGGGGCCGCGTAGGACGCGGGGCCGAGAGTTCTTATTGCATCCTGATGACCGGCAATGCGTTAAGCAAAGAAGCAAAAGAACGTTTGAAACTTATGTGCGAAACCAATAATGGATTTGAAATTGCCGAGGCCGATATGCGTCTCAGGGGACCCGGCGATCTGGAGGGGACGGCCCAGAGCGGACTGGCCTTTGACCTGCATATCGCAAACCTGGCAAAAGACGGTCAGATCCTGGAATGGGCCCGAATGGAAGCCATCAATATTCTGGACGAAGACCCGTTGCTGGAATCGCAAAAGAATAAAATTCTAAAGGAACAGCTTGAGATCCTGGCCAGGCACACCGTAGATTTCAGCAAGATCTCATGAATGTATCTATGTGATCAAAAAGGATTTACCGGAGATCTGGATGGGAGGATCATCGTATCGGACACCTTGAATTGCTGATGGAGTTCCGTTTTTTCCCTGGGAACTTCAAAGTAAAACTGCCTCAATGTATCCTTGTACTTGAAGTTGGGGTCGGAATAATCCACAATAAAAACACGTTGCGGAGAACTTTGGGTCATGGATACCAAATACTTACCTTCAGGGTCCGTGTAGGCGGTATCAGCTTCCTGGGAAGAGCTGTAGGTCTTTAACATGATCACTTCTATTCCCTCAAGAGGCATGTTCACAATATTCTTGATAACCCCCTCTACCACATAGGTGTAAGTATAATCTTCCCGTTCAATACATGAAGACAGGATCAAAAATGAAACAACCGGCAGAAGTGCCTTTTTAAAGCACATTGAGTACCTGTTCTTTGATCTTTTCCAATTCATCTTTCATCATTACTACATATTGTTGCATAGCTGCATGAGCAGCCTTGGACCCCAAAGTGTTGATCTCGCGGCCCATTTCCTGGGAAATAAAGGCCAGTTTTCGTCCGGCAAATTCTTCTTCCTGTAATGTCTGTCTAAAGTAATTACAATGCTGCCGCAAACGTACGCGTTCTTCGCTGATGTCAGCCTTTTCCAGGTAATAAATCAATTCCTGTTCCAGACGGTTCTTGTCAATGGAAATTTCTTCACTGAGTCCGGCCAGTTTGTCTTCCAACCGTTTTTTTACGGCTACAATCCTTTCCGGGTCCAACGTCTCGGCTTTTTCCAGGTGGCTTTCAATATTATCTATGTGTGACAATATGTCTTCTCCCAGGCGTTCTCCTTCCCTTTTCCTGAATTCGTCCAGATTTTCTGCAGCCTCGTGTATACATGTCTTTAATGACTCCCAGACTTGCGGGTCCAGTTCTTTTTTCTGCACTTCCCGTACTTCGGGCATCCTTAAAAGTGCAGCCGCCAGGTCTGTAGAACTGACTTCCTGGTCCATATCCCTGAAAATTGTCTGTAATTCTGTAAAATATTGCCTGATAAGTGACACGTTGAAAGTGCTTTCCAGGATCTCTTCTTCCTGATCAACAGAAATGAACAGGTCAATGTTTCCCCTTTGCAACCGTTTAATAAGACTTTGCCGCAGATCGTATTCGTATTCTTTGGGAATCTGGGAAGTTTTGAAACCTATATCAGCTGTTTTACCATTGACCGAACGAATTTCGACGGTATATTTTTTCCCGGAAAAAGAGGTTTCGGCTTTTCCGTAACCGGTCATCGAGCGTATCATTTGCTTAAATTTTCAACAAATATACATTAATATGCTTACTTTTGTACGTAAATTTTTCAGACATATGACCGAAGAAACGAACAATACCGTCCCTGAACGCCCGTTGAATTTCCTGGAGGAGATCATTCAGGATGATCTCTCACAAGGCAAATACGATTCCATAGTAACCCGGTTCCCTCCCGAACCCAACGGTTACCTGCATATTGGACATGCCAAGAGTATATGTCTGAACTTTGGCCTGGCTCAGAAATTCGGAGGCAAAACCAACCTGCGTTTTGATGATACCAATCCCACTAAAGAAGAAACGGAATACGTCGATTCCATCAAGGAAGACATTCATTGGCTGGGATTCCGGTGGGCCGGCGAATACTATGCATCCGATTATTTTGAGCAATTGTACCTGTGGGCACACGAACTGATAGCCAAAGGTCTGGCTTATGTAGATGATCAGACCCAGGAACAGATTCGCGTGGGCAGGGGTACAGTCACCTCTCCCGGGACAGAAAGTCCTAACCGCAACAGAAGCATTGCAGAAAATGCCGATCTGTTTACCCGTATGAAAAACGGGGAATTTCCGGACGGAAGCCGTGTTTTACGCGCGAAAATTGACATGACTCATCCCAACATGCTGATGCGTGATCCGCTGATGTACAGGATAATCCACGCGGATCATCACAGGACCGGAAATAAATGGTGTATTTACCCTATGTACGATTACGCACACGGACAATGTGATTCTATAGAGAACATAACCCATTCCATTTGTACGCTGGAGTTTGACGTGCACAGGCCTCTATACGATTGGTTTATTGAAAAACTTGGGATATTCCCTTCACATCAGTACGAATTTGCCCGTCTGAACATTACCCATACAGTAATGAGCAAGAGAAAACTTCTTGAATTGGTGAAAGCCGGACTGGTTAAGGGATGGGACGATCCACGTATGCCAACCATATGCGGGCTCAGACGACGGGGCTTTACTTCTTCAAGCATTCGCCTGTTTGCTGAAAAAGTAGGTGTCGCAAAACGAGACAATGTAATAGACATTTCGCTTATGGAATGGTGCATGAGGGAAGAGTCCAACAAAAATGCCCCCCGTTATATGGCCGTACTGGATCCTGTTAAACTGGTCATAACCAATTACCCTCCTGATCTGGAAGAATTCATGAAAGCACCCCTTAACCCGGAAGACTTGGATGCCGGAGAACGGGAGGTCCCGTTTTCACGGGAGATATATATTGAACGCAACGATTTTATGGAGGATCCTCCTAAGAAATTTTTTCGCCTGAGACCCGGCGGAGAAGTCCGTTTGAAATACGGATACATCATCCGCTGTGAAAACGTAATCAAAGACGGGGACGGCAAGATCACAGAACTGCAATGTTCGTACGATCCGGAATCCCGTCCGGGTTCGGGGACCTGGAGAAGCGTAAAGGGTACAATTCACTGGTTATCGGCACGTCATGCGATTAAGAGTGAAATCCGTTTATTCGACAGACTTTTCACTGAACCCTATATGGGAAATATCCCGGAAGACAAAGATTACAAAGATTACCTGAACGCAGAATCCCTCAACATTGTACAGGGTCTGATAGACAGGGATGCCGCCGGTATTGCTGCCAAAGCCAGCCCTGGCAAGGACGAGACACGTACCCGCATTCAGTTTGAACGGCTTGGTTATTTTGTGCCGGATTA
Source organism: Bacteroidales bacterium (assembly GCA_041652255.1). GTDB lineage: Bacteria > Bacteroidota > Bacteroidia > Bacteroidales > UBA932 > DMER64. The sequence goes on from JBAZHT010000003.1 coordinate 5,341, forward strand.
CGACACTTTCCCGGAAAAACCTGTTTTCAACCGCATTTGCACCCTTAAGGATTCATTCACCAAAACAATGAAAGCCTAAACTTCCATTTTCTGGTTCTTGTCATCCAACCAGCGAGCCTGTGTCACCGCAAGGTCAGGGGCAATTCTTACGTTCAGTTTACATCCGTATTTCCTGGACCATTTTTTTGCCCTGGAAACCAAACCTTTACTCAAATAAGCTTCGATAAACGGATGTACTTCCAATAAAACGGTTTTGAGCTTTTTCTCGTTGGCAAAAAACGCCAGCTGATTCTCGATATTTTCCGTAAAGAGTAAACTGGGAGCAATTTTCCCGGTTCCGTTACATGTGGGACATTTCTCGCTTGTATTGATCTCCATGGCCGGACGTACCCGCTGACGGGTAATCTGCATCAGCCCGAATTTTGAAAGAGGCAGGATATTGTGTTTGGCCCTGTCAGTGGCCATCAGTTCCTGCATCTTCTTATAAAGCTTTTGCCTGTGGTCGGATGAATCCATGTCAATAAAGTCAACGACAATAATACCGCCCAGATCCCTCAATCTTAACTGCCGGGCAAGTTCTTCGGCAACAAGCATATTGACTTCAAATGCATTTTCTTCCTGTCCGTTTCCCATCTTGGACCGTATCCCGCTGTTAACGTCTACAACGTGCAGGGCTTCGGTGTGCTCTATGATTATATAGACCCCCTGTCTTAACGGGACAACGCGTCCGAACGAACTTCTTATCTGACGGTTGATGTCAAATGATTCAAAGATCGGATCTTTTCCTTTATGCAGCTTTACGATCTTCTCCTTTTCCGGAGCTATAGTGGCTATATAACGACATATCTCTTCATAAACCACCGTGTCGTTCACGTGAATACTGTTAAAGGTATCGTTCAACAGGTCGCGTATGACCGTTGTAATACGGCTGTTTTCTGTTAACAATCTGGAAGGGGTTTTCCCTTTGCGCATTAAAACCCAGGATTCTTCCCATTTATGGATCAGGGAATTCAGCTCGGCATCCAAAACAGCCGCTTTTTTTCCTTCGGCAGCAGTTCTGACAATGAGCCCGTAATTGGGAGGAAGAATACTCTGGACCAAACGGTCCAGCCTTCCACGCTCTTCTTTGAGCGCAATTTTAGATGACAGGTTTACCTTTTCTGAGAAAGGCAATAAAACGAGGTTCCTTCCGGCTATGGAAATGTCGGAAGTAAGACGGGATCCTTTTGTGGAAATGGGTTCTTTGACAATTTGCACCAAAACCGGCTGCCCTACTTTTAATACATCGGAAATCTTACCTTCCTTGGGCAATACTGAGCCCAGTTTCAGACTTGAATAGATTTCCTGGGGCGTGTTTTTTTTGGCAATCACCTGCTGGGTAAAATAATTGACTGCCGAAAAGGCATAGCCCAGATCAAGGTAATGAATAAAAGCATCCTTATCGTCTCCGATATCTACAAAAGCTGCATTCAATGCCGGCATGATCTTTTTGACCCTGCCCAGGCACAGATCACCCACCGAGAAATGATTGTCACTAGTCTCTTCCTTATGCAGTTCCGTCAGCCTTTTGTTTTCCAACAAAGCTATGGTGACGTCGGAAGGAGTAACATCAATAATTAAATCTTTCTCCATTCTGTGGTAAAAGTAAGAAACCTAAAGAGTCTTTTCGAAAAAAGTTGCTTTAGGTTTCCTGGTTCATGAGACATATGATGGCTTATTTCTTTTTATGACGGTTCTTGCGCAAACGTTTTTTACGTTTGTGCGTCGCCATTTTATGTCTTTTTCTTTTCTTTCCGCTTGGCATAATCAAATTTATTTAACGCTGTTTTTCACTTTATTCATGAAAACTTTAGCCGGCTTGAAAGCGGGTATGTAGTGTTCAGGAATTACGAGAGTTGTGTTTTTGGAAATATTGCGAGCCGTTTTGCGGGCACGTTTTTTCAATATAAAGCTACCAAAACCCCGAAGGTAAACATTGTTATTCTGAACCAAAGAGTTTTTTACGTTATCCATAAAGCATTCCACAACTTTCTGAACGGCAACTTTCTCCAGGCCTGTTGTTTTGGCAATTTCGTTTACGATATCAGCTTTAGTCATAATACGATAAATTTAAGAGTTATTGTTAATGATTGCATTTCAAATGGATTGCAAAAGTAACATTTAATTCTTAATATCAAGACGTTTAGAGCAAAAAATCAAAAAAAAACGTTCGTTTAGCTATCTTTGCACCATGGATTTCACAACCATCCTGTTGTCATGGTTCAAAGATAACCAAAGGGAATTACCCTGGAAAGAATACAACGACGCATACTCTGTATGGGTATCTGAGATTATCCTGCAACAAACAAGAGTACAGCAGGGAAAAATGTATTTTAACCGATTCCTGGAAGCTTATCCGACCATGGACCGCCTGGCCGAAGCTCCTGAAGACCAGGTCCTAAAAACATGGCAGGGCCTGGGTTATTATTCCCGGGCACGAAATATGCATAAAACTGCAAAAAAGGTTATGAGGGAATACGGCGGATCATTCCCCAAAAACACTGATTTATTACAAAAACTGGACGGCATAGGGCCTTACACCGCGGCGGCCATCGGTTCTTTTGCATTCGGATTGCCTGTTGCGGCCCTGGATGGAAACGGATACCGTATACTGGCCAGGTATTTTGGGATTGGTATTCCGGTTGATTCTTCGGAAGCGAAAAGATCATTTGCCAACTTAGCCCAATCGTTATTGCCTGCCGGGGACAGTGCATCATTCAACCAGGCCCTGATGGATTTCGGGTCCCTTATTTGCACTCCCAGACCGCTTTGCGGTATCTGCCCCATGGTCCAAACCTGCAGTGCGTACCTTGACGGTCAGACAGAGAGGCTCCCTGTAAAAAAAGAAAAACCAGCGGTTAAAACAAGGTATTTCCATTATCTGGTCATAGAAAGAGGGGATACAATATTTATTAGGCAACGAACCGGGAACGACATTTGGAAAGGCTTGTATGAGTTTCCACTGATAGAAACCTCATCACCGGCAGGTTATCCGGAACTGATCATAACAGAAGATTTTCAAAAATTGCTGCACGTGTCATCTTGTACACTTATTAATACATACAGATCCAAACCCCATAAATTGTCTCATCAGACCATATACCCTGTTTTTTACAGGATACGTTCCCATAAAAGGGGGACACAGCTGAAAAAAGAATACCTGGAAATTAACCGTAACGACCTGTCACGGTACGCAGTTTCCAGATTGATAGAAAAGTATATGGAATTTTTTCATAATTTTGCCGGCTTATGAAACCGACGCTTTTCCGAATTTTATTTTTTCTCCTATGCTTTTCAATGTTCTCTGTAACAGGATGGAGCCGGGAATTACGCATTGACGGAATTGAACTTACGGGCAACAAGATCACCAAAGATTTCATCATCCTGCGGGAATTGCCTTTTGCAGCGGGAGATACAATCAACGAGAAGGACCTTGCCGAACAATTGCGCCTGGCAAAAGAGAATCTGAACAACCTGCTTCTATTCAACTTTGTTGAGATATCCCCCCTCGGAGCCATTGAAGATCCATCATTGATCACTGTGATCATCCAGGTACAGGAAAGATGGTATATATGGCCTCTTATAGAAGGAAAACTGGAAGAGCGTAACCTGAGCACATGGCTGCAAAACTGGGATTTCACGAAGATCACCATTGAAGCGGGAGCCCGAATAGATAATTTTTTGGGATTGAAGCATAAACTTGTCGTAGCGGCTCACGGAGGTTACCAGTGGGGTGTTTTCCTGGGATACCGGGACATATCCCTGGACAGGAAAGGCAAGCATTTTTTGAGCGTGGACATGCAGGGTAATTTTAGCCATAACCTGGACATTTTTACCGGAGAAGACAAACCTGCCAGATACAACCTGCCGGATATCATCCTGGAAAAATCAATAGATACAAGGATCAATTACACATACCGTCCCGACATACGCACCCTGCACCATATCTCCTTCATGCATGAATACAGCATGCTTGCCGATACGGTACTCAAGATCAATCCCCACTACTGGGGTAACGACCGGCTTCAGCGAAACGCTTTCAGGCTCAATTACAGGTACCGGCTTGATCAGAGGGATTACCACCCGTATCCCCTGAACGGCTATTATTTTCAGGCCGGTATGAACACCTATATTACATCTGATGCCTCTGTGCGTTACGCACAGCTTACCCTGGGACTTCAGTACTTTAAACAAATCCGGGAATCCCGCTGGTATTTTTCTTCAGTCTTTTCCGGCGGTTATTCCCTGACCAATACACAAGCCTATATTTTGGAAAAAGCTATTGGTTACGATAATAATATGATGCGCGGGTACGAATATACAGTGGCAGACGGCCAGGTATTTGCTATTTCCAACAATACGATGAAATTCAATATCCTTAAGAAAAGGACATTTACGCTCAACTGGCTCTCATTCCTGCCTCAATTCAACAAGATCCATCTTACAATTCATGCCAACGCACATTTTGATATGGGATATGCCTATAACAAATGGGATTACTATCTGAATACCCTGAGCAATCAGTTTCTTTATGCCGGAGGACTGGGCATAGACCTGGTAACCTATTACGATATGGTAATAGGCATAGATTACTCGGTGAACAAACAGTGTGAGCATGGCTTTCTGTCATGGAAAAACTTCTTTTTTTCCATTAAAGTTCCCTTCATATAAACATCAGTCATTTTGTCAGTCAATTCCTGTGGCACGAAGATTGACGGAGTGAATGAAGAAGATACAGATATGAATTTAATTCTCAGTGATAAGATGACCGTTATTCCCTTAATGGAAATGGATATGGAAGAGCAACCGGGAAATATTCGCGAAGGAGAATCGCCCCAGATACTTCCCCTGCTGGTTCTGCGCAACGCCGTCGTTTTTCCGGGGACCCTTATCCCCATTACCGTCGGCAGGGAGAAATCAATGAAACTGGTCAGGGAAAGCTTTGCAGGCGATAAATGGGTAGGAACGGTTACCCAGACGGATCCGCTGGATGACGATCCTGATGAAGATGCTGTCAGCCGCCACGGATGTTTGGCCAAAATACTCAAGATAATTGAAATGCCCGAAGGGGGCATTACAGTAATATTGCACGGAAGCCGGCGTTTCCATGTAGAACGTATGGTCCAGAAAGATCCTTATTTTGCAGCGGAAGTCCGTTATCTGTCGGACATTCTGCCCCTGGAAGACAATACCAATTACAAAGCGGTTGTCGAAGGCATCAAAGAGGTGGCTGCCCAAATCTTTCAGTTGACTCCCAGTATTCCCCGGGAAGCCGAATTTGCCCTGAAAAACATTGAAAAGGAAGATTTCCTTGTAAATTTTGTGGCATCCAACATATATCTGGAAGGCATTAAGGAAAAACTCAACCTGCTTACTCTGGATGCCCTGGAAGACAGGGCTTCCAAATTACTGGAATTGCTGTACAAACACCTGGAACTTCTCAAATTCAAAGAACAGATACATCAAAAAGTCAGGGGTGAGATAGATCAACAGCAAAAAGAATATTACCTGAGCAACCAGTTAAAGACCATTCAGGATGAGCTGGGGATGTCGCAGGACATGGAAGAGATTGACAACCTTCGGGAGCAGGCCGCAAAGAAGAACTGGAGTAAGGAAATTGCCGAGATCTTTGAAAAAGAAGTCCAGAAACTGGAACGTGCCAATCCGCACCAGCCCGATTACGGGATCCAGCTGAATTACCTTCAGTTCCTGGTAGATCTTCCCTGGGGAGAATATACCAAAGACCACCTGGATCTAAAAAGGGCACGCAAAGTCCTGGACCGGGATCATTCCGGGCTGGAAACGGTCAAGGACAGGATCCTGGAACATCTGGCCGTGCTGAAACTTAAAGGAGACATGAAATCCCCCATTCTGTGTCTTTACGGCCCTCCGGGCGTCGGCAAGACTTCCCTGGGAATGTCGGTGGCAAAGGCATTGGGCAGAAATTTTGCACGCATCTCTCTGGGCGGGCTTCACGATGAATCGGAGATCAGGGGACACAGACGGACATACATCGGCGCCATGCCCGGCCGGATCATACAAAGCATAAAAAGAAGCAAATCTTCAAATCCGGTCATTGTGCTGGATGAGGTTGACAAAGTGGGAGCCGATTTCAGGGGAGACCCCTCCTCGGCATTATTGGAAGTACTGGATCCCGAACAGAACAACTCGTTCCACGACAATTACCTGGATGTGGATTACGACCTTTCCAAAGTTTTGTTCATTACGACAGCCAACAGCATAGGGAATATTCAGCCGGCCCTGCGGGACCGTATGGAAATGATTCCCATTAACGGATACCTGGCCGAAGAAAAAAGGACCATTGCCCGCAAACATTTATTGCCCAAGCAACTGGAAGCTCACGGACTAAAACCGTCCCAACTCCGTCTGAGCCGCAAGGCCATAGACGTGGTGATCAACGAATACACAAGGGAATCCGGTGTCCGCAACATGGAAAAACAATTGGCCAAAATCGCGCGCAATATTGCCAAAAGGATCGCTTTTGGGGAAACCTACGATCCCAACCTGACGCCCGACAACGTACGTGAGATACTTGGAGTCCACCGTATCATACAGGATATTCAGAAAGGAAATGAATTTCCGGGAGTAGTTACCGGACTGGCCTGGACCGAGACCGGAGGAGAGATCCTTTTTGTGGAATCAAGTCTAAGCAAAGGAAAAGGGACTCTTACCACTACCGGGAACCTGGGAGATGTCATGAAAGAATCTGCCATCATCGCCCAGCAGTACCTGAAAGCACATGCCAATCTCCTGGAACTTGATCCGGATGTTTTTGAAAAGACAGACATTCACCTTCATGTTCCGGAAGGGGCTATCCCAAAAGACGGGCCTTCGGCCGGGATAACCATGATCTGTTCCATAGCCAGTGCCTTTAAAGACAAGTGCATCCGGAAAGGCGTTGCCATGACAGGTGAAATTACCCTCAGGGGCAGAATCCTTCCGGTGGGTGGTATAAAAGAGAAAATTCTTGCGGCCAAGCGTTCCGGGATCAAAACCATCATTCTTTCTGAAGACAACCGGAAAGATATTGAAGAGATCAATCCCGATTTCATAAAAGGCATTGAATTTAAATTCATGAAGACCATTCCCGAAGTTATTAAATACGTATTGTAGCGTGGATGTAAGTATTGAATCCAGCTGGAAAAAAGTTCTGGAGCCGGAATTCTCAAAGCCCTATTTTGAAAATACCGCCTCTTTCCTTCATGCGGAAAAAAAGCAGGGAAAAACCATATATCCCCCCGGTAAACAGATCTTCAATGCTTTTGAAATGACCCCCTTTTCTGCTTTAAAAGTCCTGCTGCTGGGACAGGATCCCTATCACCGCCCCGGGCAGGCTCACGGATTGTCCTTTTCTGTGCCCCGCAATACCGTTCCTCCGCCTTCGCTGAAAACAATTTTTGCCGAGTTGAATGCCGACACGGGTATCCTGCCGCCTACACACGGATGTCTGGAAGCCTGGGCCACACAGGGAGTCATGCTTCTCAATGCCATCCTTACGGTCGAAGCGGGTAAACCCGCCTCACACAGCAACATAGGATGGATGGAATTCACCGACGCAGTAATACGGACTGTTTCTGAAAAAAAAGATAATATAGTCTTTTTATTATGGGGGAATTTTGCCCGCAGCAAACGAAGTCTCATAGACCCGTCAAGGCATTGTATTCTGGAAGCAGCGCATCCTTCACCCCTTGCCCGCGGGGCATTTTACGGGTCCCGGCCTTTTTCAAAAACAAATGCTTACCTGGTCTCAAAAGGGATCGATCCCATAGACTGGCATTTGTAAAAAGCTATATCCAATATTTTTCTTACTTTTGGTGCTTAACCAATTTATTTATCTCCATGGAAAAGATCGCTGTCTTTCCCGGCTCTTTTGATCCGTTTACTTCCGGACACCTTGATGTTTTACGCTCGGCCCTGAAACTTTTTGACAGAATAATCGTTGCCGTAGGAGTGAACCAACAGAAAGTAAGTCTTTTTTCTCCCCGCGCACGTGTGGCCATCATCCAGGATGTCGTTAAGGATATGACACAGGTGGAAGTTTGTTCATTCAACGGCCTGACCATAGATTTTTGCCGGAAAAACAACATCAATTTCATATTCAGGGGTATACGAACAACAACGGACTTTGAGCTGGAACAAGTAATCGCACAGGTGAATTCCAAGATGGCACCCGAGATCCAGACCATTTTTATTCCTTCGGGGCCTAAATTTTCTTTTATTTCTTCTACCGTAGTACGGGATGTGCTGTTAAACGGCGGGGATGCAGAATGTATGTTACCCCCCGGTGTGGACTTAAATAAATATTTAAAAATGTAGGATACCCTATGTGGTCTCTGTTCCTGGCTGTTTTTTACAATCTTTTTCTTTGTCTTAACGGGGGTAGCGATTCTCCGGTTATCCTTGCAGTGCAACAGGGAGAGCATGTGATTCCCGTAGACACACTTTCTCCGGATTTCCAGGGCTGTATGACTTTCACGGGGACACAAGCCCTGGAACCGGGACAATACATGTTTGTACAGGACAACCGGAGGCTTTTTAATTTTCTTATATCACGACAAGAAACGGTTTCCATACGATTCACAGCTACCATAAACAACGGCAGGACCGAAGACATACAGATAGACGGCTCGGAAGAAAACAACGCCTATATGCGTTTTTACCGTTTCCTTCAGGATAAATACGCCCTGATAAATAAAATACTAGACTCAGACTCAGATTCGGGTCCGGAGGTAAAATTACGTGAAGTAGAGCGTATGGAAGGGACCATACGGGAGTACACCCATTTCCTGGCAGACCGGTTTGACAGTTGTATGCTGGGGATCATTGCCCGGAACGTGTTTACTCCCCAACTGTCTAATGAAGATGATCCGGCACATTATCTGGATTATGTCGATTTCATGGATCCCAGGTACCTGAACACTTCCATTCTTCCGGTCAGGCTGAAAGAGTTCTTTACACAGAAACTGGTTCAGCAACCGGACACACTTATCCGTCATGCGGATCTTATCCTGGAAAGGGACATGCATCCCCGTGTCAGGGCTTATTGTGCCCGGTATCTGTTTAGCCTGTTTTTTACCAGCGAGATCATGGGAATGGAACGCGTTGCCGTACATATAGCACGTGAATATTTTATAAATGATCCGTCATTATCCGAAGATCCTGAAATGTTGCGGGAAATGGAGACTTATGTACAATTCAACAGTCAGTGTCTGACAGGGATGAATGCCCCTTCGCTGGAGCTAAGGGACATAAAAGGGGACATTCGTTCCCTGTATGGGATCCGGGCTCCGTATACGGTGGTTTTCTTTTTTGAAGACAACTGCCCTGCCTGCAGTGATGAATTGCTGAAACTGGTTAAATTTTCTCAAAGCGCTGACAATAAATCCGTTAATATCTATGCTGTATATACAGGAGATACCCCGAATGTTTTTGAAAAATATTCGGATTTCTTTCCGGAAAACTGGACTGCTGTCTGGGATCCGGATCTCAGTTCGGGGTTTCACAGGAAGTATAACGTCAGAAGTACGCCCAGGATCTATTTACTGGATAAAAACAAGCGCATTATCGGAAGAGATATAGGGACTGAAACGCTACATGAGATCATAGAGGATCACCGTTCTCGGGAACAGATTGATTTGCCGGCAGCACCGGATATGATCCTGGAAAGCGAAAACGGGGAATCCTATGCTTTGTACGATATTCAGTCTTATTATACAGTTCTTTACCTCTACGATCCCGCCTGTGCTACATGCGGTATGGTAACTCACCTTTTGTACGACCTGTTTGAAAGCACCCGGGATACGGGGATCCGTTTTTCTGCCGTATATACAGGAAATGATTATAAATCCTGGAGAAAGTGGCTGGCAGAAGGAGGTTATACAGGATGGATCAATCTCTGGAACCCATCAGGAGATAACAGGATAACCCGTAATTACAACATCAACGACATACCCCTGATCCTGCTTCTTGACGAAGACAAGAAGATCGTAGCGGATCATCTTTCCGTGGAAACATTGACATATATACTAAAAGAACTTATGCCTTATGATCCATTATTTTGACGAATTTCTTAAAATATTACATCAGAAAGGCGAGTTGCTAACAATAACCCGTCACGTTGATACAAATCAGGAACTGGCCGAGATCACTGACCGTCAGGCCAGCCGGCACAATGGTGGAAAAGCCCTGCTTTTTACAGATACCGGGACTGTTTTCTCTATTGCAACAAACATTTTTTCTTCTGAAAAAAGAATTGCTCTGGCATTCGAAATGGATACACTTGATGATGTGTGCAACAGGATATCGGCGTTTTACCAGGCCATAGCCCAAAGCCGTACAAGTAACCGGTTTATGAGAAGATCCCCGGTTTCTGAATTTAACCAATACGTTCCCAAAACTTCCGGCGCAGGTTCCTGCCAGGAAATCGCTTTGTTCCCGCCGGATCTGAACAGGATACCTTTCCTGAGGAACCGATCCTTTGACCAGGCACACAGCCTTCATGAAGTGCCACTGTTGATCAAGAATCCTTACCTGGAAACTTACACTATCGAACCCACACGTTTGCTATGGCATTCCAAAACTACCATACAGCTCAGATTCGAACCGGGATCCCAGGCTTCTTTATTTATCAATGAATCCCCCCAGGCAAGAATTCCTGTAGCGTTGTTTCTCGGAGGAGATCCCCTGTATACACTTACCGGTATAGTACCCTACTCCTCTGATGTTGACCCGTTGTTGCTGGGAGGTTATCTGAGAAGAAAAGCAATTGTCAAAGTTCCCTGTCTTAGCCAGCCTTTGGAAGTCCCTGAAAATAGCGATCTGGTAATAGAAGGTTACATAGACAAAAACGCACAGCAGGTAGCCTCGGCATCGTGCGGGGAAAATACCGGTTTTTATTCCACCGGGGGGAAAGAACCTTTAATGTACGTGACCTGTGTTACGCACAGGAAAGACCCAAAATTACTCCTGAACATTCCTTCTCTGGGAGTGATGCGTTCCAGGAGGCACCTGACCAAGGCCATCTCAGTCTTTGTAGAAACAAACATCGAACAAACGATAGCTATGGAAGTTCGCCGGATCTGCTTTCCCTACTTTGCCGAAAACGGTTCTGCAGCCATTGTAGCCATAAGAAAGTATTATCAGGGACAAACATACAAAGTGGCCCATGCTTTTTGGGGATCATCAATAACCTATCTGAACAAATTACTGATCCTTGTAGACGAGCATATAGATGTTACAAACCTCTATGAAGTAAGTGAATGTATTAAAAAGTACTACAACCCGTCCAGGGATACTTTTTTCAGCAGGGGCCCGCTCAGCATGTCAGACCATGCTGCTCCCCAGTCCGGTTTTGGAGGAAAAATATGCATTGATGCCACAAAAAAAGGGAGCAGCAACACCCACAAACCGTCTACAGGTAATGAACCGTATCTGTTCTATCATAAATCAGGAAAGGATCATATGAAGTATCATTCAGATGTCTGCATGATAATAGCCGTTGATGAAGAAGTTAATCTAAAAGATAAAGATTTGTGTTTCTGGATGATGATCAATCAAACAGACCCCATAAGAGACGTTAGTATTGAAAACGGAATCTTGCTTGTGGATGCCTGTACAAAAAAGAAAGGAGATCCTGGTGTACTCCGTTCCTGGCCCAATGTATGTTGTTCTTCAAGGGAGACCATACAGGTTGTCGATAATTACTGGGAAAGGCTTAAGATAGGGGAATTCATTCCCTCTCCCTCACTCAGGTTTCAACCTTTTTTGCGTAATGGCAAAGCACATGTCAGTGAATAGAGACCCAGCAGTAACATTACGACAACGGATATTCGTCCCGGATAATCCCCGTGTTTTACATAAAAAGTCAGGGCATCGTTCAGATTGATAATTCCTTTAAGAGAAACAGGTTCCCACCATCCTGTTTCTTCAAGGCGTTCTCCTTTCTGGTTTATCAGAGCAGATATTCCGGTGTTGGCACTGTGGACAATACTTCTTCTTGTTTCAATTGCCCGCAGGGATGCATAACTGACGTGTTGCCGGTATCCCGGTGTGTTTCGCCACCAGCCGTCATTTGTTATTACCGTCATGAAATTAGCTCCGTTCCTGACATATCCGGTAAAAAAGTCTCCGTAAACGGATTCATAACAGATTGCCACCCCGGTAGCCTCCTTGCCGTCAGTCCTCGAAAAAACAGTCCTTTCTGTTTGCGTTCCGAGCGTGCCGGTTGTCCCACCCAGGTTGAGTGACAATTTTTCTATGAACGGAAATATATCTATGTAAGGCATTTTTTCACTCCCCACCACAAGTTTTGATTTGTGATATATCTGAACGCGATCTGAAGTATCCAGCTGCAAAGCAGAATTGTAGACTTCGTACCACCTGTCCTGGTAATGACGTGCAGAAGGAGTGGGTTTTTTGGCGGATGGAGGATAAAAACCAATGGTATTGGCTCCGAAAATAAAGGCAGTTTCGGGATACTCTTCCACCAATTCCTTATAAAGCAACACAGAAGGTGACAACAAATAATTCCCCAATATGATTTCGTGAACACTCGTCTCCGGGGCAATTACATAACGGGTGGAAGAAGTGATCTGTTCCCGGGCCAGTGCCAGAATCTTCTTGTCCTGTTCTGCCTGGGACATCGAACTGAATTTCTCCTCCCAGGGATCAATGTTCGGTTGAACAACAACTACTTCAACCGGTCTTACCGATTCTTTATAAGTATAAAACCTTGTCATTGAATATATTATGGGGACCATAATAAAGACTCCCAGCAATATGACCTTTCGTTTGGCGAATTTTTTTCTGAAAATGAAAAAAAGTCCCAGGTTGACTATCCAAACCCAAAGGCTTCCTCCAAGTACTCCAGTGACTTCGTACCACTGGACCAGGCTTATGTTGGTTGCAAAGCCGTTTCCAAGGACAAGCCAGGGAAACGATATCTCTGCATTAAAATAGAAAAACTCCCATGAGACCCATAGCACTGCCAGGAATAGATATGCCAAAACATCGTTTTTCCCCTTTTTTAAAAACCATCTCTTGACCCTGCGAAAAACCGCAAAAACTACAAACATTTGAAAAGCATTGCCCAAAATAGCAAAGAGACCTCCCATAAACGTACTGTAACATACCCAGAAGACTGTCAATGCATTCCAAATAACAAATGTAAGGGCGTAATATTTCCAGCATCCTTTTGTTTCGCTCACCGTAAAAGCATGTTCCATCCACAATAGGGGAACAAATGCAAATAACAGGATAAGTCCGGTGTGGGGAAGAAGAAAAGGGATACTCAGCAAAATGCCCGATAATACGGACATTACAAGATTCTTACGTACGGAATTCATGAGACAAATCTACAAATTATTATTAAATAACTGATTTTTTATAACTTTGCGCGCCATGAATGATTTTCCCCTGAATTTATTAATGGGAATGATAGCCGGTTTTTCGGTTTCAGTCCCCCTGGGCCCCGGCGGATTATTCTGCATTCAAAGGACATTGAGTAAAGGTCCCAGATCCGGGTTGGTCGCCGGCCTTGGGGCAGCCACTTCCGATGTCATTTATGCTTCACTTGCCATCCTGAGTCTTTCTTTCATCAGGACCGTTATCGAAAACAACCAAAATTTACTTTTTCTCATAAGCGGAATGGCCCTGATGATCATAGGGCTGGCCATATTTTCCTCCAATCCCGTAAAACAATTGCGTCAAAACCGGGAATCAAAAAAATTCTGGGAAGATTACCTGACAGGCTTTCTTATGTCCATAACCAACCCGGGATGTCTTTTTCTTATCATGGGTGTTTTTGCCTTCCTGGGAACCAGCGTGGACAGGAGCTCGGGATCTTTCATCATTTCTGCCATACTGTTGGGAGTCTTTCTGGGGGCTTCGCTATGGTGGTTCCTGTTAAGTACTTTTGTTAATCTGTTCAGAAAAAGATTCAGGCTCAGGCAATTGTGGAACATCAACCGTGTTGCGGGCATTGCCATAATGCTTTTGGGTGTTTTGGCGGCGGCCAAAGGATTGTCAAATTTACTCCGTACTTTAATACATTAAATTTTTACCTATCTTTGTGTTACACTTACCATGGGGATGTTTTGGTTTTGACAGCAGACGACATTGGAAAGTAAGCACGTGGAGCTTCGTGTCCCGGCTCCTAAATCTCAGGACTCAAGCCATAACTGGCAACAACAATTATGCACTCGCTGCCTGATCGGCTATAAACTGATCACTTAATCACGCCGGGCAAGGCCCGGAATGACGAGTATCCCGCCGGAATTTTCGCCTTTTGGGTTTTGGCAAACGGGGTATCATTTACAAAGGGCTGGTTGTAAAGAAGCTCCGGCTTTGCGGCAAGATTTTAGGAGATAAGGTACTGATGGCCTGTCTGCAGGCAGTCATTTTCCCGACAATCAAATACAGACTAAACGTGTAGAAATCTTTTGGATGCGCTGTTTGGACGGCGGTTCGAGTCCGCCCATCTCCACTTCGTTTAACGGGTTTAATTAACAGGCTGCCATGAAAAAAACACATTTTATTTTATTGGCTTTTATCCTGACCGGTTGCATCAATAATTCCTGGTGGGAACCCCGGACCATTATTACTTACGATGCTCAAGACCTGGCCCGGGGCCGGTTCCAGTTCATATATGATGAACAGGGGAATAAGTTCACCGAAACAGGAGATCTTTGGGACATCGAGACCGAAACCTGGAAAAGGGAATACAGGATTTCCTACTCTTACGACATTTACGGCATACGTACAGGATCTGTCAAAGAAAAAAGAGATCACGGCACGGGAAAATGGATCTCCGATGCTCGCGTTATCTGTGAATACAAAACAGACACCGGTCATCTTCTCAAAGAAACCCATCAGACCTACCGCCCGGATGACGGCCTTTGGGAAGATACATTCAAAGACCACTATATCCGTGACGAACAGAACCGGCTTTTATACGTTGTACGCGAAAAATGGAACAACGGAGAAATTGAAAAGGATATTACACTTCGGGGAAGGTTTACATTAAAGGCCCGATTGGCCACATCCGAAATTGGGTGGGAAAATTTTATCCGGGATTCATTCCTGTATGATGAAGACGGGATGAGGCTCGGGGGAATGGTTGATTTCTGGAATAAAACCACATTTGAATGGGATCCTGTTTTCCAATATACATATACATACGATAGAAAAGGGAACGTAATCAGTGAAACGGAGAAGAAAAGGGAACAGGAAACCGGAACATGGAAGGAAACCGGCAAATACATCTATACTTACGACGATCACAACAACGTAGTCGAATCCCGCTATATTCCTGCCCGCGAGAACCTGCTGACAGAGCATTTCCTTATTTTCTATTACAATAACATGAAATCTTCAGTAGGGCATTATCTGGGAGATACCGGCATGTTCCCCGGTGTCAGAGGCACTGCAGAATATTTCAGAATAAAAAGATGAGCCGGACTTCATTTCTGAATTCCGTCGCCCGTTCACTTTATCAACAATACGGAGAACGCATTGCTGATTGCTGTCTGGTATTTCCCGGCCGGAGAGCAGGACTGTTTTTTCAAAAAGAACTGTCCCGATATATAAAAAGAGAGATCTGGATGCCCCGTACGCTGGTTATCAATCAACTGACAGAAGAAATTACCGGAGAAAAAGCAACCGATCATTTGATCCTGCTGACTGAATTGTACCGGATCTTCAGTTCATTAACCGGGAAAGAAGACAGTCTCCAGGAATTCTATACCCTGGGAAATATTATTATCCACGATTTTGACCAAACCGATAAATACTTGCTGGACCCCGCGCAGTTGTTCCACAATGTACGGGACCTGAAACGTATCGGCGTGGATTTCAGCTTTCTGAGTCCTGAACAACAAGAAGTGATCAAATCCTTTTGGTCATCATTCCAGGCGAAGCCGGACCACAGGCTGAACCTTCATTTTATGCACTTATGGGAAAACCTGTCTTCCCTTTATCAGGCATACAACCATACATTACGGGAAAAAGGATACGCCTATGAAGGGATGATATACAGGAACATGGTCACCCGTTTAAAAGAGCATAATGGCCCTGCTTTTCTGAACGAATATTCAGGCTTTGCATTCATTGGATTCAATGCACTGAATACCTGTGAGAAAGAATTGTTTCGTTATCTGAAAAACAATGACAAGGCACTGTTCTATTGGGATTATGATCCGTATTATATAGATAATCCAATTCAGGAAGCCGGGATGTTCCTGCGTGAAAACATAAAGGAATTCCCCCCGGCAGACGGATATGTAAAAGACGTTTCTCCATTGCGCGATACCCGGAACATCCATGTGATCCCCACCCCGTCATATGTATCACAGGCCAAAATAGTACCTCAACTGCTGAAACAACACAATCTGCCTTACAATACAGGAACTGCGGTTGTCCTGGCGGATGAAAACCTTTTGTTGCAACTTTTATACGGCCTGGGTTATTACGCTTCTCCGGAACAGGAGATCAATGTCACTATGGGCTTTCCTCTCCGTCAGACATCTCTTTTTTCGCTGATCGACTCTCTCCTGCGCTATTATAACAATACAAAAACAACAAGGGATTTCAGACCTGTGGAAATGCATCCTTACGTCCGGACTTTGGATCTTGCCAATACGTTGAAAAATGTTCCCGCAAACACCCCGGAGCTATACAACCTGCTTCTGTCTATCCTGGAAACGATTGATCTTTCAGAGTCTATACCCGCCGGTGACCCCCTGCTTATTCCGGTAGTGCGGGAGACAAGAAAACAATTGAACAAACTTTATCTTGCCGTAACACGATCCGGCATGGAGATCCATCCCGAAGTTTTTTCCAGACTGCTTAAACAGCACCTTTCTCTTGCCAGCATACCGTTCAGCGGAGAACCTCTGACCGGATTACAAGTTATGGGATTACTGGAAACCCGTTGCCTGGACTTTGAAAATCTGATCATTGTATCTGCACAGGAGAACATCCTGCCAAAAGCCTTCCTGGACAATTCCCTGATACCGTATAATATCCGTAGGGCATTCGGGTTGCCTGCCGCTGAACAGCACACGGCAATTCAGGCCTATTATTTTTACCGCCTGATACAACGTTCGTCGAATGTGTTCCTGATCTGGAACAGTAATCCTGAGGGTCCTTCCAAGGGAGAACTAAGCCGTTTTATTCGTCAGATCCGTTATGAACTTCCTGATTCACACGTTGTAACAACTCCCGTTTTGATACAGCATTCCATTCCTGAAATTAAACCAATCTCTATTCCTAAATCCGGAACGGTAAAAGAAATACTGGAACGTTACCTGGATCCTGATTCCGGTCAATGTTTAAGTCCTTCAGCCCTTCAAACGTACATACGCTGTCCGCTCAGTTTTTATTTTAAAAATATATTGTTGTTAAAAGAGCCTCTTGAAGTGTCGGATCAGGCGGATCCGCTTCACCTGGGGAACATAGTACACAGGACACTGGAACATCTCTACAGGCCGATCCTGGAAAAAACAATGTCCGGAAAAGAAATATCAGGACTTATAGAACCTCGTGCTGCTTTCCGCAAAACCGTGTCGCGTATTGCCAATGACTACCTGATTGAACAATACGGAAACGATCATTCCCGAGAAACAGGCAAATGGATATTGTTCACGGAAGTGGCGACTCTTTACGTGGAACGTTTCATAAAACACGATGCCCACCGGGCTCCGCTGGTCGTTTCGGCCGTTGAAAAAATGTTCAGGCGCAGGTACAACAATGTAAATATTAAAGGCATCATTGACAGGGTAGACATCAGTAAAGGACAAGCACATATTATTGACTATAAAACCGGAACTGAAAAAAATGCCTTCACAAAAATGGAGAATCTCTTTGATCCGGCACTGACAGTAAAAAACAGGGATGCATTCCAAATCCTGTGCTATACCTTTTTACAGGAAACCCTGACTGAAGAAGATACCTTTCCGATTCCTTTATTGTTTTACCTGAACACTATCTTCTCTGACAAACCACAGGGTTATATACTGCTTAACAAAAAGGAACTGAATGATCCGCCTGTTTTTCCGCTTTTAAAAGAAGACTTTCTGAGTCATTTGAATTGCTTGTTGGAAGAAATGTTTAATTTTAACACGCCATTCAGACAAACGGATCATCCTGACAATTGTTTACATTGTCCATATATATCAATATGTCAAAGAGAAAAATACAATGACTAAGAAAGAAAAGGAAAAAGTGATAATACCCCTGCTCTTTGTGTTGGCAGCGGCACTGATGGTTTTCTCTTTGCCCCGGGAAGGCCAGTTCAAGTATCAGTATCAGAAAGGAAGCCCGTGGATGTATGAAAATCTGGATGCCACTTTTGATTTTCCTATACTGAAAACCGAAGAGGAACTACGTCTGGAAAGGGAAAAATTGGCTGCAAACTTTACACCATACTTTGCATTAAGACCCGATATTGAAGCCGAACAACTCCGTGCCTTTACTACCGGGGCTACCCTGGCAGGACTCCCCGATGAACTGCAGAGCAAACTGCTCTCGTTTTTTAAAAACATATACAGCCGGGGAATCATGGATGAAGTCAGGTACAATGAGCTTAAACCGGAAACCGGGCTTGTCGTCGTACAAGGAAAAATGGCAGATAAGAAAGCCCATACGGAAATTTATTCTACCGCTACTGCCTATCAGGTTTTTTTAGAAAATCTGGAAACACTTTCCCGGCAGGAACGGAATAATTTAGCTTCTGCAAATATTGATTTTTCTGCTTTCTTTATACCCAACCTGATATACGACGAAGGCACCACCTTTGCCGTCCAGTCCAGCAGCGTTCAGGATATATCACTCACCAAAGGAATAGTGCATACCGGACAACGCATTGTCAGTAAGGGAGAAGTAGTTACCGGAACAACGGAACAGATCCTTAATTCCCTGCGCACTGAATACAATTCAAAGATCGGTTTTTCCGGGAACCTGTTGCTACTGATCACAGGACAAACCCTTATGATTGTCCTTCTTGTATTTATAACCTTCATACTTATGGAAGCCATTCGTCCGGGGATGCTAAAAAAAATTCCGGAACTGGTTTTCACGCTCTTTCTTTTTGTTTTAGTCGTTGCCGGATCTTCTTTCGCATGGAAAATTGAACCTTTAGCCCTGTACTTGCTGCCTTTTCCGGTGATCGTACTCTTTTTGGACTCTTTCTTCCCAACCAAACTCTCCCTTCCACTTTACATTCTGTTTCTCTTGCCGTTGGCGGTTGTAACCGACAGTTACCAGCCGGTTCTTATCAATATTGTTGTGGGCGGTGTCGCTGTGTATGTATTCCGTTACTGGGGAAGAGGCTGGCAACAATTCCTGTCCGCCCTTCTTGTCTTTATCACGTACCTGACAATAGACCTGGCATTTCATCTTATTTCAGAAGGGACGTTTTCCAATCTAAACGGTGTGGTATTCAGGAATTACGGAATTGCATCCATTTTGGTAATAGCCTCTTATCCGTTGGTATTTTTGTTTGAGAAAATTTTCGGGTTTGTATCTCTTTCACGCCTGCGTGACCTTGCCGATACAGGAAACAAGGCTCTCAGGGAGTTGTCTGAAAAAGCTCCGGGAACCATGCAACATTCATTACAGGTGGCAAATCTTGCCGAGACGGCTGCCAGGACCATCGGGGCCAATGCCCTTTTGTGCCGGGTGGGAGCCCTTTATCACGATATCGGGAAGATCAACAATCCACAATATTTTGCAGAAAACCAGACTGCCAGTTTCAATCCTCATTCCCTGCTTGATCCCCGGGAAAGTGCCCGGATAGTGATTCAGCATGTAGAGGACGGAAAAACCCTGGCTAAAAAACACGGGCTCCCTTCCCTGGTTGTTGATTTCATTGAAACACACCACGGAAGAACCCTTACCGAATATTTTTATACTACCTGGTGCAACGAAGGGGGAGATCCTGCTAATGTAGAAGATTTTACTTACGAAGGCCAGTTGCCGGTTACTCCGGAACACGTTATAGTAATGTTGGCCGATGCCGTTGAAGCTGCTTGCCGAAGCCTGAAGGATTATACACCGGAAAGCATCTCGGAAATGGTGGAAAAAATGGTGAAACAACGCATTTCTGGCGATCAATTGCACAACGCTGACATCACGTACAGAAATCTGCGACGGATCCGCGAAACCCTGAAGGTACAGATACAGGAGATGTATCACACCCGCATTACCTACCCTAAAAGAAAACGGTTAAAATAACGAAACCGAGTATACCAGTATTCCCGCTATCAGGATCTTCAGGGCCTTGTCCAATCCGGCGCCTTTATTGTTTTTTACCCATATAAGATGTATTGCAAAAAACGGGAGAGTGATCAAAAAAAAATAAGACCCCGATCCCCAAAGATTCGTAAAAATTACTGTTAAGGCCAGTGCAAGAATAATCAGTATCCCCTGGTACACCTTTGCCGGGAGCGTGGATTCCGTTTTGAACACCCGGGACAACACAAGGGCAAACGTGTTTTTCCCGAATCTTTTATCATTCTCAAAGTCCCTGATATTATTTACGTTTAATACAGCTGTGGCAAGCAGGCCCATGGCCGTTGCTACCAAAAAGATTTCAGGATCCGGAGAGCCGGTATAAATATAATAACTGCCGCTTACCCCTGCCAGACCAAAAAACAAAAATACAGAAACATCTCCCAGGCCACGGTATCCGTAAGGTTTTTTCCCTGTCGAATACAAAACGGAAGCCGCCAGTGCCAGGAACCCCAGACCCAGAAAGACAACAGGCATAAGACCTTTATAAGTTCCAAAAGCCAGATAAATCAACACCAGTCCGGAAATCGCCGCAAGTAGAAGTGTGACTACAATTGCCCGGATGAGTTGTTTTTCAGTCAGTTTGCCGCTTTGCAGACTCAAAGCTTTTCGTCCTGGCTGTAGGCGGTCTGTCCCTTTCTTCCAATCACCCAACTCATTGGACAGGTTTGACAGGATCTGTAGCAATACAGCTGTCAACATCAGGCAAATAAACAGCTCCCAGGCAAAACAGCCCGTCTGTCGTGCAAGGAAAGTTCCGGCCAAAACCGACGATACGGATAAAGGAAGCGTGCGCGGTCTGGTACTTTGCAGTATAGGCCACATGAGGTTTTACTTGAGAAAATACTGGTTCAGGAAATTTTGAAAATCCTTCTTATACTGATCGCCAATGGGAACAGAAGCATCTTTTCCAAAGACTATCCGGTTTTGTACCACTTCCGTAATTTTGGTCAGATTCACAATAAACGAACGGTGGACACGCATGAAAATGTCCTTAGGCAATCGTTCTTCAATGGATCTCAAACTGAAAAGAGTCATGACCGGGATACTGTTCTCGGAAAAAATTACCACGTATTCTTTCCGGCTTTCAATATACTGGATATCGGAGATCCTAAGGCGGACTGTTTTTGAATCGGCACGTACAAAAACATATTCATTATCCCATCCTTTGGGAGATTGTCTTATAACGGATTCTGCCGTTTCATCTTCCTTCCCATTAAGATGTTCATCGTGGTTAGCGCCCGGAGTACTAACGGGAGAGGTATGTCTGAGTTCAAACTGTTGCCTGACTTTTTCCGCACTTCTCAAAAAATCCGTCAGGCTGAAAGGTTTGAGTAAATAATCCGTAGCATCTACCTGAAATCCTTCTACGGCAAAATTGGCATATGCCGTAACAAACACGATGATAGGCCTGTCTTTGAGTGAACGGATGTACTCCAGCCCGTTGATATCGGGCATTTCTATGTCAGTGAAGATCACGTCTACTTTTTCAGTAGCCATCACTTCCATGGCTTCCGTGGGTCCGGAACAGGCTTTTACCAGTTCCAGGTATGGGATTTTCCCCACATATGACACCATTTGCTGTAATGCAAGCGGTTCATCATCTATAACTAAACACCTTATATTCATAGGTTTTTTTTATAGGGGGAGCTGCAAATGTACAATATATTCTGATTTTGTCTGTTCCATGGTTAATTTATAGTTGTTTCCATACAACAGATTCAATCTTTCTTTCACATTTTTTATTCCCAAACCACCCTGTTTGGTTGTTTTGGGTTTTTCCGGGAATATGGTATTTGATAATGAAAAATGGAACCACCCGGGTTCTACCCAGAAATTCATGTTTATATGGGTTTCTTCCCCGTACACGATCCCGTGTTTAAATGCATTTTCAATAAAGACGATCATGATCAGGGGCGGGAGTTGAACATTGGGAATATCCCGGGGCACAGTAATATTAAGTTTGACATTTTCTCCGTATCTCAAAAGGTTCAGGTTGCAATAAGCCCTGAAAACTTCCAGCTGCCTTTCAAACGAAACCTTAGTATCCGGTGTGCTTTCGTAAAGCATATGCCTTAAAAGCCGGGACAGGCTCACAATGGCATCTTTGGCCTTTTCTTCGTCTGTATCTACCAGAACATGAATATTGTTAAGGGTATTCATCAAAAAGTGCGGACTAATCTGGAACTGCAGGAATTCCATTTTGTATTTTATCAGCTTGTTATCCGCTTCGTGGGCCAGCATTTTGGATTTGATATTATGGAAAACCATCCGAACAGCCACATTCATTCCCATCAGCAACATGGCAATTACAAAATTGCTCAGCAGTGTAGATTCATATGGGATGAAATTGGTCCAGGCGGCTCCGTACCTGACATCCATAATGTCAATAATGGCTTCACAACCAAAGACGATACCCAGCAATAAAACAAATACGAGGAAAAAATACGTGAAATAATTTCCCTTCAGCAAAAAGGTTGGCACATAAATATAGTGGTGGATCAACAATCCTACGAAAAAAGGCGACAATATGGCCCAAAGCGACAGAACATGTTGTTGGATTAATAGCGGGCTCAGAAAAGCTACGGCAATGATACCCCAGATTGTTAAATTTTCCAGCCTCCGCAGTTTCCTGAGTTCTTTATTAATTTCGTATTCGCTCTGTTTCACCATAATGGAAATAGTATACGAAGATACGATTTACTGAAGAATAAATAAAAAAA
The DNA here is from genome assembly GCA_041652255.1 of Bacteroidales bacterium. Classification (GTDB taxonomy): domain Bacteria; phylum Bacteroidota; class Bacteroidia; order Bacteroidales; family UBA932; genus DMER64. Next base: position 28,410 of record JBAZHT010000003.1, read on the forward strand.
AAGGCGGGATTTAGATCTCCCACCTGTAAAAAAGATTTCGCATCTTTTTTGTGTACGTTTTTAGTTCAAAAAACCATTCATTATTTATCCTATTCGCAAAGATAAACCCCCTGAACCAATATTACAAGGAGAATTTATCCGGGTACGGGTTTTATCTACATAACCCGCATTTTTATCAATGAAAGGCTTTTTTTCTTCAACATAACTTAATAGCCGAATATTTCTTCCCGGGACAATCTCACAACTTTTCCGTAGCCCGAAAGATAATCCAAATCTAACGCCTTGATATCGCTTAATATACAATAATCAGTAGATCTGCCTTTTATCCATTCCTGTTGAAAAGCTACGATATCTTCCAATGTAAGTTCCTGAACGTCTTCAAAAATGACCTTCCTCATATCTTCCCAAATATTCTTTTCTTTGGCCTGTTGGTAAAAGTTCAAGAGATTTCTGCCTGTGATCCTTTCCGTCCTGAGGGAAGATATCAGGCCTTCTTTGGCCAGCGAAAATGAGCGCTCGGATTCCGGCATATTATTGATAATATCTTCAAAAGCTCCTATAGCATCCTTCATTTTGTCATTCTGGGTAGCTATAAAACTACTGAAAACATACGGGAAGCCCTCCCGTTTCAGAGAAGGTTCGCTAAAACGGGCACTTGCGCTGTAAGCCAGGCCCCTGGCTTCCCTCATTTCCTGGAAAACAATGGCATTCATGGAAGAACCAAAGTACTCATTATACATACGAGCCTGTGCATAGGGGACATTGTCGTACGTTTCGTTATCCCTTGCAGAATAGGAAGCATAATACATCTGATTGGCATCGTACTGAGCCAGGTATACTCTGTTTTCGGCATCAATGACCGGTTTGAAATATTCTTTTTCCGGCACGGGTCTCAGGTTTTCTGCCATCGGCCAGGAAGCTTCAATAAGAGCCCCTACCTTTTCTATGGGTGAAGGACCGTGATAATAAATGTCAGCCTCGTAGGACAGCAGATCCTGAATTTTTTTCAGAAGTGCCGCGGGATCAGTACGTTTTAATTCTCTTTCAGTCATAATATTGGTAGCCTGATTTACAGGGCCGTACTGCATATATTGCTGCAGACGCTGAAAATTCGTTCTCTGGTCGGTTTTTGCATCGGCACGGCTTTTCAGGATATTCCCGGCCAGGGAATTGTAAACGTCTTTGTCGGGTTGAGCATCGGTAATCCATTCAGACAAAAGTTCAAGTGCAGGCTGCATATTCTCGGCCAATCCGTTCAACGTAATGGAACAGGTATTTTGAGAACCTCTTGCATTGAACGAACAGGCCAGTTCATAAAACGATCTGCTTATTTCTTCAGCCGATTTTTCAGATGTTCCCAGGTAATTCAGGTAATCAAAAGCCACCGGCAGGGCCTTATCATAATTACTGCCCAGTTCGTATACAATGGACAAGGTAAAAAGATCGTTCACGGTATTCGGAACGTACACAAGTGTTACGCCTTCCCGAACAGAATGTTTTGCGAAGTCTTTTTCAAAGTCTACAAAGACCGGTTCAATGGGATCTACCCCGGAAGCGAGGATCTCCTGCAGGAACCCGGAAGATTTATCCCTGTTTGTATGTATTGGCGTAATGGCCGGTTTTTCGATTTTTTTGTAGGTAGTATCAGGACCCTGACGTTTGTATATGACCGCGTAATTATCGTCTTTAAAATATTGGTTCGCAAAAGCCACCAGGTCATCTTTGGTAACGGCTTCCATTCTTTCAATGAAGCGGATCTGTTGTTCCCAGGGGATACCGTTTATGAATGAGCTGACAAACATATTGGCCCTTCCCCTGTTACTTTCCAACCGTCGCATCATATTGAACTTATAGTTGTTTACTATGGCTTTAAGCAAATTTTCGTCAAAGTCTCCCTTACGGATCTTATCCAGGCTGTTCAGCAGCAGGTCTTTTACCTGATCCAGACTCTGACCCTGTTTGGGATTGCCTTGCAAGATCAAAGCACTTCTGTCTGCCATCATGTAAGCGTAAGCCCCGGCCTGCAACACTTTTTGCTGTTGGTTCAGGTCAAGGTCCATGATCCCTGCTTTACCGTTGCTGAGTACTTCCCCAAAAACGGTAAACAAAGCATCTTCAGTTGATGCTATATGAGGTCCCTGCCATCCCAGGGTAACGTACTCTGATTCCAATCCCCGGACTTCCACTTCAAGAGGTCCTTCCACGGGTTCCTCCCGGGTAAGTATGCGCTCAGGTAATTCGGAATTGGCCTCCCATTGCCCAAAATACTCATCAATGATGGAAATCATTTCATCGGGATCGAAATCCCCTGAAAGACAAATGGCCGTATTATTGGGAACATAGTATGTCTTGTAATAATTCTTTATGTTGGTTATGGAGGGATTCTTTAAATGCTCCTGTGTCCCTATAACTGTCTGTTTGCCGTAAGGATGCGTGGGAAAAAGTGCGGTTAACAGTTTTTCAGTCACTTTTTCACTATCCATGGTGGAATACATATTCATTTCTTCATATACGGTTTCCAGTTCGGTGTGAAATCCGCGGATCACATTGTCCGAAAAACGTTCGGCCTGGATCTTAGCCCAGTTTCTGACCTGGTTGGACGGTATATCTTCAATATACATGGTCTGGTCGTATCCCGTTCCTGCGTTCGTACCGGTAGCTCCGATGGCAGACATAAGCTTGTCGTACTCGTTCGGAATGGAATATTTGGAAGCCTCCAGGGAAATACTGTCTATGCGGTGATAAATGGCTTTGCGTTCTTCGTCGTCACGGGTGGCCCTGTATTCCTCAAAGAGGACCTCTATCTGGTCCAATAGCGGTTTTTCCATTTCATAATTCTGTGTTCCGAACTTTGAAGTACCCTTGAACATCAGATGCTCAAAATAGTGAGCCAGCCCCGTTGTTTCAGATGGGTCATCCTTGCCTCCCACCCTGACGGCAATGTAAGTCTGGATCCTGGGAGTTTCATCATTGATAGTCATATATACTTTAAGACCGTTGTCCAGGGTATATATACGTGCATTTAACGGATCCCCATCTACTGTCTGGTATGAGTAACGGGGTCCGCAGGAAAGTATGACACCTATAGCGCCTAGTGTCAAAACGGCAGTTGTAAATTTGTGTAAGAGTGACATAATCATTTGGTTATTTATACAAATGTACAAATATTTGTGCTCGGCATTGTTTTTGCTGTAAAAATCAGAAAAAAAACAAAAAAATGGAACCCGCTTCAACTGTATCTTACTACTGGATCATCTTCATAGGAACCGTTTTGCTAAGCTGGATAGTCCAGTCTATGCTTCGGTCAAAATTCAGAAAATATTCCAAGATCCGGATCACCTCCGGACTTACCGGGGCGGAAGTAGCCCGCAAAATGCTCCGGGATAACAATATTGAGGATGTACAGATTATTTCTGCCACAGGCAGGCTGACCGACCATTACAACCCTGCAAACAAGACGGTTAACCTGAGTGAAGGGGTATACAAAAGTAACAGCATTATGGCGGCAGCCGTTGCTGCTCATGAGTGTGGTCACGCCCTTCAGCACGCCTACGGATACGCACCTCTTAAAATGAGATCTACACTGGTCCCTGTAGTGAGTTTTGCATCACAATGGGTGATATGGGTAATCCTGGCAGGCATGTTGCTAATAAGAACATTCCCTCAGCTGATGCTCTTTGGAATCATTTTGTTTGCACTGACTACGCTTTTCAGCATCATCACCCTGCCGGTTGAGATCAATGCAAGCCGTCGCGCACTGGCCTGGCTCAACGACAGCGGGATCACCAATTATGAAACGTACCCCATGGCAAAAGATGCATTACGTTCGGCTGCCTATACATATATCGTCGCAGCTCTCAGTTCCCTGGCCACTTTGTTTTATTACATTACCCTCTTTTCCAGACGATGATCACCGGTCACATCCCGTTTTTTGTATATTTGTACTGATTTACAATACAAAAACATGGGAAAAGTTGTCACATTCGGAGAAATCATGTTGCGCTTGTCCATTCCTGACCATTTGCGGCTGGGACAATCCGGTGAATTTTCGGCAACATTCGGGGGAGGAGAAGCCAATGTAGCCGTTTCTCTGGCAAATTACGGCATCCCTGCCTCTTTTTTTACCAGGCTGCCCGATAATGACCTGTCTTTGTGGTGTCTTAAGGAATTGCGCTCATTCGGCGTTGATACAGGCAGTATCATACTCGGCGGAAAACGCCTGGGTTTGTACTATCTGGAAACCGGGGCCGTAGCCAGGGCTTCGAAAGTGATCTACGACAGGGAAAATTCTTCATTTTCAGAAATACTACCGGAAATGATCCGTTGGGAAGAAATCTTACGGGACGCCACATGGTTTCACTGGACCGGAATTACTCCTGCTGTGAGCCGGAGTGCCGCCCAAACCTGCCTGGACGCTGTAAAAACCGCCAGGCGGATGGGTATCACTGTTTCCTGTGATCTGAATTACAGGAAGAATCTCTGGAAATACGGGTTGCCGGCTTCCGAAGTCATGCCCGAACTGGTGTCAGGATGCGATATTATTATTGGCAATGAAGAAGATGCCGAAAAGGTCTTTGACATCAAACCGAAAGGTTTTAAAGCCAACCCGGGAAAAACAGAAGCTGCTGCATTCAGACCCGTATGTGAATCACTGATGAACAGGTTTCCTGAAGCAAAGAAAGTTGCCATAACTTTAAGAGGGTCCCTGAGCGCCAGTCATAACACCTGGTCAGCCATCCTCTGGAACGGGGAAAAAATGCATACGGCTCCCGTATACGACATAACTCATATAGTGGACCGCGTAGGCGGAGGCGATTCGTTTGCCGCGGGACTGATCTACGGACTGATCACCTACCAGGGTGACGATGCCAGGGCTCTGGATTTTGCAACAGCTGCATCATGTCTTAAACATACCGTTTATGGAGATTTTAACCGTGTAACGGTTCAGGAAATAGAAACGTTAATGACCGGAGACGCATCCGGCAGGGTAAACAGATAATATCATTGTCATGGCAAGATTTTCAAAATGGGATGTAACGGATGCCATCAGGGACACGGGACTGATCCCTGTTTTTTACCATCCACACAAAGAAACAGCAGAAAATGCAGTCAAAGCCTGTTACCAGGCAGGTGTACGCGTTTTTGAATTTACTAACCGGGGAGACTTTGCCCACGAAGTATTTGCGCATCTGGAAAAATTTATGGCAAAAGAATGTCCCGAAATGATATTAGGGGCAGGCTCTGTGACGGAGCCGGCCACTGCAACCCTTTTCATTCAAACGGGAGCCGCCTTCATTGTAGGTCCGAATTTTAACCCTGAAGTGGCGCGGCTGTGTAACCGCCGCCTCATCCCCTACATTCCCGGATGTGCCACGGCTACCGAAGTCGGGAACGCCCAGGAAGCCGGATGTGAAATGTGCAAGATCTTTCCCGCATCCGAGACCGGGGGCCCTTCATTCATCAAAAGTCTGAAAGCCCCTATGCCACGCAGTTTGTTCCTGGTTACGGGAGGCGTGGAGCCCCGGGAAGACAATTTAAAGGAATGGTTCCGGGCAGGAGCCACTTGCGTAGGAATGGGGTCGGCTCTTTTTACAAAAGAACTTATGAAGATCAAAGACTGGCAAGGCATAGAACGTTTGTGCAAGATCTCCCTGGATGCCATAACCGGCATCAAATCTACACTATAATCTTCCTGTAACGGGGAACGAGCGTTTTCATGATCACCCATCCTCCCAGGTAAGCCACAGAGCAGATACAAAACACAATAAAATATCCGGCTGCTTCACCCTGAAATCCCATAAAGGTCATCTGTGTATTGGCGGCATGATCAAACAAAACACCCGAATAACGATTGATCACGTAAGAAGATATCATCCCTGCCGTAGTACCTATCCCCGTTATGGTGCCTATGGTACTCTTTGGAAACATATCTCCGATGGTTGAATACAGGTTGGCAGACCATGCCTGGTGAGCCGCTCCGGCAATTCCAATGATAATTACGGGGATCCAATAGGATACGTTTCCCAGAGGCTGGGCAAACATGGTTAATAAAGGGAAAAAAGCAAAAATCAACATGGCCCGCATTCTTCCCGAATATGGGTCCATCTTCTTTTTATCTACAAAATATGTAGGCAGCCAGCCTCCTATTATAGAAAGCAGGGTGATGGCATAAAGCACGAAAATCAGTAATTGGGCCTTAGGATTGTTTGAAGGCAGACCATACACCGAACTCAGATAGGCCGGAGTCCAGAACAGGAAGAACCACCAAACCCCGTCGGTCATAAATTTGCCAAGGGCAAAAGCCCAGGTTTGCCTGAACGAAAAACATTTCCAGAAAGATATCCTGGTCTGTGAAACAGAAGGTTTGTCGTCGGTAGAAACGTCTTCTCCGTCTTGTTGAATATACATCAGCTCAGCCCGGCTCACTTTGGGATGTACCTCGGGTTTTTTGTATATGAAGATCCAGATACCCATCCATAAAAAGCCTAAAGCACCAATTATCAAAAATGCAGCCTCCCATCCTAACCTGGTTGCGATCAAAGGAACTGTAACAGGAGCCACCAATGCCCCGACAGTTGCTCCCGCATTAAAGATGCTGGTGGCAAAACCCCTGTCTTTTTTGGGAAAATATTCGGCCGTTGCTTTCACCGCTGCCGGAAAATTTCCCGCCTCCCCCAGGGCCAAAATGCTTCGGGCAAAAATAAACAGCGATACGCTCACTGTCGTGATCCTTGCCACCATATCCACTCCCCGGGCCATACGCAACGCGTCGGCACTGTCCAATCCGACTACGGCCTCTGTAATAACACCGCACAAAGCATGAAGACAAGCTCCCACAGACCATATCCCGATAGCCCACAGATAGCCTTTTTTTGTATCTATGCGATCTATGATCCTGCCAGCAAACAAAACGCCAATAGCATACATAATAGAAAAAACACCCGTGATTTTTCCGTAATGCAAATTGGTCCAGTGAAATTCCGGGGCAATGAAATCCATCCAGGTAAGCGACAATACCTGGCGATCCAAATAATTAACGGTAGTGGCAAAAAACAACATCATACAGATGGTCCACCTGTATCGTGTCATTTTTTCTCCGGCAGGTCTTATTTTCATGTAATTTAAAATTTAAAATATTCAAGGGCATTGCGGTAACATACGGCCTGAACGATCTCCCTGCCTATAAACTCCGTTTCTCCGGAAGGAAGCAATCCCTGTTCCATATCGTTTCCCAGCAGATTGCACAATGTTCTGCGAAAATAATCATGTCTGGCATAACTTAAAAAACTCCGGGAATCGGTCAACATCCCCACAAACCGGCTCAGAAGTCCCAGCAGGGAAAGGGTGTTGATTTGTTTTTCCATACCGTCTTTCTGGTCCAGGAACCACCAGGCAGCTCCAAACTGGATCTTTCCCGGGATAAGGCCGTCCTGGAAATTTCCGGCCATTGTGGCCACTACTTCGTTATCCCGCGGGTTTAGGTTATAGATTATGGTTTTAGTCAATTTATCACGACTGTCCAGACCGTCCAGAAAACGTGACATATTCCGTGAAACCGTAAAATCGCCAATGGAATCATACCCGGTATCGGGGCCAATGGTCCGGAACATGCGTGAATTGTTATTGCGCAGGGCTCCGTAGTGAAACTGTTGCGTCCACCCCGTTTCCCAATCCATGATCCCGAACTCGGTGAGCATGGCCGTTTTGAACATGCGGATCTCCTGCACTCCCGGCTTTTTCCCGCTCATCGCTATTTGGAAAACGGATTCTACTGAGGAAGCGGTATACTCCTCGGCAAAAAATTCCTCGATACCGTGATCGGAAAGGCGGCATCCGTGCTCCCCAAAATAAGCATGACGGACCCGCAAAGCTTCAATAAGCGTGTCAAAGGAAAGGATGTCGATTCCCGAGACTGCGGCCAGTTTTTCCACGTACTCCCTGAACGTAAGCGGATCCTCAATGGCCATGGCTTTGTCGGGGCGCCAGGCAGGCAGAACTTTCACCGGGAATCCGTCCGCAGCAATCTTCCGGTGATGTTCCAGGGAATCTACGGGATCATCCGTTGTACAAAGTGTTTCCACCCCGTATTTTTGGATCAGGCCCCTGGCACTATAATCCTTTTTACCCAACCATTCATTACACTCCCGATAGATACCCTCAGCTGTTTGCGGATTAAGGAGTTCCGTAATCCCGAATCCTGATCTTAACTCCATGTGAGTCCAGTGATACAAAGGATTACGCATGGTATAAGGAACCGTCTGCGCCCATTTCCGGAACTTCTCCCAATCGGTAGTATCTTTCCCTGTTATGTAACGTTCATCAACGCCGTTGGCACGCATGGCCCTCCACTTGTAATGGTCTCCGTTAAGCCAGACCCGGGTCATATTTTCAAATTGCCTGTCATTGGCTATTTCCGCAGGATCAAGGTGACAATGGAAATCAATGATGGGCAGCTCCCTGGCGTAATCATGATAAAGCCGCTGAGCCGTCTTTGTCTGTAAAAGGAAATTCTCGTCGTTAAACTGTTTCATAATCCTTCAATAATTAAAACCATATGGATTCCTGCAGGATTTCCCCGAAACTGTGCGAAGTGACAAAGAGGATGATCCTGACAAGATGATAGCCTCCCATTAAAACAGCGGTTCCGTAAGCCAGTTTCATGTTATAGAGCCATCTTTTCTTATAGTTACGACCGCGTATCAATTCTACGGTCATAACAAACAAAGCGGAAATGAAAAACAACACCAGCAACGGTCCGAACAAATGGTTCCTGAAACTCTCTGCCAGATCTCCCCTGTAAAGACTGACCATGGATTTGATCATACCACAGCCCGGACAGGGCAGGCCCGTAAGCATCTTGAACGGACAAAATGACTGGCTTTCCTGTAAATGACCGGCACCCGGATCAAACAACATGATCAGCAGGGGCGTGACCAGGAACAAGAATAAAACGACTATACCGCTTATTTTCCGCCTGTAAAACACCAAATATTATTTGTACAATTTATTGATCTCGCTCTGAACTATCATGGCAGCTATCATGGGGAAGAAAAAGCCTAACAGCATCAACAATATGGACTGATCCCGGGGAGGCATCCCTATCCTTTCGTCCAGGGCAGGCAAACCGTCTCTTCCCACGATAAAAAAGAAGTACATATTTACCGGCCATATACATCCGGCAAATACGGCCACAACAGAAGACAGGATCTCCCTTCCGGCCAGTGCATTGAATACCTTGGCCGCCTGAAGGTTCCAGTAAATCAGGTAAAATCCGCAGGTGATGAAACCCAGGAGAAGAACTACAACGGGTTCTCTGCGAAATTCGGGAATGTTGTCAATGATCTGCATAATCAAGAATGTTAGTTAATAATTAATCCGTATTCTGTTTTAATAATTCCGTTCTTTTTGTTTTGCCTGCGGATCTGTTTGTTGTATTGCTGCTCTTTCAGGTGAACGTAATCCCGCGGATGATCCAGGTGCAGGGTAACGGCTGAATACCTGACTTGTTTCCCCTTCACTCCCAAACGCTCAAGCCTTTCGCCAAACTCCCTGTCCTCTCCTCCGTAGCGCAGCCGCTGGTCAAATCCCCTTACGGCGATGACATCATTTTTCCATGCCGAGGCATTCCCTCCGTTCCATGTAGCACCTGCTGGCGTAAAGTTGTTCAAAAAGCGTTTTTTCATCCCGGAGGCATTTAATTTGTTGTTTTTAAAAGATTTGCCGAGTCCGTTACCTTCCAGCCACCTTCTGTCAAAAGAGATTCCCGAACGTATCTCCTCAACGCCGATCTTTGCAGACAGATCCGCCGGCAACCTGATTGTTCCTCCGGAAAGAAACCTTCCTATACTTCGCATATTGACGTGAACCCGCACAAAATCCTTCCTGGGAATAATGTCTCCGTCACTGAATATCAAATAATTACCCTCACTCACCAATACGGCTTTGTTCAGGATGGTGCATTTGCGAAATCCTTTGTTTTCATGGAACACGTGTTTTATGGATAAAGACCCCTCCCGTTTCATTTTTTCAATGACCTTCCGGGTACTTTCATTGGATCCGTCGTCGGCAACGATCAACTCAAAATCCTTGAAAGTCTGGCAGTAATAACCCCATAAGACCCGTTCCAGCCATGCGGGTTGATTGAAAGTTGAAATAATTACAGAAATCATGCGTAAACAAAGATAGAAAATAAAAAAAAATTTCTATCTTTGAATTGTACGTTTAGCCATAAGGCTATGAAAACATTCATTATCCTATCCATTCTATGCCTGATCTTTGCATATCCGGCAAGGGCTCAGGTCGTTGTAACAGGTCACGTCACGGCCGAGATCGTGGATGCCGCGAGTATTTCACCGCAGGGTATCTATGCTCTTGAAATTGACAAAACTCCCGATTTTACAGATGAGCTCCAATACGATGATGTTCTTCTGGGAGAAGTCACGGTTCGTTCAGGCTCCGATGTATCATGCAACATAGTGGTAAAAGCGGCCACTGTCTCCGGATCAGAAGGGGAACTACTAACAATGGAAACCTCACTGAACCAACGTGTTGGAGAAGAATCAAGAAAACTGAGTGAATTGCATCACACCGACGGAGACCAGACACTCCAATTGACCGGTAATGTCAATACTTTGCGTGAACAACGCTCCGGCCTTTATGAAGGGTCTTACACCGTTGTTTTTGCATACAATTGACTGTACCTCTCAAGGTTCTTTCATTAATATATTGTAAATTTCACTACTTTTGTAAAATTTACAATATATTTTTTTGTGCCTGTAACCTGTCATTCAAGCGCTTGATGCTCAATCATTCATACGTTTTAAACCAAATTGGCAACCTGAAAACTCCGGGTCTGTGGGTACGCTGTTTTGCCGTCTTGCTCTTGACATCAGGTATGCTGCATCCCGCTAAGGCACTGGCTCAGGAAGAGTACCTGGAAGAAATGGTCATTTACTTTTCGGTACCGCGCATAGGAGGGACAGATATTTCTGCGGTGATCGGGGAACATGATGTCTATTTGTCGGTTCCGGAGTTATTCGATTTTCTTAAGATCAAAAACACCTACACCGCGGGCTTTAGTTCCATTTACGGCTTTTTCATCACAGAAGACGCCCCCTATAACATTGACCGTGTTAACAATATAATTACCTACCGGGGAAAAGAATTCACTTTAAAACCCGGAGACATTATCCGCACCGAAACCAATCTTTATTTGAAATCCAATTATTTCGGGCAGGTATTCGGACTAGACTGTTCGTTCAGTTTCAGAAGTCTGTCTGTTACCATGAACACCAGCATAGAACTTCCCGTGATCCGGGAAATGAGACAGGAACAGATGCGCAAGAGCCTGGGCCGGATAAGGGGTGAGGTCGAAGCAGATACTACCATTGGCAGAAAATTCCCTTTCATCCATTTTGGGATGGCCGATTGGTCTGCCGTGCTGACACAGGAAGTGCAGGGACCTTCTGAAGCCCGTTTGTCCCTGAACCTGGGAGGTGTTATTGCCGGAGGGGAAACTGACATCAGGCTTAACTACAACACCAATACCCCGTTTAACGAAAAAAACCAGTTTTACCAGTGGCGCTACGCCAACAACAAATACAAAGCCCTTAGACAGGTGATCCTGGGAAAGATCAGTACGTTCTCCACTTCGACCATCAATTCCCCCGTTCTGGGCGTTCAGGTAACCAACACACCTACTACGTACCGGCAGTCGTTCGGAACCTATACACTCAGTGATGTTACCGAACCGGGCTGGACTGTAGAACTATACGTAAACAACGTTCTGGTGGATTACCAGCAGGCAGATGCCTCGGGGTTTTATACTTTTGAAGTTCCTCTGGTTTACGGAAATACAAACGTGAAACTGCAATTCTACGGACCCTGGGGAGAAGAAAGGTCCAAAGAACAAACATTGAACATCCCTTATAATTTTCTTCCTGCAGGCAATTTTGAATACCGAGTTTCTGCCGGTGTTGTGGAAGACTCTTTGTTCAGTAAATTTTCCCGCGTGGATATGGATTACGGCATCGCACGTTTCATGACCGTCGGAGCCGGTGTGGAATACCTTTCTTCTGTTTCTTCCGGGCAGTTCATGCCCTTTGTACACACTTCCCTTCAGGTAGCACCCGGGTTGCTTTTAAGCGGAGAATACACCCACGGTGTAAATGCCAAAGGGATCCTCAACTGGAGGTTGCCGTCCGATATACAGTTTGAAGTGAATTACACCCGCTACGACAGGGATCAGACGGCTATTAACACCAATTACCTGGAAGAAAGACGTATTACCATGTCTATCCCGGTAAGGATGCGCCATTTTTCACTGTTTTCCAGGATGGCCCTGAATCAGATCATTATGCCCAACACCCGGTATACATCAGCAGAACTGTTGTTGTCGGGAAATTTTTGGGGAGTCAATACCAACCTGACAACTTTCGCCACTTTTTCTCAATATTCAAAAACCAATATATACAGCTCATTATCCATGTCGCTCAGGTTGCCGGCTTCTTTTATTCTTACCCCGCAGGCACAATTCAACTATACTCAGGGAAAATTCGTTTCTGCCCGGGTTGCACTGGAAAAGAGAATGTTTAAAAACGGCTACCTCAACCTGTCTTTCGAAAGGAATTTTGCCAACAATATTACAAACCTGGAACTGGGGTTACGCTATGACTTTTCATTTGCCCAAATTGGATTCACTGCCCGCAGAAGCAACCAGACTTACTCATTCGTGGAAACGGCCGGAGGCAGCCTTATGGTGGATCCGCGATCCAGGTATATAGGTGTCAATAACCGCAGCAGCGTGGGCAAAGGAGGTATGATCCTCTACCCGTTCCTTGATATGAACTGGAACGGAATAAAGGACGAAGGAGAACCCAAAGCATTCGGAATGGAAGTCCAGGTAAGCGGCGGACGTGTGGAATACAAAGAACGGGACACCATAACCAGGATATTTGACCTGCAACCCTATGCCGAATACCTGGTAACCCTGGACGGAAGCAAATTTGACAACATTACCTGGAGAATGCGCAACCGGACACTGAGCGTTGTGGTAGACCCCAACCAGTTCAAGCGTATTGAGATCCCGGTTGTTGTAGTGGGAGAAGCTTCGGGACAGGTATACCTGCGAGACGGGAATACCCTTCGCGGTCAGGGCCGGATCACCGTTCAATTCTATAACAAGGAAAACGTGCTCATTCACAGCACACTTTCCGAGTCAGACGGGTACTTTACCTATATGGGACTGTCGCCCGGAGAATACACCGCCGTTATTGATCCCCAACAGATGAGAAAGCTGGATATGACAGCATCTCCCGCCCAAATATCCTTTACCATTGAACCCAGTATAGACGGGGATTACATTTACGATCTGGAATTCACGATCCGTACAAACGAACCTAAAGAGCAACCGGCAGCGAAACCCGCTACACCTAAAGCAGAAAAACCGGCAGAGGCCTTCCGTGACACGGTACCCATTGCTGTAACTAAACCCACGCCGGTAATGAAGGATACCTTAACTGTTCCGGAACCTAAACCCGGAATCCGGGATCGTAAACCGGCTGAGGGATCACCCACAACCGGCGGGTACCGCCTGCAATTCCTGGTCTTAAGCCGTCCGCTGGAAGATGACAGCAGTTACTTTGAACGACTTACAAAGAAACTGCCCAACCTGCAGGTATCAGTCAGAGTGGAAGAAGATGGTCTTTACCATTACGTGTCACGCGTATTTCGCACCCGGAGTGAAGCCAGGCACTGGATGCGTATGATCAACGGGATGGGTTGGCAGGATTGTGTGCTGAGATCAGAAACAGAAAAACCCCTCAAAAAATGAAGGGTTTTGGTTTGTGGGAGCAAAGAGATTCGAACTCATGACCCCCTGCTTGTAAGGCAGGTGCTCTAAACCAGCTGAGCTATGCTCCCAAACGGGACTGCAAAGATAAATTTAATTTTCTTCCCTGCAAAAAAAGTTTTCCATCAGGTCGGCAACCGTGAAAGTGCTTCCACCGACCAGGATCAGATCATCCCGGGAGGCGGCCTTACGGGCTTTTTCAAAAGCTTGTTTTACACAGGGGACTTCCTCTCCCCGGAATCCTTCTGTTTTTCCCCAGTCAGCCAGCTGCCTGTATGGCAAAGCCCTGGGTATGGAGGCTTGTGTAAAAAAGTAATAGGCATCCCTGGGCAACAGAGGTGCTATCCTTGACAGGTCTCTTCCCTGCACCATACCAAAAACAACAAATAGTTTCCGGTAAGATTCCGCTGCCAACTGATCTTTCAGGTATTGCATTCCATGGGCATTGTGTCCCGTATCGGCAATTACGGCGGGATGTGTTCCCAGACGCTCCCACCTTCCATGCAATCCGGTCAGGGTTTCAAAACGTTCCAGGCCCCCGGCTGTGACCTCTCGGGTGAGCAAAGGGGCAAATACCGGAGAGGTATGGCGAAGTACATCCAGGGCACACAATGACGTCCTCAGGTTTTTCTGCTGGTACAAAGAGGTTCCCTCCACGCAGTAATCTTCACGGGGCCATTCATAAGCCTTGTACAGCGGAGCTCCCATGTCCCGGGCTTTTTGCTCCAGAACCGGAAAAGACAAGGGGTCATACTCCCCGATGACCAAAGGCACTTTATTTTTAATAATACCTGATTTTTCCCACGCAATCTTTTTAATGGTATCTCCCAGCAAATCACAATGATCCAAGCCTATATTGGTGATAATAGAAAGCACTACCGACTTGTTGGTCAGAATGTTGGTGGAATCCAACCGCCCCCCCAGGCCGGTTTCAATGACGGCAATATCTGTTTTTTGGTCTGCAAAATACCGGAATGCCATAGCTGTGGTCATATCAAAAAATGAAGGAAGTTCACCGTTAAGAATTTCCATTCGTTCGTTTTTGAACCGTTCCATGAAAGAGACAACGTCTTCCCTGGAGATCATTTGTCCGTTGACCTTAATGCGTTCGCGGAAATCCAACAGGTGAGGAGAAGTATACAATCCTGTCTTAAATCCTGCCTGCTGTAATACTGCCGCCAGCATATGTGCCACCGAACCCTTTCCGTTTGTGCCGGCTATGTGTATGCACGAATATGCTTCCTGTGGGTTCTCCAGCCAGTCAGCAAGGGAAAGCATCCTGTGCGGATAAGGCTTATACCCCCCTATCCCGATTTTTTGATATTGGGGAAAATGTGATACCAGAAACGATACAGCCTGTGGGTAGTCCATAACTGTGCGAATTTAGACAAAAATTTTTGCTATCTTTAAAGATTAAAATCTTAGAACATGTCAAACAACCCCAAAATTTTCGTATTGGACACCAATGTGCTCCTGCACGACCACAAAGCCCTTAGTAATTTCCAGGAAAACGATATTGTTATTCCCATTATCGTTCTGGAAGAACTGGACAAATTTAAAAAAGGAAACGATCAGATCAATTTCAATGCCCGGGAGTTTGCGCGGGAATTGGATAAAATACTCGGTGATAAAATGCTGAACGGATGGATTGGCATGGGTCCCGGCAGAGGTCGTTTGAAAGTGGAACTGGGACATCCTTTCCCGGAAGTAATGGAGGACTCTTTCTACGAAGACACACCGGACCACAGGATCCTGGTAGTAGCCCAGTACATGAAAGAGAATAACCCGGACAGACGAGTCATTCTCATAACCAAAGACGTGAACCTGCGCATTAAAGCCAAAGCCCTCAGCATAGAAGCACAGGATTACATGAACGATAAGGTACGGGACGAAAGCATTGTAACCCTGTCAAAAGGAGTGGTAAGAATGAACCGGGTCACCCCCCAGACAATAGCCAAATTGTATCAGACACCGGAGGGTTTGAGTGCCAAAGACATAAGATTGAAAGGAGCTCACAACAACCAGTATTATATATTAAAGAATAAAGACGGTGCCGCATTGGCCCGTTACGAAGCTTCAAAAAAACGTCTTGTACCGGTTCCCAATCACCGGGCTTACGGGATTACACCCCGAAACCAGGAACAGAATTTTGCCCTGGACGCCCTGCTCAATCCTTCTGTGAGCCTTGTATCTCTCACAGGTATTGCCGGTACCGGTAAAACGCTTTTAGCCCTGGCAGCCGCACTTGCCCAGGAAGACGATTTTGACCAGATACTGCTTTCCCGACCCGTAATCCCCCTGAAAAATCAGGAAATGGGATTTCTCCCGGGGGATATCAAAGAAAAACTGGCTCCCTACATGCTGCCCCTGATGGACAATTTGAGCGTGATCAAAGGAAGTGTGAGAGAAAACAGCCGGGAACATATGCGTATAGAAGAAATGCTGAAAACTGAAAAGCTGCTGATATCTCCTCTTGCCTACATCCGGGGAAGAAGTCTCTCTAAAGTATTTTTCATTGTGGACGAGTCCCAGAACCTGACACCCCATGAAGTCAAGACCATTATTACCCGGGCCGGAGAAGGCAGTAAGCTTGTATTTACCGGAGACATTCATCAAATTGACCAGCCTTACCTGGACATGCATTCAAATGGTCTTACTTATCTAACAGACAAGATGTTAGGACAGGATTTGTTTGCCCATGTCAACCTGGTAAAAGGAGAAAGGAGCCACCTGGCAGAAGTAGCTGGCCATATATTGTAACTTTTTTATAATTTTGCAGCCCAATACAAGATATTTTTCTATAATCTAACCTTATATAATTTTTATGTCAGAAATCAAACGAGTTTACAGCTTTGGCGGGAAAACTGCCGATGGTGATGGTTCTATGAAAAATCTGTTGGGTGGCAAAGGTGCTAACCTGGCGGAAATGTGTCTCCTGGGAATTCCCGTTCCCGCAGGCTTTACCATAACTACGGAGTGTTGCACGGAATATTACGCTCTTGGATGCAACTACCCGAAGGGACTGGCCAAAGAAGTAGCCTTAGCCCTGAAGAAAACGGAAGATATTATGGGAACACGTTTTGGTGATCCCGAGAACCCTCTCCTGGTATCTTGCCGCTCGGGCGCCAGAAGCTCCATGCCCGGTATGATGGAAACCGTACTGAATATTGGTCTCTGCTCGGCTACGATTCCTGGACTGATCAAAAAAACCGGCAATGCACGGTTTGTTTACGATGCCTACCGCCGGCTGATCATGATGTACTCAGACGTGGTCATGGAAAAAGCCGAAGGCATTGAGCCGGCTGAAGGACAAGGCATTCGCGTACAGCTGGACGGTCTGCTGCATCAGGTGAAAACCGAAAAAGGCTATAAAAGCGATACCGAGTTATCCGAAGAAGACCTGATGACTTTGTGCGATATGTTCAAGAAAAGAGTGGTTCATGTTCTTGGGAAACCATTCCCCGACGATGCCATGGAACAGCTCTGGGGCGGGATTGGTGCCGTATTCAAATCATGGAACGGGAAACGTGCCATTTCATACCGCCGCATAGAAGGCATTCCCGATGAATGGGGTACGGCAGTTACCGTGCAATCCATGGTATTCGGGAACATGGGAGACAATTCCGCCACGGGAGTCGCTTTTTCCAGAAACCCGGCTACAGGGGAAGCCAAATTTTACGGTGAATGGCTGGTCAACGCACAGGGTGAAGACGTGGTCGCAGGTATCCGCACCCCCAACCCATTGAACGAATCCACCAAGAACGATCAAAACAAACACCTCCATTCCCTGGAAACCTCCATGCCCAAAGTCTACGGTGAGCTCAACCAGATCCAGAAGAACCTGGAAGCCCACTTCCGCGATATGCAGGACATAGAATTCACCATTCAGGACGGCCGTTTGTGGATGCTTCAGTGCCGCGTGGGAAAACGCACCGGTGTTGCCGCCCTGAACATGGCCATGGATATGTTGCTGGAAGGTCTCATTGACCGCAAGACCGCCGTTATGCGCGTGGCTCCTTCGCAATTGGATGAACTCCTTCACCCGATCTTAGATCCTGCGTCTGAAAAAGCAGCCGAAGTGGTTGCCAGGGGATTACCCGCCGGACCGGGCGGTGCCGTTGGTCAGATTGTCTTCACGGCAGAAGATGCCGTTAAATGGAATAAAGATGGTAAAAAAATCATACTGGTCAGGGAAGAAACCAACCCCGAGGATGTTGAAGGAATGCGCGCCGCCGACGGCTTGTTGACAGCACGCGGAGGCATGACCTCACACGCTGCCCTGGTTGCCCGCGGATGGGGAAAATGCGCCATTGTAGGTTGCGAAGTCGTACATATTGACCTGTCAAAACGCATACTGACCATTAACGGAAAACAATACCCCGAAGGCACTGTTTTCAGCCTGAACGGAACACGTGGATTTGTATATGACAAAGCGATTGATACAATGGACGCCTCTGAGAATCCCCGTTTCCAGGAATATATGAAAATGGTGGATTCTTTCCGCACCATGGGTGTCCGCACCAACGCAGACACTCCCGAAGATGCCCGAATGGCCCTGAATTTTGGCGCCGAAGGCATAGGATTGTTCCGTATTGAACACATGTTTTACGGATTGAATTCGGAAGCCCCCCTGGGGAAACTCCGGAAAATGATCCTTTCTAACAACGTGGGAGAAAGAAAACTGGCATTGCATGAACTGGCTCCTTACGTGAAAAATGCGGCGAAAGAAACCCTCCGGGTAATGGACGGGCTGCCGCTGACTTTCCGTTTGTTGGATCCGCCTCTTCACGAATTTGTTCCCCAGACTGCGGATAAACAAAAAGAACTTGCCAAAGAACTGGGCATCTCCGTGGAAGAGATCATCAAACGCGGAGAACTCCTGCATGAGGTGAACCCCATGATGGGACACCGCGGTGTACGTCTGGGCGTCTCCTACCCCGAGATTTCTGAAATGCAGTTTCGTGCCATTTTTACGGCAACTGCCGAGTTGATAAAGGAAGGACACAATCCCAAACCCGAGATCATGATCCCGGTGACTGTAACCGTAAAAGAGCTTGATGATCAAAAAGTGATTGCAGACAAGGTACATAAGGAAGTCCAGGACCAGTTCGGGATTACCTTTGATTACCTGTACGGCACCATGATCGAGATCCCCAGAGCAACACTGGTCGCAGAAGATATGGCAAAAACGGCACAGTTCTTCTCATTCGGGACGAACGACCTTACACAGATGACCTTCGGTTTCTCCAGGGACGATATCGGGTCGTTCATGGGCGAATACATCCAGAAAAAGATCCTGCCCTTTGATCCGTTCCAGCACATAGATGAAAAATCGGTAGGAAAACTGATCGAAACCGCCATCAATGGAGGCCGTGTCACAAACCCCAAGATCAAACTCGGCATATGCGGAGAACACGGAGGAGATCCGCAATCGGTGCGTTTCTGTTACAAGATGGGGCTGACCTATGTGTCCTGTTCACCTTTCAGGGTCCCTATAGCCCGTCTGGCTGCCGCCCAGGCTGCCATTACAGAAGGGTGATTTTTTTGAGATAATGAAAAACATACTTATCACCGGAGGGGCGGGATTTATTGGAAGCCATACTGCCGTTGAACTGACAACGGCAGGATATGGTGTGATAATAGCGGATAACTTGTCCAATGCAGACACAACCTGCCTGAAGGGTGTTGAAAAAATTACCGGCAGAAAGATTCCCTTTTATAAGGCCGATTGCTGTGACAAACAGCAGATGCAAGAGATTTTTGGGGCACATTCCATTGACGGAGCCATTCATTTTGCCGCTTTCAAGGCTGTGGGAGAAAGTGTGGAAAAACCTCTGATGTATTACCATAATAATCTTTTGTCTTTTATAACCTTACTGGAAGTGATGGCGGAAAACGGGGGCGGAGGGGTAGTTTTTTCTTCTTCCGCCACCGTGTACGGACAACCTGACAGACTGCCTGCAACGGAAGACACGCCGCGAAAACCGGCTGCCAGCCCATACGGAAAAACCAAACAGATCTGTGAAGACATCCTGTTGGATGCAGTCAGGGCACATCCCTGTCTGAAAGGTATTATTCTGAGGTATTTCAATCCCATAGGAGCACACCCCTCGGCTCTAATAGGAGAATTACCCCGGGGCGTCCCCAATAACCTGGTTCCCTTCATAACGCAAACGGCTGCGGGCATGAGAGAGGAACTGAAAATCTTTGGTAACAATTACCCGACTCCGGATGGCACAGCGCTTCGGGATTATATTGATATCGTGGATCTGGCCACTGCCCATGTCTCTGCATTTGAAAGAATGACAGAACACAATCCGGACGGCTCCTGCGAGGTATTCAACATAGGAACGGGCAAACCCCTTTCGGTATTGGAGCTGGTGGAAAAGTTCATGGATGTAAACAAAGTTCCCTTGCGGTACAAGATCACAGGGCGGCGGGAAGGAGATGTGGAAGCCGTCTGGGCAGATACATCACTGGCCAATCGCGTTTTGGGCTGGAAAGCTTCCCGTACGGTAGAAGAGACACTGGCCAATGCATGGGCCTGGGAGAAAAAACTGCGTGAAATAAAATAACTTTTCACCATGAAAAACACCCTCATACCTGAACGTTTTAAAGACCAGAAGACGGATTGTTTCCATGTCAAATGGGCCCAATCCATGCAGCGCGGGGGTGAGTTTTTGCCGCCCCAGGAAAAACCGGACGATACAAGGACCCAGTTTTACAGGGACTATTCCCGGATCCTGCATTGTACTTCCTACAGACGTCTGAAACACAAGACTCAGGTTTTCTTTGCCACCCAGAACGACCATATCTGTACCCGCATGGAACATGTAAACCACGTGGCTTCCATCAGCTATACCATTGCCAAATTCATGGGCCTGAACACCGAACTGACACAGGCCATCGCCCTGGGACACGATCTGGGCCACAGTCCTTTCGGTCACGAAGGAGAAACCCTTCTGTCCGAGATCATGAAACAATGGGACGGGTCTTTCTGGCATGAAAAGAACGGGTTGTATACGGCAGACAAGATAGCGACTTTGCCCAATGCATCGGGGATTCACAAAAATCTGCGTCTGACTTATGCGGTCCGTGACGGAATCATATCCCATTGCGGTGAAACCGACGAAAACGGTCTTTTCCCGCGAGATGAAGCTATTGACCTGGAACAGATAGAACGTCCCAATCAATACCTTCCGTATACCTGGGAGGGTTGTGTAGTAAAATTATCGGATAAGATAGCATACCTGGGCCGGGACATTGAAGATGCCATTGAACTGAACCTCCTGGAACAGGAACGGCTTGATGAACTTAACGAGTTGATGAAAAGCATTCCCGATTCGGAAGGTGTTGTGAACAATACGGCCCTGATAGAACTTTTCATCAAAGACTTGTGTAAGCATTCTTCTCCCGAAGAAGGCATGCACTTTTCTCCGCGTTATTACGAATTGCTGGTAAAAGTTAAAGAATTCAATTACAAACACATATACTACCATCCCCGTTTGGTGTACTATCAGGAATACGCCCGGTGTATCATACATACCATTTTTGATTTTCTGGACGGTTATTACGGAAACGACATGCTGCCGAAAATTTCGGCTGACATGTCAAAGTTTCCTGTTTTGTTAAGGTATTTCCGTGAATGGCTTATAAAATACAGCGGAAGCGATCCAAAAGAAAGGGAAAAGGCCGGGTTTGATAACGATATCATCTATGATCTGGCTGATCGGTCCCAATACCGCCGGTCAATTATCGATTATATTGCGGGAATGACCGACAATTTTGCCATTCGCGTTTACCACGAGATCATTTCTTTTTAAATACCTGTCATCAGTCCTGCAAACAGAATGGTTCCTGTACTTTTCTCCTTAATGAAATAGAGGAACGGTCTGTCCACATGGAACGGGATTGTATGGCCCGGACCAGCAGAAGTCACGTTAAAGCCAATTGTGGTAACTGCAGCCGCTTCCGTTCCTTCTTCATCCACCTGGATAACGGCATTCTGTTTCAGTAGGGCAATGAACAAAGGGATGTCGCTGATATGGTTGAAATCTGCCCTAAAAGGGTCAAAAGCCACGCCCATTCCCATGCGTGTCAGGACGGGGATCATCGTTTCTTCAGAATCGAATTCCACTTTAAAGCGGGGAATTCGCAGATTAAGTTCAGTTGTATAAAGGCCGGAAGTCCATTGTTCCCATTGTTCCGGAGTAAGTCCGGATACCACATCCATCACGGAAACACCCGTGTCGGGAAGTACAATGACCATACTGTAAGCCTTGTTTCCATAAGGGATCTCAGCTATTGCAACTCCCTGGCTTGTCGTATAAGGAAAATCATTGGTTTGTTCCATGTAGGTAACTTGTCCGGTTGATCCTGAAAGGTTTGTGAATGACCCCATCCAGCTATCGTCTTTGTCAAAAGTTGATTCCCACTTTCCCTTGAAATAGAGGGCATTGGTATAGATCAAACGCGCATCGGGATCTATCCGGTCAAGAATTTTTTTGATCAGGTCATTGGTATTGTCAGCACACCACTGATTGATAACGGAAGGCGCATCGGGATCGGAAAAATCCAGGTTCGTGACGGAAGCATCGTAGTAATGTTGCAGGGATTGAATAAAAGGAGTCTTGACCGGAAACGTTTCTTCTATCCAAACAGCATTGGCTATCTGAAGGCTGACGGTGTTGTCCACATCTTTCAGGGCCGGCACCAGATAGTGGTAAAAACCATTCATTTCTTCAAGAGAATAGGGTTGAAAACCCAAAACTCCCTTCATATCTTCAAGGGTGGTTCCCACGGCCCCGTTGGTTACGGCAGATAATGCCAGGGATGCGCTCAGGGGAGATATAAAAACATTATCACCCTCCATTTCCAGGCACATTTCCCGCAACAAATCAACAGCAAATTCATTGCCGTGATCCAGGATCTCCTGCTGGACTTTGGTCAGGACAATATCTTTTCTTTCAATAGGAGAATCTGTGTTCAATTTGGAACACGAAACAGAAAAAAGTCCGGCAAGGACGGCCAGAAAAAATAAATTGAAGACAGTTTTCATAGATTTGGTTTTTAATACACTTTTTAAATGCATTGTTTCCACCAATACTGCTTCTCCCTTTCCAAAAAAGCATTTCTTACCGGTCTTTTTTCGTAAAGGGTTTACAATGGTGAAAAATCTTCTTTACCGGCACCACAAAGCGGACATACCCAATCATCGGGAAGATCCTCAAAGGCGGTTCCCGGTGCTATTCCATTATCGGGATCTCCTTCAGCAGGGTCATATACATACCCGCACAAATTGCATTCATACTTTTTCATGATCGTAAAATTAAAGTGTTAAGGATTTTAAAAAATCGTACCATGTAAAAGTAACACTTTTTTTTATACTTTTGTTTCCCATGGATCACAAAAAACTGTTGGAGCTGGCATTGGGAAAAGGAGGGGATTTTGCCGATCTCTATCTTGAACAGAGCTTGTTCCATGAGATTATATTGAGGGACGGAAAAGTGAATGCCGCCGGAACAAACAGCGAAGGGGGACTGGGAATCCGTGTGATTAAGGGACAAAATACCGGTTACGCCTATACGGAATCTTCTCTTGCCTCCGACAGGGAAAAGGCGGCCAGGACTGCGTCTTATATAGCAGACGGCACGGTTGCCTCAACCGGCCAGGCTTCCATCACCACCCTGAATCTGCCTGACAGGTATCCCATTCTGACTCCATGGGACAGCTTTTCCCCACAGGAAAAAATGCCGTATTTGTATGAGCTTAACGACCTGATTTTCAGTGCTGATAAGCGTGTCAAAAAGGTAACTGCCCGCCTGGCCGATTCAACGTCCCAAATTGCATATTACAATTCCCTGGGCATTCACTGTAGCGATATCCGTCCCCTTGCCTCTCTGACGGTATCCTGCATCATGGAGGAATATGGCCGGAGGGAAACGGCTTCGGCCTCGCGTTCTTTCAGAAAGGGCGCAGAATTCCTTAACCCCCACCTGATCAGGGAACTTGCCGGTGAAGCAGTGGCCCGTACCGCTTTTCTTTTCGGTGCCGGACAACCGCAGGGCGGAGAAATGCCCGTAGTCATGTCTGCAGGCAGTTCCGGGATTTTGTTGCACGAAGCGATAGGGCATGCTTTTGAAGCCGATTTTGTCAGAAAGAACACGTCTATTTTTTCAGATAAAATGGGACAACGCATCTGCCACCCGGGCATCACCGTCGTGGATGACGGGACCATCCCGGGAAACCGGGGTGCTTTGAACGTTGATGACGAAGGCGTTCCCGGACAAAAAACATATATGGTTACAGACGGAATACTGACGTCTTTCCTGCACGACAGAATCTCGGCCCGTTATTTTAATGTAAGTCCTACCGGAAACGGAAGGAGGGAATCTTTCCGGTATATGCCCCTGCCCAGGATGCGTGCCACTTATATGGAAAACGGCACGGAAACTGCGGAATCCCTGATCGCTTCAGTAAAAAAAGGACTATACGTAGATACGTTCAGTAACGGACAGGTACAGATTGGAGCGGGAGATTTTACCTTCTATGTGAAAAGCGGGTACCTGATTGAAAACGGAAAATTGACACAGCCCGTAAAAGACACCAATATAATCGGCAACGGACCCAGGGCTCTGGGAATGATCACGGGTGTAGCGAACGATTGCCGGATAGATAACGGAACATGGACTTGCGGAAAAGAACAAAGTTGTGAAGTTTCTTGCGGCATGCCTTCTGTTCTTATAAGTTCTTTAACAGTGGGAGGTCGCTTATGAATGAAAAAGAGTGGTTAGAACAAACCTGCCGTTATGCATTGGAATCTTCGCTCAGGAAAGGAGCCGGACAGGTCAGGGTGTCAGCCTTGCGGGATGTCTCCAACGGACTAACTGTATTGAACGATTCCCTGGAAAAGATACAGAGTGCCGTAGAATCTTCGCTGATGATCCAGCTTTTCACGGACGGCCGTTATGGATCCTGTGCAACCAACCGGACAGATCCTGCCCTGATAGATCAACTAATAGACCAGGCCCTTGATTCTGTACGTTTACTGGCACCGGATCCCTGCCGGACATTGGTCCCTGCGGCACTCAGGTATGACGGACCTCCTTCAAAGATGGCCTGTAACGGGGAAATCAGTACCGAGGCAAAAAAAACACTTCTTTCAGAATGCGCTGATGGCGTATTCGGAAAAGAGCCCTTACTGATCAGTGTGACGGTGGATTATGCCGACTATAAACGCCGGACACAAATAATGGACTCCACCGGATTAAACTGCAGTTCAGAAGAAACCTGGTACAGCCTCACGGCAGAATGTGCCGTTAAAGGAGAGGGTGACACCAGGCCTTCCGACTGGGAATATTCGGGAGGATTTCATCCGGAGGCTGTCGGGATCGGCTCCGGAATACCTTCCGGTTGTGCCATTCGTGCCCTTCAACGGGCGTTGGCAAAACGCAATCCCGTTAAGATCAGGTCCGGCAGGTATCCCGCAATAGTGGAAAACCGGGTGGCCTCTACCCTCCTGGGGCCTGTTATTCAAGCTGTTTCAGGCAGTTCCCTGCAACAGCAGGACTCTTTCTTATTGGGTAGGCTGGGACAAACCGTTGCGTCCCCCGTCCTAACCCTTATTGATGACCCGCACAAAAAAGGAGAACCGGGATACCGGTTGTTTGATCATGAAGGAATGGCTACTGTCCGGCGAACGGTTTTCGAAAACGGACGTCTGAATACGTATTTTATAAATACTTATTACGCCAACAAACTGCAAATGCAACCCACCATATCATCTCCTTCCCTGCTGACGTTGCCCGGTGGCAAAGGAAATGCCGGCTCCCTTGCCGGTTCACTGAAAAATGGCATCTTTGTAACCGGATTTAACGGGGGAAACTGCAATACGGCAACCGGAGATTTTTCATACGGGATTGAAGGATTCCGGGTTGAGAACGGTCAAATAACAAATCCTGTAAACGAAATGGTCATGACGGGTAATATGTTGGATCTATGGGAAAAACTTTTGGCGACCGGAGACGATGCCCTGAAGACAACAGCCTGGCAGATCCCGTCCCTGTTGTTTGATAATATTGAGTTCGCTGGACTCTAAAAGATTTCTATGAAAAAACCAAGCCTGTTCGTAAGCCTCATACCCGTTATCCTTCTGGTGATCATCATTTTTACTTGTGTCCGTCTTTTCGGGGTTGAAGTTACAGCCGGTCCTTCCCAATTCACATTGCTGTTGGTAACTATCATCGCCTTTGCCATAGCCAGGTTCAAATACCACCTGACATGGGAAAAAACCGAAGAGGCTATGATCTCCCATCTGAAAAACACATACCCATCCATCCTGATCCTGATAGCCATAGGGGCACTTACCGGAAGCTGGATGAGCAGCGGGATCATTCCATCCATGATCTTTTACGGACTTAAGATCATTCATCCGGTGATTTTTTTGCCTTTATGTTTTGTGATCAGCGGCATTATTTCATTGGTTACGGGAAGTTCCTGGAGTACGGTGGGCACCTTCGGGGTAGCCCTGCTGGGAGCCGGCCAGATGATAGGCATGCCCACTCCCTGGCTGGCAGGAGCCATCATTTCAGGGGCTTATTTTGGTGACAAAATGTCACCCCTCTCGGACACGACCAACCTGGCCGCTTCTTTTTGCGGAGTGCCTCTTTTTACCCATATTAAATACATGCTGGTCAACACCGTTCCTGTCTTTTTGATCTGCCTGGTGATCTATTCCATTGCCGGGTTTCGTCTTCCTACCCAGAACACAATTGACGTTCAGGAACAGTTGACTGCCCTGCAAAACACATTTAACATTTCGGGATGGCTGCTTCTTATCCCTTTGATTACCATTATTATGGTTATAAAAAAGGTGCCTCCATTCATTACCCTTTTTCTGTCAGCTATTGCCGGTGCCATGGCCGCCATATTCTTTCAACCGCAGATTTGCGGGGAAATCGCTTCCAATCGTATCTCTGCAGCAATAATCATGATAAGTACCCACGTAAATATTGAAACGGGCAATGAAATTCTGAACAATCTGACCTCAACAAAGGGAATGGCAGGCATGATGAACACAGTTTGGCTCATTTTATGTGTTATTGGTTTTGCAGGGGTAATGACCGCCTCGGGAATGATCGGGGTCATCACAGGGAACTTACTGAAGCTGATGCGTAACACGCTCTCAACCATTGGATCCACACTGGGAACATGCATTTTTTTCAATATGACCCTGGGAGACCAGTATATGGCCATAATCCTTCCGGGAAGTATGTTTTCCGAGAGTTACAAAAAACAAAACTTCGCTCCGGAATTGTTATCCCGAACCATTGAAGAATCGGCAACGGTCACTTCGGTTCTCATTCCCTGGAATACCTGTGCCGTGGCACAATCGACCGTTCTGAACGTGGCGACCATGACATACCTGCCTTATTGTTTCTTCAACCTGATCACTCCGTTTTTCTCGTTGTTTGCAGCAGCAATAGGCTATAAAATAAGAAAATTAACCAACTAAATTTTTATACTGATTATGACAATTTCTGAAGAAAAAGTAGTTTCATTATCTTACACATTGGTAGTAGATGGAGATGTTATTGAAACCGTAAACGAAGAAAAACCCATGAAATTCATATATGGCCTGGGGTACCTGCTTCCGGCCTTTGAAGAAAAGATACAGGGTAAACAAGTGGGAGATGACTTTGAATTCAAACTGAGTGCCCCACAGGGATACGGAGAAGTAGATCCAAATGCCGTTATTGAGCTTTCCAAAGATATTTTTAAAGTTGACGGTAAGATAGAAGACGGACTGCTTGTTAAGGACAAAATACTGCCCATGCAGGATTCTCAGGGAAACAAGCTGAATGGAGTGATAGAAGAGATCGGAGAAAACTCTGTCAAAATGAATTTTAACCACCCGCTTGCCGGTTGTGAACTGAATTTTAAAGGAAAAGTGGTAGATATACGTGAGGCTACCGAAAAAGAACTCACTGAAGGCCTGTACGGAGAACGTGCCGAATCTTCCTGCAATGGAAGCTGCAACGGGTGCAGCGGTTGCAGTTAATCAATTCCCGGATGAAGGATCATTCCCCGGGCATGAGACTGCTTCTTGTGACCGGGGCAATGTCCAATCCGGCCGTTTTTCCCTCCAGCCATTTGTAATAGCCTGTGATGGCGATCATAGCTGCGTTGTCGGTAGTAAAACGTAAAGGCGGAATGAAAATATTCCACCTTCTTTTTTTTGATTCCATTACCATTCTGTCTCTTAATCCGCTGTTGGCAGAAACACCTCCGGCCAAAGCCACGCGGCTAATTCCGGTCAGCTCGACCGCACGGATCAGTTTTTCCATAAGGATATCAACCAATGTTTTTTGAAGTCCCGCTGCAAGGTGGATTTTATTCTCTTCAATAAACCGCTCGTTCTCAGCCATTTGGTCACGAAGAAAATAAAGAAACGAGGTTTTTACACCGCTAAAACTGAAATCAAGATCCCTGATCCCCGGTTTTGCAAAAGCATACTTTACAGGGTCTCCCTGACGCGCCAGCCAATCTATGTGAGGTCCTCCTGGATAATCCAGCCCCAGCAACTTGGCTCCTTTGTCAAAAGCCTCGCCCACTGCATCATCAATGGTCTGTCCCAAAATTTCATATGCCAGGGGGGATTTGACTTTTAAGATCTGGGTATGACCTCCCGATACCAGCAAACAAAGAAATGGAAATTCCGGTTTGCTGCCCGAAGCCGGCACAATGCTTTTTCCGTCTTCGGAAAAAACGTCAATGAAATGACTCAGCACGTGTCCGTTCAGGTGGTTCACTTCTATTAACGGGACCCCTGCAGCAATGGACAATCCTTTGGCAAATGAAGTTCCTACCAAAAGCGACCCCAATAAACCCGGACCCCGTGTAAAAGCAATAACATTGATCTGTGACATACTGACACCTGCTGTCTCCAGGGCCTGGCTGACCACCGGCACAATATTCTGCTGATGAGCCCTGCTGGCCAATTCGGGGACTACCCCTCCGTATTTTTTATGTACTTCCTGAGAGGCCATCACATTGGAGAGTAAAAGGGTGTCCTGCAATACGGCTGCAGAAGTGTCGTCGCACGATGATTCTATCCCTAAAATATAAGTCATTCTCCTGTTGTTTGCAGCTGCAAAAGTGGGTATTTTTTTTGTAACTTTGTTGGTTTGGGGCTCAACTATGAGGACGTTTAAAAACATATTGCGTACGTTTCTTTTTATAATCGTCATCACACTGGCGGGAGCTTTCATTGTTATACAGATCCCTTCGGTACAAAGCCGGCTTGCCGGGAGGGCAGCACAATGGCTGTCAGAGAAAACAGGGGCTCAGGTTTCTATAGGTGAAGTAAATTTTCTGATATTCAACAAATTGTTGGTCAACGATCTGCTAATAAAAACTACTTCCAGCGACACATTATTGCATACAAAAAAACTTTCCGTCAGTCTGTCTGGATTCAATCCCCTCAGAAAACGCATTGCTTTTAAAAAGATTCTGCTTTCCGAAGGATCTTTCCATTTGATCATGCAAAACAACTCGACCAACATAGAAAGCATGTTCCCTCCCTCTCCGGAACAGGATACGGTCAGTAAGCCTTTTTCATGGATATTCACTGCCGATGAAGTAGATCTGGAGCACTTTGCCTATCATATGACAGACAAGGATCAGGGGCCGTTACACAACAATCCGGAAAGCATTGACTTTATGGATATGCATATTGGAGATATCCAGATAAATATCCGTGATGTCCGTTTTGGCGACGGTTTGCTGGAAGCCAGACTGGATAATCTTTCGGGAAGGGAAAGATCCGGATATTTGATACAGCACCTGGAAGGGGACGTCAGCGTGGACAACCGGGAAGCCCGGGTTGAAAACCTGGTGATCCTGGATAATTACTCTCATATAAAAGCCCATTATTTTCTGATGCACTACGGGAATGTAGAAAACCTTGCCGACTATGTAAACCGGGTGATCATGGAACTGGATATGGATGATGCTTTTCTCTCTTTTAAGACCATCCGCTACTATGCCTGGACTTTACCCGAATATTTTACCCTGCCTTTGCGGGCGACCGGCAAAGTCACCGGAACAGTAAGCAATCTGAGTGCCG
This sequence comes from Bacteroidales bacterium, assembly GCA_041652255.1. GTDB lineage: Bacteria > Bacteroidota > Bacteroidia > Bacteroidales > UBA932 > DMER64. The sequence goes on from JBAZHT010000003.1 coordinate 58,385, forward strand.
ATAAGCTGGACGTGCGTTCCCCGTCCGGCAAAACAAAGATCCTGTGCGGCTTCAAGCTCAAGGGACTGCCGGAAGTGGAAGAAAGCACCTTGCAGGTTGATATACAAAAGATCGACTCGGATATTGGAGATCTGAACAATGTGTTGTATTCCATCGCTCAGGTAGACTTAAAAATCCTGGAAGACAACGCCGGCAGCGGGACTCCTTTCCAATTCAGGGGACGCCTTGCCGGACTGCTCACGGATTTTGCAGTAGACGGCGATCTTCAGGGTGATTTCGGGGATCTTTCGCTGGATATTGTCATCAACAACAACGCCTATTCCGACGGCGTGTTGTTGTCCGGGATCATCCGCACTGAAAACCTGGATCTGGGTCGTTTCACAGGAATTCAGGGTTTGGAGGAATGTTCTCTATACACCCAAACCCATGCAGCTTTCAGACAAGGCGGTATACGAAACCTGTACGTACGTGTTGATACCCTTTCTGTTTCCAGCCTGGTATTCAATAATTACCCCTTCAGGGATTTCAAAATGATGGGTGAATTGCAAAACGGGATCTTCGACGGAAGGATGAGTGCATCGGATCCAAACCTTCATTTTCTGTTCCAGGGACGGGCAGACCTGACACGTTCTGCAGGGACTTCCGCCAATTTCTTTGCCAACATAGCCTATGCGGACCTGAACCGCCTGAATCTTTATAAAACAGACTCCATTGCCGTATTGAGCGGTCTGGTACGGGCTGATTTTTCACACATCAATACACTGGGGGACATAGAAGGTGCCATTCAGGCAACGGGATTGTCTTTTGTAAATTCCAGAGGGACTCATGATCTGGACTCATTTTACCTGAACAGTGAACGCACCCCGGATTCCACGGCTTTCAAACTTTCACTTAAATCGGATGCCCTCACAGCCGATTATTCCGGAAGCGAAGGTTTTATGAGCTTCCTGTCACGTATAGCCTCAAGGAATCTTTTCCGTTACCTCCCGGCCTGGTTTACGTCTTATACAGATGAAGGATCTGTACCGGCTGACGATAACCGGGCTTCCCTGGAAATGACTGTTAAAAACAGCGTCTTTTTTGAAGAATTGCTCTTACCCGGCCTGTATGTTTCCCCGGGGACCTCCATTTCTCTGCAGGACCACGGAAAAGACAGTGTCCGCGCAGTTTTCCTTTCCGAACGAATAGGGTACCTCCGCCACAACCTGAGCCATTTGAATGTTCTTGCCGAGGCAGGGGCCCGGGATTTGCAGATGGAACTGGAATGCGGGAACCTGACCCTGGGACCGGTCCTTGCAGATACCCTTTCCATGAAAGCCGAGGCAGGCGGGGACCGGGTATTCCTGGACCTGCACTATAACCGCAATGACGGAAAGACAAATTATGCACATTTGGAATCAGCGCTTCATATTTCACGCGATCATGCTCTCCAGTCTCCCCTTATCAAGGCTGATTTTTCTTCGGACACGATCTTCATCAATGGAAAAAACTGGAAACTACTCTCCGACAGCATCGTGATTGCACAACGGAACCTGGCTCTGCACAATGTCATACTGGAACACGAAGGCAATGGCCCGGATAAAGGATCTTTGAGCATAAACGGCTCCCTTTCCGAATCTCCGGGAGATACATTGCGCGTAGAACTCTCACGCTTTGATGCCGGCATGTTCAATACCCTGATGCCGGCGGAATATCCCTTTACTTTCAGGGGTTCCTTTACGGGAACCGGTTATGTGACCGATTTTTACGGAAACCGTCATTTTTTCGCCGATATACAGGGTAACGACCTGTTTATCAATGATTCACTGGCAGGCAACCTGCGGTTGTTGAGCTCCTGGGACAAGCAGGCTGCACACCTCAAGCTCGGGGCCAGTACCACCCTGCCGGGAGGACAACGGCCGCTGCTGGCAACAGGCTCTTATACTCCTTCGACAAAACACGTGGATATGAACGTTTCGTTCCGGAATTTTGAAGCAGCCCTTGTAGCTCCGTTTCTCAACGGACTGGTATCGGACGTACACGGGAAGATATCGGGAGATATGTTGCTGGCCGGAACGCTGCCTGATCTGGTCCTGACAAGTGACAATACCCTGGTAAACAACCTGAATTTTACTATAGATTATACACGGGTACCTTATTCCATATCAGGACCAGTTCATCTGACCCCCGGAGGACTGTCCCTGCCAAAAGACACCCTGCGCGATTCATACGGTCATTATGCCATAGTACAGGGAGGTTTGCGGTATAATCATTTCAGGGATATTACTGCTGATCTGGATTTGAATTTTGTAAACCTCCACGGACTGAACCTGACTGAAAAAGACAACGATATTTTTTACGGACAGGCTTTTGCCACAGGCAGCCTGCAATTGAAAGGTCCTCTTAATGATATCCTGCTGGACCTTTCCATCAGGCCGGATCCTAACACCACAATTCATATTCCCCTTTCTTCAGCTTCGGAAGCCAAACAAACCAGCCTGCTAACCTTCGTACAACCCAATAAGATTTATACCGGAAGGGATCCATACATTCTGGCCGCATTGGAAGAAAAGGACAAAAAAGCCAACAATTCCCGGTTTACGTTTAATATGAAGACGGAATTGACACCCGACGCCGAGATACTGCTTGAAATCAACAAAATGACGGGTGATGTCATATCGGCCCGTGGAACCGGGGCGATCAACCTGGGAGTAGATCCCCTGGACGATTCATTTTCCATCCTTGGAGACTGTACCGTAGAAAGCGGGAATTACCTCTTTGGTCTCCAGGGAATCATTTCAAAACGTTTCCAGATCGTTCCCGGGGGAACCATTTCATTCAACGGAGACGTAGAAAATACACAATTGAACCTCACAGCATCTTACAAGACAAAAGCCTCGTTAAATACTTTACTTGCCGATACCACCATGTTAAGTAACCGCAGGGATGTGGACTGTCAGATACTAATGTCAGGAAACCTGATGAACCCCACTTTAGGTTTCAATATTGAAATTGAGGATATTGATCCCATGACCAGGGCCCGTGTTGAAAGTGCCTTGTCTACGGATGACAAAATGATGCGACAGTTTGTTACGTTGCTCATTTCCAGCAGCTTCATGCCTGAACAGGAATCCGGGATCGTGAACAATTCCAACATTCTTTATTCCAATGCTACCGAGATCCTTTCCAATCAATTGAACAACATTTTCGCCCAGCTGAACATTCCTCTTGATGTGGGATTCAATTACCAGCCCGGTCAAAGCGGGGATGTTTTTGATGTTGCCATTTCCACCCAGCTCTTCAACAACCGGGTGGTGATCAATGGAAATATGGGCAATAATCCTTATACCAACAATGAAAACGACCTGATAGGCAACGTTGACATTGAACTGAAACTGGATGAAAAAGGGAAATTCAGACTGAAGGCTTTCAGTCACGCTGCCGATCAATACTCCAATTACCTGGACAACACGCAACGTAACGGAGCGGGATTCGTTTACCAGGAAGAATTCAATACGTTCCGTCAATTGTGGCGCCGGTGGTGGAAGTTACCGTAAAACAGCCCCTGTTTCCCGTGTGAAGGCTTCCATCATACGGTTGATCAATTGTTCCACGTAAATATCCGTCAGTGTTTTTTCCGGATCCCGGAAAACAAAACTCAGGGCGTATTGCTTTTTCCCTTCCGGAATACCTTTCCCTGTATATACATCAAACAGGCTGATCTTTTTCAGAAGCCGTTTTTCGGTTTTAAAAGCTATGGCATGCAACTTGTCATAAGTGATGTTATTGTCTACCACAAGTGCAAGGTCTCTGTGAACTTCCGGGAACCGCGGTAAATCGGTAAAACGGGGTTTGTTGTTGCGAACCATGTTAAAGAACAGGTCCCAGTCAATTTCTGCGGCAAATACTTTCTGTTTGATATCCAACACGGAAAGACAGGCACGGCTGACTTCTCCCAGGTCAGCTAAAACCTTGTTTTTTACCCGGTAACGGATTCCCGCTTCAAAAAGGTCGGAGGGGGCATCGGTACTTTCCAAACGGTTCAGGTCCAGCCCAAACAACCGTACAATGTCTTCCACGTAAGCTTTCAGGGTAAAGAAATCGGCCGGCCGGGAAGGAGTGTGCCAGTTATGGGGCTTATCATTTCCCGTTATGAAAAGTGCCAGACGCCGGCTTTCCCGGTATCCTGTCAACGATTCTCCCGAACCGATCAATTGGTACACATTCCCCTGTTCAAAGAAACAGAGGTCGTACTGTTGTCTGTTATTGTTGTGTGCAACGGCTTCCAGTCCGCCCCAGAGAAGGGTCTGTCTCATTGCGTTCAGATCACTGCTTAGCGGGTTGAGGATCATCACGGAAGACCGGGCCGGATATGTCTGCAGGTCTTCGTAATACGCAACGCGGGTCAAAGAATTGCACATGATCTCACGAAATCCCCGTGAGGCAAGACGATCGGCTGTTCTTTCCCTTACCAGGTCAGGTTCCGGATTCTGAATTTGTCCCATGGAAGAACGGATCCTTTCAGGCAATTCAATATTATTGTAACCGTAGATCCTCAGGATATCTTCCACGACATCACATTCCCGCCGTACATCTACCCTGTAGGCCGGCACCAGAACGGTAACCGAGTCCTGCTCTTCCCGGATAATGTCCATTTCCAAAGCCTTCAATATCCTTTTTACGGTGGATCTTCCAATATCTTTCCCCATTAGGGAAAACATGCTGTGGTAATTCAAGTCTATCCGGGCGGGGGTAACAGGCTGGGGATACAGGTCCGTTACAGACCCTTCAACACGGGCTCCGCACATTTCCTGCATAAGTAACACAGCCCTTTGGAGTGCATACAGGGTGGCATTGGGGTCGGCACCTCTTTCAAACCGGAAACTTGCATCTGTTTTTAAACCGTGACGGCGGGAAGTTTTCCTTATAAAAGCAGGATTAAAACAGGCTGACTCCAGGAATATGGAAGTCGTCTTTTCGGTCACACCGCTTTCCAATCCGCCAAAAACCCCTCCAATACACATGGGTTTTATTGCGTTGCAGATCATCAGGTCTTCCCCGTCCAGGGTTCTTTCAACCTGATCAAGTGTAATAAAACGTTCTCCGGGCCGGGCAAAACGCACTACTACGCGATCCCCCTCTATGGTTTCCCTGTCAAAAGCATGAAGGGGCTGGCCTGTTTCCAGCATGACATAATTGGTAATATCCACCAGGTTGTTTACGGGACGTACCCCGGCCAAACGTAACCGGTCCTGCATCCAGGACGGAGAAGGCCCTACGGTAATGTGACTGAGCGTTATGCCACTGTACCGGGGAGCTGCCTGCGGGGCTTCCACAACTACCTGAATTCCCTTACCGGAGGGATTTTCCTTAAAAGAAACCACCGCGGGTTTATTGACCGGTATTTCCTTATCCTGCGCGGAATACCAGGCGGCCAGATCCCGGGCAACTCCAATATGAGAAGCGGCATCAATGCGATTGGGTGTCAGTCCGATCTCAAATACCGCATAAGAAGGAAGACCCAGGTATTCTGCCGCCGGTACACCCACCGGGGTGTCGTCGGGCAGTACCATGATCCCTTCGTGGGAAGTCCCGATCCCCAGTTCATCCTCGGCACAGATCATTCCGTAAGACTCGGCTCCGCGTATTTTGCTTTTTTTGATCTTTACCTGATCCCCGCTTGTGAAGGTCAACAGGGTCCCTACCGTTGCCAGAAGCACTTTTTGACCGGCTGCCACATTGGGTGCCCCGCAAACTACCTGAACAGGGTCTCCGGTGCCGCTATCTACCGTTGTAATGAATAAATGATCGGAATCGGGATGTGGACTGCAGGCAGCCACACGGGCTGTTACCACACCATTGAGTCCCCCTGGAATTGATTCCGTAACCTCAAGGGATTCTACTTCCAGACCTATGTTGGTAAGTACCTGCGAGGTTTGTTCCGGATCCATATCCAGGGAAAAATAATCTTTCAACCAATTGTACAGGATCTTCATACTCTATGATTATTCAAATAATGTTGCTACAAAAGCTTTCTTGTCAAAAACCTGAAGATCGTCAATCCCTTCTCCCAGTCCTATGAATTTGACCGGAACCTGTAACATGTCACTGATCCCAATAACGACTCCGCCTTTTGCCGTCCCGTCCAGTTTTGTCACGGCCAGTGCCGTAACGTCCGTAGCTTTGGAAAATTCCCGGGCCTGCTGGTAAGCATTTTGACCTGTTGATCCGTCCAGGACAAGCAATACTTCATGCGGAGCATCCGGTATCAGTTTTTGCAGCACTTTACGGATCTTGGATAATTCGTTCATCAGGTTTACTTTATTGTGAAGCCGGCCAGCAGTATCTATCAGAAGCACATCCATTTGACGGGCTATGGCCGCAGACAGGGAATCGTAGGCCACCGCTGCCGGATCACTGCCCATATTCTGTTTGATGATGGGGACACCAGCCCGCTCGCTCCATATGGTCAGTTGCTCAACGGCAGCGGCACGAAATGTATCGGCAGCTCCCATCATTACTTTTTTCCCGTCTGCTTTCAGCCGGGAAGCCAGTTTCCCTATTGTGGTGGTCTTCCCCACTCCGTTTACACCCACAACCAGAATTACAAAAGGCTTTTTTGAAAAATCAAACGGGATCAAATCTTTGCCGGAAGCGTTTTCAAGCAACAGGGCTTCAATCTCTTCCCTCAGCAACCGGTTCAGTTCCTCTGTATTGACATATTTATCGCGGCGAACACGTTCCTGTATCCTGTCAATGATCTTAAGCGTCGTGTCCACCCCAACGTCTGAAGCTATGAGAGCATCTTCCAGATCATCCAAAACCCTTTCGTCCACGCGTGAACGACCCATAACCGCCCTGGAAAGACGGCTGAACAACCCTCGTTTTGTTTTTTCAAGTCCTTTATCCAGAATGTTGTCGTGCATAAGAGTGCAAATATAAGAAAAAGAGGGGTGCAACAGGTAACAAAAAAGCCCCCCGGGGGAGCTTTTATGTTAAGATCATGCTGTTCATTCTTATAAATGAACCATACGATGCACTATTTTTCGGCAAAAAAATCTTTTTCCTTTTCAGTGGGAATGATGTCTTCCTGAAAAACATAGGCTCCGCTGCGTTCTGAACGGACCATACGAATGCATTTAACACTGCCTTTTCCTGCCGTTTTGTTTTTAAGTGTTGCTACCGCTTTTTTTGCCATAACTTTCTCTCTTTGTCTATTTTATTTCTCTGTGAACCGTCACTTTTTTCAGGAAAGGATTGTATTTTTTACGTTCCAGACGCTGTGTGGTATTCTTTTTATTCTTTGTGGTAATATAACGGGACATTCCCGGAACACCACTTTCTTTCTGTTCGGTACATTCAAGAATGATCTGTACTCTGTTTTCTTTCTTTGCCATAAGACGAAATATTATACAATATCAATCAAACCTTTTGCTCTGGCAGCTCTCAATGTGGCAGCCAGTCCGTTTTTGTTAATGGTACGGATCCCGGCGGCAGTCACTTTTAAAGTAATGAAACGGCCTTCTTCTTCCGACCAGAAACGTTTGGTTTTCAGGTTGGGAGCAAATTCGCGTTTGGTACGGCGTTTTGAGTGAGACACATTATTCCCTACCATCCTCTTCTTACCTGTAACTTGACAAACTCGTGCCATGGTATTTTAATTTTGTGATTTGTTCATTTTTAAGGGGCTGCAAATATCTGCATTTTTTTTGGAAACCCAAAATTTATTTAAATCTGAATTTCAATATTCGGTCCCATCGGATATTGGATGGGAAGGATTTGTATTTATCAGTGGAAAACCAGACAACAACAGGATTCCCGACAATTTTGTCTTCCGGAACAAAACCCCAGTACCGCGAATCCAGTGAATTGTGACGGTTATCTCCTATCATAAAAAAATAATCCTGCTCAAAAGTGTACGCTGCGGTTTCCTCTCCGTCAATATAATACAACCCGTTACGTTCTTCCAGGATATGTCCTTCGTAAGAAGTAATGATGCGCCTGTACAAAGGAAGGTTCTGCGGTGTAAGTGATATCGATGTCCCTGCCTTTGGGATCCACAGCGGTCCGTAATTATCCCTGGTCCAGGGAAAATCCGGTGACGGAGTAAAGGGGAACAGCATCAGTTGGGAATCCGGGTAGTCCGGCGGAAAAATATCAACGTTTCGGGTTACGGATACAACGGTCCTCAATGCTGCCAGTTCCGCGGCATTTTCTTCGTTTAAAGGCAGTGTGGGATAACCGGGTATGCGGTTGTCAAAGTAAGTCTCTGCCGGAGAAATATTGTATTTTTCCAGGACCCTTTGGTTCAGGGGCTGTCCGTCGGTAACAACGGTATAGGTGTTCCGTATCCCTGAGAAATAAGGTTGGGGAATGCGGTTCACATAAACTTTCCCGTCTTTCAGCTCCAGGGTATCCCCGGCAACGGCAACGCATCTTTTGACATAATTGTCTTCCTTGCCGGACGGACGTGATTTGACCGGACCGTAATGTTCCAAGGTACTCTTTCTTCCGTTCAGCCTCACGTGTGTATAATAATCATCGGTGGGATAATTTACCAGGACGGTATCACCATGCGGAAAATTGAACACGACCATATCGTTTCTTCTGACCTGTGAAAAACCGGCCATCCGTTTGTAGGGACGCTCAATGAGCCTGGTATATGATTCTTTCCCAAAGATTACGTTGTGAGTCAGGGGTATGGTCAGGGGATGTTGCGGTCTTTTAGGCCCGTATTTCAACTTACCCACAAACAGGTAATCACCTGTCATCAGGGTGTTTTCCATAGAGGAGGTCGGGATCATGTACGCTTCAAAAAAGAAAGACTTAACAAAGGTGGCCGCTATCAGTGCGAATATGATAGCATCTACCCATTCCAGGGCAACATTACGCTTTTCACCTTCTTTATAGGTCTTCTTCCAAAAAGCCCATTTTACCTTTTTGGTTATGTACAGGTCAAATATGATCACCAGGCCGAACAACCACCAAAAGTTACCCAGCCAGATCACCCATAACAGGTAACCGGCAGCAACCAGTGAAAATTTGATCCAGCGGTTCAAAACCCTGTAATTATTTAATGGAGCTGATTATGGCTTCAAATGCCTGGGGATTGTTCATAGCCAGGTCTGCAAGAACCTTCCGGTTAAGGCCGATATTTGCTTTGTTGACTTTTCCCATAAATTGGGAATAGGACATTCCGTTTGTACGGGCAGCCGCATTGATGCGCTGTATCCATAAAGCCCTGAATGAACGTTTTTTGTTTTTACGGTCACGGTATGCGTAGGTCAACCCTTTTTCATACGTGTTTTTGGCTACCGTCCAGACGTTGCGGCGTGCCAGAAAATTTCCCTTCGTCTGTTTTAGAATTTTTTTGCGCCTGGCCCTGGAGGCTACAGCATTTACCGATCTTGGCATAATTTTAATTCTTTGCGATTGTCAGCGTTCTCCTCCTTTGAGATGCTTTTCCTGCTGTGCAATCTGGTTAATATATTGCAGTCCTAGGCGCAAATCAGTTCTTTGATGCGCTTTTCATCTGCCTTGTTTACCAATGAGGAATAGGTCAGATTACGTTTCTGCTTTTTTGTTTTTTTTGTCAAAATATGACTGTGATAAGCGTGTTTCCGCTTGATCCTTCCGGTTCCCGTTAACGTAAAACGTTTTTTGGCTCCGGAATTTGTTTTCATTTTGGGCATATTTTTTTATATATAGTTGGTTGTTATTTCTTTTTTGTTGTTTTCAAAGGCGCGAGCATCATGATCATTCGTTTGCCTTCCAATTTGGGCATCTGTTCTGCTTTCCCGTAATCTTCAAGGTCAACGGCAAATCTGAGCAGCAATTTCTTTCCCTGCTCTGAAAAAACGATGGAACGACCTCTGAAAAACACATAAGATTTCACTTTTGCGCCATCTTTCAGGAATTCAATAGCGTGTTTGAGTTTAAACTGGTAATCGTGTTCGTCTGTATTCGGTCCAAACCGGATTTCCTTAACAACAACCTTAGAAGCATTGGCTTTCATCTCTTTTGCCTTTTTGCGCCTCTGGTACAAATATTTCTGGTAATCAATGATCTTGCATACAGGCGGGTCGGTTTGTGCAGAAATCTCCACCAGATCCAGATTCATCCTTTCAGCCAGTTTCAAGGCCTGTGCAATAGGATAGATTCCCGGTTTTTCAATATTGTCTCCCACAACACGCACCTGAAGAACATCAATTTCATTATTGATCCGGGCACCGTCATCCTGTTTTGGTGTCCTGTTATAATATTTTCCCTGATTGTTCCTTCTATGGGGCGAAAATTGTGGCTTGTAAGGTGTTCCGATAATTTATTCCTCCTTTTGTTAGTTCGTTAAATCATTTATTTCTTTCCGGAGCATGGCTACAAATTCTTCCGGTTTCATGGTTCCCTGGTCTCCTTTACCCTGACGGCGAACAGATACAGTTCCGGAAGACTCCTCTTTCTCCCCCACTACCAACAAATACGGAATCCTCTTCAACTCATTCTCTCTTATGCGCTTACCAACTGTTTCATTCCGGTCGTCAAGCGAGGCGCGAAGTTCGGAATTATTCAAGAATTCACAAACTTTTTTTGCAAATTCATTGAATTTTTCACTCAAAGGCAAGACAACAACCTGATCGGGGGTAAGCCATAACGGGAATTTCCCGCCTGTATGTTCCAGTAAAACAGCGACAAAGCGTTCCATTGATCCAAAAGGAGCACGGTGAATCATTACCGGCCTGTATTTTTTGTCATCCGCCCCAATATATTCCAATTCAAAGCGTTCGGGTAAATTATAATCTACCTGGATGGTCCCCAGCTGCCATTTTCTTCCGATGGCATCCCGGACCATAAAATCAAGTTTGGGTCCGTAAAAGGCTGCCTCACCGTATTCGACTATGGTTTCCAGGTTCTTTTCAGAGGCAGCTTCAATAATGGCCTGTTCTGCTTTTTCCCAGTTCTCATCCGATCCGATATATTTAGATCTGTCGTTTTTATCGCGCAGGGATACCTGTACCGTAAAATTCTCAAAACTTAAAGTCCTGAAAATATACAGTACAATATCAATTACTTTGCAAAATTCATCCTTAAGCTGATCGGGACGGCAAAAAATATGAGCGTCATCCTGTGTAAATCCCCTGACGCGTGTGAGTCCGTGCAATTCACCGCTTTGTTCATAACGGTAAACCGTTCCAAATTCGGCCAGACGTATGGGCATGTCCTTGTAAGAATGCGGTTTTGAGCGGTATATCTCACAGTGATGGGGACAATTCATTGGTTTAAGCAAAAATTCCTCACCTTCCTGCGGCGTTTTTATGGGTTTAAAACTGTCCGCCCCGTATTTTGCGTAATGGCCGCTGGTAACATACAATTCTTTCTGACCTATATGAGGTGTGATCACTTGTTGGTAACCGTGTTGCTTTTGCACTTTTTTCAGAAAATTTTCCAATTGCTCCCTCAGAGCCGCTCCACGAGGCAGCCACAAGGGCAGTCCTTGTCCCACGCGTTGAGAAAAAGTGAACAGTTCCAGTTCTTTACCCAATTTACGGTGATCTCTCTTTTTGGCTTCTTCCATCATTTTCAGGTAATCATCCAACAAGGATTTTTTGGGAAAAGTAATGCCGTAGATACGTGTTAGCATCTGACGTTTTTCGTCCCCCCGCCAATAAGCACCAGCTATTGAAGTAAGCTTGATGGCCCTGATCATGGATGTATCAGGAATGTGTGGTCCCCTGCAAAGGTCGGTAAATTCCCCGTTGGAATAAAAAGTGATGGTCCCGTCTTCCAGATCTTCTATCAGTTCGCATTTATAGGGATCGCCTTTTTCCCGGTATATTCTCAGGGCTTCATCCTTGCTGACCTCTCTCCGTTCAAACAGCTGTTTGCTTCTGGCCAGTTCCGTCATTTTATATTCTACAGGTACAAGGTCTGCTTCGGATAACTGACGTCCTTCCAGGTCTATGTCGTAGTAAAAGCCGTTTTCAATAGCAGGGCCTATACCAAATTTTACACCGGGATAAAGCACTTCCAGTGCTTCGGCCATCAGGTGGGAGGAGGAATGCCAGAACACCTGTTTGCCTTCCTCGTCTTCCCATTTTAGGAAACGAACAGAAGCGTCCTGTCTAAGAGGTAGTTGTATGTCTGTCAGCTTCCCGTCCACTTTCACGGCAAGCACCTCGGCTGCCAGCCGGGGACTTATATCCTGCGCTATCTGGTATCCGGTTATGCCGGATTCATATTGTTTTGTTTTCCCGTCGGGAAAAGTAATAATGATCATAATCTGTATATATAAGGTTCGTTTTCGTTCTAACTTACAAAGTTAGGTATTTTTTAAAAATTTTGGTTACTTTGTGACCGAAACCAAACGATTTACCGATGAAACATAATTTCTGGAACAAAGCTGCCGTATACGGAATAGTCCTGGCACTTGTCTCCGTTTTTTTTATGGTCATTCAGACAGTCCTGGAACCTGCCAGATGGCTGAACATTGTATTTTGGATAGTTAAGCTTGCCGGAACACTCGGTCTGCTTTTCTATTTTATGAAAGATTTCGGAACCGGAAAGGAATCTTATTCTTATTCCGATGCATTTAAATTCGGGATGGCGGTTTCTTTTTGTTCTTCCATCATTGCCGCCGGGTATTACTATTTTCACATTATGTTTATTTTTCCGGATGCAACGTCCCAGATCTCAAATGCCATGATGATGGGTTTTGAGCAGGCCGGAATCAATTCCGAAGATTTTAATATGGATAAATTCATCGCACGTCTGCCTGTTATCATGATGGTTTCACAATTGATCTATTTCAACATACTGGGGCTTATCTGGTCTTCCATCCTGGCAACCGGAGCCAAACAGAAAGTGGCGACTTCTCCGTTCGACAACTAAGTAGTTTTATATGGACCTGTCTGTTGTCATTGCATTGTATAATGAACGGGATTCATTGCCCGAGTTACTGGAGCGTATTCGTTCGGTCCTGACTGCACCGCTACGCGAAGAGGATCCGGCACTACCTCAGTACGAAGTGATCTTTGTTGATGACGGCAGCACCGACGGGTCCTGGAATTTCATATCTGAAGAAGCCGGAAAAGACGCGCGGATCCACGGGATCCGTTTTCGTCGGAATTACGGTAAATCTGCCGCCCTTTATTGCGGGTTCAAAGCTGCCCTGGGCAATGTGGTTATCACCATGGACGCCGATCTTCAGGACGATCCTGCCGAGATCCCGGAGCTCTACAATATGGTAGCCTGGGGAGATTATGATCTGGTCTCCGGCTGGAAAAAGAAACGAAAGGACGGACTTTTTTCCAAAACCATACCCTCACGGCTGTATAACGCCACGGCCAGGATGGTTACGGGCATTAAACTCCACGACATGAATTGCGGGCTGAAAGCCTACAAGGGAGAAGTGGTTAAAAGTATTGAAGTATACGGGGAGATGCACCGTTACATTCCTTACCTGGCCAAACAAGCCGGTTTTGCAAAGATCGGCGAAAAACCGGTAGTACACTCCCGGCGTAAATACGGAAAAAGCAAATTCGGACTCAGCCGCTTTGTAAACGGATACCTGGATCTTTTAAGTCTTTGGTTCCTTGCCCGTTTTGGGAAAAAACCCATGCACATATTCGGTCTGTTCGGCTCGTTGATGTTTATTACCGGGGGCGTTATTGCCGTATGGCTAATCATTCAGAAACTTTACTGGCAATCACACGGATTCCCTTACCGACAGGTAACCGACCAGCCTTTGTTCTACCTGGCTCTTCTGGCGATCATCCTGGGAATGCAGCTTTTCCTGGCCGGATTCCTGGGAGAACTCATCTCACGCAATGCAACTGAAAGAAACCACTACCACATCTCTGAAAGACGTTGAACTCACTCATTTTCATTCGGGCAGACGTGCCTGTTCGCACAAAAAGACCTACGTAAACGGCGGCAAAGGCTTTCGAAGCGGATCACGTGGAAACACTGGCTGTCTGCCGCAAAAATCCCTGAACGTTACAGGGGCCGGTGCAGGTATTCGTCAAATGATTGAGGTGCCGGCATATATGAGCTTTCAAACAAGGGAGACGAAATCACAAAATCTGCCGTAGACCGGTTACAGGCAGTGGGGATGTTGTAAAGACTCGAAATACGCAACAATGCCTTAACATCTACATCATGCGGCTGCGGCTGCATGGGGTCCCAGAAAAAGATGAGAATATCAATTTTCCCTTCAGCGATCAAAGCACCCATTTGCTGATCTCCGCCCAGGGGCCCCGATTTGAGTGTGGTGACATCAATTCCGGTTGCCTTTTCAACCATACGTCCGGTAGTTCCTGTACAGACGAGCTTGTGTCTGATCAGACGGTCCTTGTTGAATTCCACCCATTCTATCAAATCGTTTTTCCTGTTGTCGTGGGCTACCAAAGCCAGATTTTTTCTATACATAATCGTTTACATATTGGCACACTGATCGCAGGCAAGAGCTGCGGCTTCCATGATTCCCTCACTCATTGTGGGATGCGGGAAAATGGAATGTATCAGATCGTGACTCGTGATTTTCATACCGCGGCATGCTACCAGTCCGCCTATCATTTCCGTGGCATGTGCCCCGATAATGTGGGCACCCAGTAATACTTGTGATTCAGCATCAAAAACAAGTTTGACGAAACCGTCCCTTTCTCCGGCGGCAGCCGCCTTTCCCGATGCTGTAAAAGGATACTTCCCGATCTTCACTTTTATGCCTCTTTTTTCGGCATCTTTTTCCCGCAATCCAACCGATGCGATTTCGGGCGTTGTGTAAATACATCCCGGTACATTGTCATAATCTACGTCGGGAACATCCAGTCCCGCCATCCTTTCCACGCAACAAAGGGCTTCTGCCGACGCCAGGTGGGCCAGGGCCGGCGTATTTAAAACATCACCTACTGCATAAATACCGGGAACCGTTGTCATAAAATTTTTATCTACATTGATCCGGCCGCGGGTCATTTGAACACCCAGTTCTTCCAGTCCGATATTAGCTGTCACCGGCACAACACCAACGGCAGACAATATTATATCTGCCTCAACATATTCAAGACCTTTCTTTGTCTGTACGGACAGGCGACAACCGTCAGCAGATTTTTCAGCCGACTGTACGCCGGCAGATGTCATGACCTTCATGCCTGCTTTACGAAAAGAGCGGCTTAACTGGGCTGCTACGTCCGCATCTTCGGTCGGCACTATCTGGTCCATGTACTCTATCAATGTCACTTTTGTACCGAGTGAATTGTAGAAAAAAGCAAGCTCGGCACCAATGGCACCGGATCCTATCACAGCCATGGTTTCGGGTATGGATCCCGGAACCATAGCCTGACGGTAACCAATAATCTTTTTCCCGTCTATGGAGGCCCCGGGAAGGGAGTTGGGTTTGGAACCTGTGGCTATCAGAATATTTTTGCCCTCCAGGATCTGATCCCCAACGGCAACTTTTCCCGGAGCCTTAAGGCTGCCTCGCCCGTGTATTATCTCAATTTTGTACTTGTTCAATAAGAATTCAATGCCTTTGGTCATCTGTGCCGCAACCTGCCTGCTTCTCTCAACAATGGCCTTAATATCGGGCTCCACATTTCCTGTCACTTTCACTCCGTAAGTTTCTGCATGCCTGGCTGTGTTCAGTGCTTCCGCACTTTTCATCAGCGCTTTGGTAGGGATACACCCCCAATTAAGGCAAACCCCCCCCCAAAAGGGCTTTTTCGATAATT